>NZ_JBXGLH010000048.1:0-1285 GCF_056892285.1 Haladaptatus sp. HS23 | reverse complement strand
ATACTAACTAGCGTCTGCCCCTGTTTTATACTATTGCCGTGAAAACCCTCCGCATGTCCGTTGTAAAAGACGGACGAAAAATGGCCAACGGAACACCCACGAACGGTGTACCCGTGGCGCTTATCACCGCTGGCGCGACCATCGTAGCTAATCAGAACGTAGCTGGTTGGGTACTCATCGCTGCTGGCTTGGTGGTAGCAAAACGGGATCGGGGTGAGTGATAGAGTTCCAATCGAGCACTCATTCCCGATGACCTCGTATTTATTTTGTTTTAACGACGCCGAGCAACGACGCTCGACAGTATACGGTTGTATGTGAACGCACATCAGTTTTTCCCGTGGACAATCGCTTCCCCTGCCTGGCCGTCAGTTTGTATGAAACCGAATTATTCTACACACAAGTTGAGTTGGAGCTACTGGGAGCGTTCACTCTCAATAGGAGTGAATCAGGGTTCCTGACCTAGAGATGCTCAAGGTATGAGGAGAGTTCTATGACACCATCAACTTTCACGCACAGATTAATTTGGGACTCCCGGGGCAGACTCACTTCCACTTATTGGATTTAGTACGTGGTAGACACCACAGAACGCACTAGCGTAATCATTCCCGATTCTGTAAACCTGCGATACTGCTTGTATTCTGCAACGTCGATAAAATCAGTAGAGATGAAACATTCCTGGGACGACTGTCGATTTGATCGAACGAAGGCTCACGCTGAAATAACCGGCACTGTGGCGAGGCGAGTCACGCGGTCAGTCGAACTTCCCGGGTGTAGAGACCTCGACTTCGACAGGCCGTGTTGTCCCATCACAATCAGATCGATGTCATTCTGTTGAGAACACTTCAAAATCACTTCATGAGGGACGCCTCTACCACACTCGGCTGTCGCTTCGATACCTCTGCGTTCGGCTTTCCTAACAATTTGCTCAAGGAGCTTATCTCCCCGAGTTTGAATGTCTTCAAGAAAGAGCTCGTCGCTACTCAATGCTGGAGTCTGTCCGTAGATCCGCTCATCGACAACAAACAATGTATGGAGTCTCGCACCCTCCTTCTCAGCAAGCCCGAGTGCGTGTTCGACACCCCGTTCCGCCCCTTTGCTCCCATCTGTCGGCACTAGTATATTGTTGACCATTACTACCCAGATCTATGCTCTACGTCAGCATTAATCAGTTGGGGGTATCATTTTCATATCCAAATAGACAGGAGTTGACGTTGCTCGTGGTTTGTGATCCCTGTGTTAATGATTCGCTCACTGGACACAATTTTTGTCCCGCGATCAAATGATA
>NZ_JBXGLH010000047.1:0-1940 GCF_056892285.1 Haladaptatus sp. HS23 | reverse complement strand
AAATCCATAAGCGGAAGTGCACCCACTCCGGCACCCTCAATGAAATCTGTGGGCAGTTCGTAGTGTAATCCGATCATCGAACAGACTCTCAACCGAGATTCGACAAGGGTTCGTCAAGGCGTGCTGCAATGAGGGCGCGTATCTTTCACCCCACCCGATAGGGAGTTCGGTTTTCCCACCCATGCTACTGTTCTCGCAGAAAACATTTACACTATCGAAGTGATCGTAAAATATGAATCGTCGACAGTTCCTTGCGCTTCTCGCAGTTAGTGTTGGAAGTGGGTGTGTGAGCCAACCTTCCTCTATCAGTCAGCAGACCAGCACACCGACTTCCACCACAGACACCCATGACAAAGAGGCAAATGACTTATCTGTGGAAAATATGGATGATGAAGAACACCACGTTTCAATCCGAGTGCTACAAGATGGGAAAGAGGTGTATGCGTGGGAACAGACCGTCAAGCCCCACTCCGAAACTGAGCTAACGGACATCGTGAAATACGGCATTTATACAGTCGAATTTTCTGCCAATGGACAGACTTCGACAAAAGAATGGAGGGCAATAAGTTGTTATCGTTCCAGAATAGAGATAAACGAAACGGGGGCGGCGAAACTGGATGGAAGCGTTTGCTAAGTCGTTCTTCAGCGTACTCACGTATCGCCATGTGCTCTCTACAGGTGAGCTTTTCTCGGGTTGTCAATCCATCCTCTGTATTCAATGAAAATGTTCGGGTGTATATGATGAGGGCAGTTCGGCTTCGATCCCGCCGAGCCTACTAATCGATTCTCGCCCGGTAGTGTTCTGAGCGCATACTGTCCCGTTATCGAAGATACGTCTCGAGAGACTCAACGACGTGATCGACGAATTCCTTCGTGACTCGGCCCTGCCACGCCACCAGATTTTCGATCCGAGGGGAGTGGACTGCCCATGGAGAGACGAACGATTCGTACGGTACACCACCTGTTTTCCAGACAGTCGACTCCAGGGGAATCGAATCACCGTACTCTTTCGTCGAGATAGCGACAGCCACGTACTGCTCGTCGCCGAACGGATGCGATTCGTTGTTGACGATGAGCCACGGTCGTTGGCTATCTTCGCCCAGTTTGAACGGGTCCGAACTTCGAACCACATCGCCACGTTCCGGTTGCATTTATTCGTCTCGCTCGCTTGGATGCGGTTCGTCCGGAGCGACTGCGTCCCACTCGTCAGGTTCGATCGCTCCTTCGTCTTGATTGAGCCGTTCCGTGATCGTGTGGAGCGCATACGCGTCTGCAACCCGATCAAGATCGTTCGTTATCGCCCAGTACTCTCCTCTGTGTCGGACGAGTTCACGCTGTTTCAACCGTGAGAGGGCTGTCCCAACTGTGTTCGGATCTTCGTCAATACTGGTAGCGATTTCCGACCGGGTGAACGCTTTGTCCCGGTTTGTATAGAGATAGCCAAGTACCTGTTGAGGCACGCTTGGGCCGCTTGGAAGGTCCCCAGCTTCGAACTCCTCGATGCGTACGGGCATACGCTGTACTTGGTGTGCTGACGTAATCAATGTAAGGGTGTACTGAAGCTGTGATCCAGTAGATGGTCACTTTCAGCAGGTACCCTTAGCTCGTTGGCTGAAACCGATCACCGCGAGAGGGATTCAAGACGGCCCAATAACTCGGATCAAGGATTCGACCGGCCAATTGTACGGATGATTTGAGAGATGGGCAACCATTCTTCACGGCCCCGTCGTCGCTCGATCAGTGGCATAGAATCTGAGATCGTATGTCAGGTAATAATCGAGATCGTATGGAAAATAGTCTGTGTTCTGGGATTTCGACGCGTTTCTAAATGCGCGATTGGTTTGATAACCGAAGTAGAACGTGCGACTGCAGTGTGGTCGATTTCGCAAATTTGGCCGATTTAGCGGATTTACTGCCGCTGGGCAGTATAAGCGGCAGTG
>NZ_JBXGLH010000046.1:0-2241 GCF_056892285.1 Haladaptatus sp. HS23 | reverse complement strand
TAAATCCATAAGCAGAAGTGGACAACCCACGGAAACCCTCGAATCGATCTGTGCGCAGTCCGTGGTGCAGATCTCCCGGAAGTCACGAATCGAAGCCCGCAATCAAAATCTCTTCCCACCGTCTCACAGTCGTGAGAAGATCTTCGGGCGCGCCGCCAATGCTATGAACGTACAAAGTATTCTGCTCCGAGACATAATCCATCGTGAGCGTTCCCGGCGTGAGTGTGATACTATTCGCAATTATCGTGATTGCGAGGTCCGAGTCGACGCGAAGCGGCACCTCGATAATTTTTGGTGCGATGGGGAGTGTTGGGCGTAGCACTCTACTTGCAACATCGATATTCGATTTCACGATTTCAACGCTCAGGATCCCTACATAGACGCCCCCATAGTAGAAGCGCTGAATCCAATTCACACCGGTCAGGGGGAGTCTCCTGGCATACATTCCCCTAAGCAAGAAAGCGATCGTTAATCCAACGCTCAGCCCAATTAGTAGTTCACCGACTATTTCAGCGACATGAATTTGGAAGGGTGAGGTATCGTACGGATCAATTCCACGGATGAAAAGCCAGACAACGGCTAATGATCCGCCGATTGCCATCCATCGTCTCATATATGATAATTTTGGGTGAGCTATGTAAAAATGAGGTAGGCAGTTTATGCTCTATAGTAACGGTGTTTCAGTTGCTGTTCTTCACTCAAGATCGGGTGTGTCCACAATTGCTTAGTGCAACATGAGGCAGTGAGACAAATGGATCCCAACTAATTCACTCTTCATGTAGAAGTGGACCAAATTCACTGTCGTTTGACTTCATAAGCGACAGTAGTCACTTCGGAATTCCAACTCACCCACTGTGTATCGGGTCACGGTCGCTCGTCTTCGGGCGGCTCGAGGGCGACGCGATCGATATCCAGATCGTCATAGATGTGATCGGACGCAAGTATCCCGAGTCGCTTTGTCTCGACTGTCGCGGCATGGACAGCATCAAACGCGGTCGCGCCCTCCTCGTCTTGATACTTCGCGGCTTTCAACGCGATTTGCTTTTCCTCGTCGGTGACCGTAACAATATCGAGCAGGTCGGCCATTGCTCGTGTGCGATCGAACTCGTAGCGGTCGCTCACGGCGAGAAACTCCGCCAACGCGACGAGTGATGTTTCGAGCGTTTCATACTCTTCAACGGCAGCGACAGCGCGCTCTTGTAACCAATCGTCGTCTTTTGCGAGCGCGAGCAGAAAGTCAGTCTCGACGAACATCATTCTCCGCGTCGTCGACGGCTTGATCACGCGCCTCTTGGCGGAGTTCATCAACGGATTTGCCCTCGAAGGCATCACCGACCGCTTCGCGAAGCCCCTCAAGTGGGTCCTCGTCAACTGGAACGAGTTCGATTCGATCCTGATATTCGACGACATGGAATCGTTCGCCATATCGTGCTCGGAGATCCTTTGAGAGGTATAATCGGCCGCGTTCGTCGGTCTTCGTTGTCATGGATCAGTATACGTTGTGGGACAATATTAGGTTTTTCCCACTAATTTCTCTTCCGTAGGACTGTCTGAGTTAGTAGATTATACTGACTCCAATTTCTGTGAGTGGTTAAAACTCGTGAAAGGCATCGTTTCGTGTTCATCTACAAACGTGCAATCAAAAACATCGATAACCCACAAACCTCCCGAAATCACCCGACTCAATATTTCGATAGCACCGTCCCCAACCTCTATATTGCACGAAAGTCATGATTAACACGCAATGAGGACGGAACGGAACAAAGACGGCACCTACAATGTCTGGCTCAGTCGCGAGGAATACCGCGCGATCCCGCGCGCCGCTGACTCGTTCGAACACGAAATCGCCATTCGACTGATGGGCGACTGTGGCTTACGCGTGACGGAAGTTCTGGGCGTCACGCCCTCGAACATCTCGCGCATGGATGACGGCCGTCACTATGAGCTAGAAGTAACGAACGGAAAGGACACGACAGGGAGCTACCGAGGCGGGAAGCAACGCGAGACATGGTTACCGGTCGAGGTCGAGGCAACGATCAATCGGTACGTCCAGCAGGCCGATCTTCAGGACGGTGACCCCCTGATTGGACGGTCGAAACGCACCGTCCAGTACTGGGTTGAGAACGCTGCCGACCGCGCCGCCGAGGGGACGGGAAACGACGACTATCAACGAGTGTCTACTCACGATTTACGTCGTTGCTGGGCGAATCACCTGCTGGTCGAGGCGAACGTCTCACCGCG
>NZ_JBXGLH010000045.1:0-3395 GCF_056892285.1 Haladaptatus sp. HS23 | reverse complement strand
CGTGGGACGGTTCGAATCGTGCCCCTTAAGTAGTGGGCGACGAAACGAACTATTCCCAACAAACCGATGCACCAACCCGTGAAAACGAGGTTGGGAAGGGTTCGACGCACGCACCGGCGACCACCGTGTCGTGCAATGACAACCGTATGTACGTGCAATCCAGACGTCCACTGGACTCACACATCGTGAGTTTACAGTGAATCCAAGTTATTCCAACGTGGCTACTGTGCCACCTGGTGAATGGCTCGGCTCGAGCGCCGACGACGGACGTGCCAAGCTGCGAAAAGCTGTAGGAAGCCGCACGGAGGCGAAGAACTACAGATCTCTAAATGGGAATCCCCACCGCAATTGCTTCGCGCAATGGGGAACGCCGAGAATTGAAACATCTCAGTATCGGCAGGAACAAAAAGCAAACGCGATGTCGCTAGTAACGGCGAGTGAACACGACACAGTCCAAACCGAAGCCCTCACGGGCAATGTGGTGTCCGGACTGACATTCATCATCGGAACCGTCTCATGAAGTCTCCTGGAACGGAGCATGAAACAGGGTGACAATCCCGTAATGAGAACCAGTACGATGTGCGTCAGCTCCCGAGTAGCAGGGGTCGGAAATCCCTTGTGAATATCGCGGGCAACGACCGCGAAGACTCAATACGACTCGAGACCGATAGCGAACAAGTAGTGTGAACGAACGCTGAAAAGCACCCCGAAAAGGGAGGTGCAATAGGGCCTGAACTCAGGTGGCGATGGAGCGACAGGGCATACAAGGCCCACCGAAAAACGACCCGGACGCAAGTCCGCAGTAGGAATCGGTGGGAGCCGATGTTCTGTCGTACGTTTTGAAAAACGAGCCAGGGAGTGTGTTTGATTGGCGAGCCTAACCCGCGAATCGGGGCAGGCACAGGGAAACCAATACGGCCGCAGCGCTTTGCGTGAGGGCCATCGTCTTCAAGGGCGAGGAGTCAATCGGACACGACCCGAAACCGGATGATCTACGCATGAGCAAGACGAAGCGTGGCGAAAGCCACGTGGAGGTCTGTTAGAGTTGGTGTCCTACAATACCCTCTCGTGACTTATGTGTAGGGGTGAAAGGCCCATCGAATCCGGCAACAGCTGGTTCCAACCGAAACATGTCGAAGCATGACCTTCACTAAGGTAGTTCGTGGGGTAGAGCGACCGATTGGGAGAACCGCCTCCGAGAGGAGTCGGCCTCCCTGTCAAACTCCAAACCTACGGACGCCGTTGACGTGAGGAATCCGGTGCGCGGGGTAAGCCTGTGTACCGTGAGGGAGACAACCCAGAGCTGGGTTAAGGTCCCAAAGTGCGAGCTAAGTGCGATTGAAGGTGGTCGCAAGCCCTAAACAGCCGGGAGGTGAGCTTAGAAGCAGCTACCCTCTAAGAACAGCGTAACAGCTTACCGGCCGAGGTTTGCGGCGCCGAAAATGATCGGGGCTCAAGCTCGCCACCGAGACCTAGCAGCGCTCTTGATCGAGCGATCTAGTAGGTTGGCATTCTGGATGGGTGGAAGCACGGGCGAGAGTTCGTGTGGACCGTTCAGTATCGAAAATCCTGGCCATAGTAGCAGCGTTAGTCGGGTTAGACCCCCGACGACCTTATGAGTAAGGGTTCCTCAGCAATGCTAATCAGCTGAGGGTTAGCCGATCCTAAGTCCTACCGTAATTCGAATAGGACAATAGGGAAACTGGTTAATATTCCAGTGCTAACACCACTAAAAGTCGACGCCTTGGGGTAGAATGAACCGGGCCTTCGCCCGGTCCAACCATCAAAATCCGTGGAAGCCGTAATGGCAGGAAGCGGATGAACGGTGGGACAGCGAAAGTCATTCCAACCTGGGGCCCGTGAAAAGACGAGTGTGTTAATCGTACCGAGATCCGACACAGGTACTCTGGCGGTGAAAGCCAAGGTCTGTCGGGAGCAACCGACGTTAGGGAATTCGGCAAGTTAGTCCCGTAAGTTCGCGATAAGGGATGCCTGCCCTGTATAAGGGCAGGCCGCAGTGACTCGGACGCTCCAACTGTCTAGTAACAACATAGGTGACCGCAAATCCGCAAGGACTCGTACGGTCACTGAATCCTGCCCAGTGCGGGTATCTGAACACCTAGTACAATAGGACGAAGGACCCGTTAACGGCGGGGGTAACTATGACCCTCTTAAGGTAGCGTAGTACCTTGCCGCTTCAGTAGCGGCTTGCATGAATGGATCAATGAGAGCGTCACTGTCCCAACGTTGGGCCCGGTGAACTGTACATTCCAGTGCGGAGTCTGGAGACCCCCAAGGGGAAGCGAAGACCCTATAGAGCTTTACTGCAGGCTGTCGCTGGGACGTGGTCGCTACTGTGCAGACATAGGTAGGAGCCGCTACACAGGTATCCGCGCTAGCGGATCACCGAGGCATCAGTGAAATACTACCCGGTAGTGACTGCGACCCTCACTCCTGGCGGAGGACACCGGTAGCCAGGCAGTTTGACTGGGGCGGTACGCGCTCGAAAAGATATCGAGCGCGCCCCAAGATTTCCTCACTCGGGTCGGAGACCCGAGGAAGAGCGCAAGAGCAAAAGGAAGTCTGACAGTGTCCTACACAACGAGGGACGCTGACGCGAAAGCGTGGTCTAGCGAACCAATGAGGCTGCTTGTTGCGGCCCATTGATGACAGAAAAGCTACCTTAGGGATAACAGAGTCGTCACCGGCAAGAGCACATATCGACCCGGTGGCTTGCTACCTCGATGTCGGTTCCCTCCATCCTGCCCGTGCAGAAGCGGGCAAGGGTGAGGTTGTTCGCCTATTAAAGGAGGTCGTGAGCTGGGTTTAGACCGTCGTGAGACAGGTCGGCTGCTATCTATTGGGGGTGTTACGATACTTGACGAGAACGTTCGTATAGTACGAGAGGAACTACGAATGGGTGCCACTGGTGTACCGGTCGTCCGAGAGGGCGCGTGCCGGGCAGCTACGCACCACGGGGTAAGAGCTGAACGCATCTAAGCTCGAAACCCACTTGGAAAAGAAGTATCACCTGAGATCACTCGTAGAAGACGAGTTCGATAGGCTCGGGATGTACGCGCCGAGGCAACGAGGCGTTCAGTCCGCGAGTACTAACAGATCGACGCCACACAATCATACCGCATTTGGTTTCATACACACTCTCGTGTGTGAGTCCAGGCGTATACTGGATTGCACGTACATATCGGTTGGTCGGACCATCGATGATTGGTATCCATGTCACGGTTCGATTCCGTGAATCGACGTTAAGGCGGCCAGAGCGACAGGGCGACACCCGTACCCATCCCGAACACGGAAGTTAAGCCTGTCTGCGTTTCGGTCAGTACTGGAGTGCGCGAGCCTCTGGGAAATTCGATTCGCCGCCTTCCACTCATACT
>NZ_JBXGLH010000044.1:0-3436 GCF_056892285.1 Haladaptatus sp. HS23 | reverse complement strand
TATCAACGAGTGTCTACTCACGATTTACGTCGTTGCTGGGCGAATCACCTGCTGGTCGAGGCGAACGTCTCACCGCGAATTGTGATGGCGCTCGGTGGCTGGTCAAGCTATGACGCGATTGAGCCGTATCTCGCTGCGCCCACTGAAGTGAATATCATTGCGTCGATGAGTGCTGTTGAGCTATGAGTGGTCGATCAAGGGCCCGAGAATCACTACTCATGGAATCCAGAAGGGGCAGTGGAACCCCCGGTACTCCCGAAACGATCTGTGCGCAATGCTTTCTCACCCTTGCAACCAATCTCACGATTGGCACTGTTCAGGTTACACCGGTCTAAGCACTCATTCGCCAACTTCAGGATTCTGTGTCGGCTACAACCCGGTCGCCATTAACCGGCGGGCAATCACAACTAAGCCATTATCAAACCCTCGTCCGAAGTCAGCCTGCTTGGATTCGATCCTGTTGGCGAGGATCTCGTGCGCAGTACTCATGAGGATTGTATGTCGATCGACAAGCAGTAGGCGAGTGATAGTCGTCTTTACGTGCTTCGAGCGTTGCGGGCGGGATTTCCTGTTTCCACACATACTTTATAGGAACCGATATGGTTCCTGTGGGGAGCGCAGTCTCCACAGGCGTTGACGAGAGCAAAGCTGTCGTTTGCACACCAGAAATCGGAGAGTCCTGGGGATGTTGTATCCCCTCCTACTCGCTCGCGCTGCTGATTTCTTGAAGACGGGGGCTCGGGCTTAGCGCCTGAGATCTCCTAATTCGCTTGGTGAGCTAGTCTCGGTCATATTCAACAATATGTCGTAACTCGACTTCGAGATCTCTCTTAGAGAGCGTAACCTGGCGTCTCAAAGGGATTGCCCATGAGTTTTGTGTCAGAATTGTTCCATTTTCGCCATCCATAAGGAAACCGACCGTGGAATATCACTCTTTGAGTGGTAGTTGATAGGATGTCTGTACTTGTTTCACGATTCAATTGGGGTTAAATCGACAGTACCAGAACTATCGACCACGATCCGGTAGCCAGCGTATGAGAAGGTCACTTCGCCACTAGAGCGCATGTCCCCATGATACGTTGGTGCATAGAGACGATCCAATGCATCCGGGTCGATGACTTCATAAAGGGGGGCGAGCTCCTTAACTGAACAGCCAGCAGCATCCGAAACACCGTTAATAATCTGAATACTGGGCAGTGGCCGAGAAGAGTCACGGTTTGTTGTTTGGGTGTGGGATTCACCATTTTCCGTTTCGTTGTTATTCATAACAAGTAGAGACTGGCTAGCGATGCTTATAAGGAAGGTGTGATAAATTGGGTGACAAACGATTTCTCCAGTCCGACTCCCGTCTCAAAAGATCACAAACGGAAGGTGCTAATTACAGCGTTGTAATCACGAGGTTCTTCAAACTCCCATTTCGGCGACGTCAACAAAAAGCATCACACCGCATTCCCGGTGAGAGGTGGCGGTAGTAACCTAGTAAATACGGTGGAGTGCGTCCTTTTCTGCAAATGGGGGGACTCTTGCAATCCCCCTCTATTATAGTAATGCAATCGACCAACCTCAATAGCGATAAGCGTGGATGATGCGGTCAAGGTAATATCGAGAATGTAATCTGAGACCCTAAAGCCCCTCTCAAAATCGATTCTCTCGTGTTGTCAAAAGATGAGACAGATATAACCGTCCACATACCCTCTTAGTATAGAGAATACAATGGATATCTCTGAGATAGTTTCAACACAGTTCACCGAGTTCGACATTGGGGCACCGCTTTCAAAGGTCGCCGGTGCGTTCGAGAATCAGGAACTCAACGCCGTCGTCGTTACGGACGGTGACGAGTATCGCGGCATCGTCAGCCGCCGACAACTGTCCTCGTCGTCCAATCAACCCTCGGCGAAAGTTGGTTCACGAGTGCAACATGTCCCAACCGTCGATCGAACCGAGGATGTTCGTGAAGTCGCACGACTCATGATCGGGAGTAACGCCAAGACGCTCCCGGTGCTGGACAAAGACAGAATCTTCGGTGTGGTGACTGCAGATGCCGTCTTGGAGGCCGTGAGCCCGTTTCTCGACGCGGTGACTGTCGACGATGCGTACACAACAAAGCTGATCAGTGTCTTCCCAACGACCACGCTCGGAAAAGCCCTCAACATGCTTCGGGAAGCACGTATCGCACACCTCCCAGTCATTGACGATGACAAACTCGTAGGAATGCTGAGTTTGTACGATGTCATCGAATTCACGACACGCGGGGGGAACAAGAGCCAGGGTGGTTCGTCAGACGAGTTTAGTGACCGCGGCGGCTTCGGTGAACGTGACGGTACTTCTGATCGGATGCTTGATCTGCCGGTGCGGAACTTAATGTCCGATGCGGTCGCGACGGTTCAGCGAGATACACCACTCGATACGGTAGTCGAAACGATGTTCGACCGGGAGATTTCCTCACTTGTCGTCACGGATACCGAGACTGACGAAGAGGTCGGAATCATCACAAAGACGGACGTCATCGAGGCGCTCACCTGGGAACAAGAAGAACGGCGTCCCGTGCAGGTGTTCGGTCTCGAGTTGCTCGATGAAATGGACTATGACGACGTTTCCGCGTTAATCGACAGCGTGACCTCGAAGTATGGTGAAATGAACGTGATCAAGGCCAGTATCGAACTCCAGGAGCACAAAGAAAAGAGCCGAGGGGTGCCGCTGGTGTTGGCACGGATTCGGCTCGTTACCGACCGTGGTTACTTTACAGCCGATGGGGAGGGCTACGGCGCCACCCACGCACTCCGTCTCGCGGCGAATACGATTGAACGCCAACTCCTCAAAGGCAAGACCTACGGCCAATCGAAGAAGCATCCGGATACGGAGGAGCAAGAGCAACTCTACGGCTGGTGGCTCGGTGGCTAAAACCCTTTGAGCTATTTAACTGATGATTTGAATCTAATCAATAGAAATATGAATAGAATATATATTCGGTACCCAATAGACGAATGAAATGTGGGTTGACTTAATGATACCGCTGTTCGACCTCGATGGTCTTCTTCACAGCGTTGTCGAAGCGGTTTCGTAATTCGTCGCTAAAGTTCTGAATAGTTGTATCTTGTTGTACCACTTCTAATGAGTCCCAGTCACCTGACTCAGTTGCAGCGTACAATTGCGTGAACTTCTCTCCGTTGTTCCCGTACGCAATTGCGATCACATACGGTTTCACCTCTTCAATATCCTCAACAGAATGTCTCCCGGACCACTCCTCGA
The DNA here is from genome assembly GCF_056892285.1 of Haladaptatus sp. HS23. NCBI lineage: Archaea > Methanobacteriati > Methanobacteriota > Halobacteria > Halobacteriales > Haladaptataceae > Haladaptatus > Haladaptatus sp. HS23. The sequence continues at coordinate 187 of NZ_JBXGLH010000044.1, read as the reverse complement.
TTTTCGTCACGCTCACACGGTCGAATGTCGTTAATTCTGCACTGAATTCACGAGCTCCGAGTCGTTGTATTAATTGTTCTCGATCCCATTCCCGCGTTTCACCAGTCTCAGTATCTGTTCCCGTGACGGTCCCTGACGTGATTGATTCAATTCGCCAGTTCGTGAGTAGTGGTCCACCCATCTCAGC
>NZ_JBXGLH010000043.1:0-3556 GCF_056892285.1 Haladaptatus sp. HS23 | reverse complement strand
TCCGTGCCGGTGGTGGTTTCCGTGCCGGTGGTTGTTTCCGTGCCGGTGGTTGTTTCCGTGCCGGTGGTTGTTTCCGTTGTCGTAGTCGTCTCGTTAGATTCACAACCTGTGACCGTCGCCTTCTGGAGATTGACAGCAGTCTGTGCGAACAGGCAACCGTTCACTAATGCATTGGTAAGCACATCTATTTTCGTTTGAGTCATCACAATTCCCGCAAATTGTGAGTCCGTTCCGAGCTCCACACCGGCACCGCCAGCAACCTGCCAGACGATGTTATTAACTTGGGCGCCGCCAGTCAAGATGACATTCGTTCCGCTAGCCGTGGTAAGGTTGCCATCTATCTGGAAGACCCAGGTATCATCCGGTCCCCCCGCGAGCGTGATATCCTCGCTTATCGACACGTCTGTGCTCCAGTGGTAGATTCCCGGGAGAAGTACCAGACCTCCAATGTTTCCGCCGTTCAACTCGTTAAAGTCCGGAGGTCCGCGTCCAGCGACTTCGGTGTATGCGGATTCCATATCGCCCACAGCCGTGGTCAGGTTGGATGGAGTCGGTTCCGCGTAATCGGCCGCATATACTTGTCCACTCACTTGATCCGATGTCGAGTACTCGCCCGATGAGTCCAACGTCAGTGAAAAGCCAGTTATGGCGGTCGACGAGGCTGGACTCACTCCAATATTCCCAGTCACATCGGAATCCGGAACGGTAGAGATTCCCGATTTTGCTAGAATCGTATACTCACCGGCCGCTCCAAGATCGACTACCCCAGGATCTGCGGTTTGGGCTTGGATACTGTCTATTCCCCGATCTACTCCGAAGGCAGCAAGCCCACCTGCTGCTAACAGCCCTAGGTAGCTCCTCCTGTCAAATCTGTCTGATGTCATACCGTGACCTCCGACGAGGACTTCTGTGAACTCGATTTAATACTGGCTGATGATGCGTTGACACAGAAATCAAGAGAGGCGTTCTCCCTGTTCGTGTATCCCATGTCTCTTGAGTCCACACTCCGTGTATCGAAAAAATCGGCCATAACGCCGGTAGCGAGCTCGGCTTCCCCGATTCCTCTTCGATCAAACTTGTTTTGGTCGCCAAGTCTTTTTTGCATGTTACATCCGCATCAAATACGGATTTGTATTTCGTTATACACTCCCTGATTGTAGCAATTGAGCCGGTAACTGGTGATTACAATAAATATGAAACGATCTTCATTGAAATCCACCAATATGGAACGAAGCAACTGGTTTGGCTCTCTACTTAGTTCAACCATCTATGACACCGATTCGGCAGGTCGAAACCACGGATCGGATGTCCATCCACACGACTATCCGCGTCCATCGAATGACCGATATTTCTATCCACTGCCGACCGCCTCGAACGACCCACACAACGTGGAAGGTCCTATATCAAAGTCACCGAGGTCGAACTCGTTGCCCGAGCGATTCACACTCCGTGGTGGTGGGCGTACGAACGCGAAACACTCGAGGGGATCAACGAAGTCGAGAATCCGTCGTAATATCGGTTGGATTCAGGAGAAAGAAGATTCATCGTCGTGAAGTTTGGTAGTAGTTCGATGTCGATGATTGATTCAGAGTATAGATTGGAGCAATTCAATCTATGTCAAGGCTACTTATACTGCCGGTTGTTGCACTAACCGCGAGTTGACACACCTAGTCTCAAGTGAATAGCAGCAGTTAGGAAATATTATTGATGACAACAGAACGTTGAATTTGCGAATCGAAATCTGAATGTTCTACCTTTGATTATCTGGGTGATGAAACCGTTCCCTCGGCACTGTCTAGTTACGCGATTCTGTTGTAGAGTGGCGTTTCAACGCCTCTACCGTGAGTGGCTAATGAACCACTTCATCTCCTCATGACTAGATGTTCGGTGAAGCAGTCGAATTCCGTCTTTTCACGCTGCAACCACTCTCGCTGTCAAGAATCAGTCGCTTTTGACAGTGCATAAAATCTCGTTAATCGTACCGCTGTCACTAGGTTTTCCTTATCTAGACAGTGCCGGCCATCTTGAATCGCTCATGCGGTGATCGGTTTTACCCAACGAGCTAGAGTACCTGCTAATAGTGACCATCTACTGGATCACAGTGTCAGCACATCCGTACAAGTGTATGATCTACAGGCACAGCAAGTACAGTACAGAAATTGTACCTGAACACCGAGCAGTTAGGGATTAACGATGTACATTCGTCAGCATGATTCCAGAAGAGATCTGGCACAGAGGTTATCAACGTACATGCCTTCTAGGAACTGTATGCTAACCGATGACATTTCCAACTCCGAGTCAACCCTATACGTGTGTCGGGACTGCGGTGACGGCATCGAAGATCCTGAAGACACTAGCAGATGTTCCCAATGTGGGGGCCATTTGATGAACAGTAGCGTTCCGCACGACGACTAAGAAGCGAAAATTCGTCTCTCATTGAGGTCTCTAGAAAGAGTTCATCCTTCCGAACACTCGAGTATAGACACCAACGATAGTGAACACGAGCGAAGGTTTTCTCACTCAGTTCAGGGTCGCTGTCACCACGTCCACTGACCGAGACGTCGTACGAACGTTGATTGACCTGGCCATTCTTCTAGAGAGTATGGCAGAATTTCCAGACGAGAGACAGCTCGTACTGCGAGCGCGTTCCCAGTTGGAACAATGGACAAACAGTGCCCGAATAGAAGCATTCAGTGAATTGTTCGAAGGTGATACTCCACTCCTCGACCCCGAGGAGTTGCAACGTCTCGATACCCTCGACTCCGCGATGGAACGACAGGGTGGCAATGGTGTGTGGGGTACCGATCAATACGGAATCCATACCGCTAGTACCACAAGTTCGGGGAGTTCGGTCGGGATTGTTTGTGTGTATCATCCTCAGATCACCAAAGACTCCGTTCTTCGGGGAGACGATGGTATCGACGACGAGACCGAAGAACGACTTAATGCAGCACTCTGGCAATATAGCGAGCGCGTTGCGACACTCATAGGAGAACGACTTGATGAGTTCATTCGCCAAACGCAAAGCTGAATTATCCCACCCTACTTGCTCTTTGAGAAAGGGAGGTCCAACACTGAAAATCAGCGGACGCTGTGTCAATTTTGCCTTTTGCACTTGGTCAATTCCCAGATGGCAAGGAATACTCGCTCCACCTAATATCGTGATGGAGTAGGAAAAGAGGTAGCAACAACTAACAGAACCCCGATTATCACGTTCACATAGGGTTGACGCATTGAAAAGCGAGTACACTAAATCTTCGATGCGTATTGCCCGGATCTCAGATATGTTCGCTAACACTTAGTGCGTTCGTGTTCCGGCATGAGGTTGAGAAACACGTTGTCCTCCGCGCTACACTCTGGGCAAGTATGGACGAAGTGGAGACCATCGTCATCGCGCTTTTCGATTCGCCACTCCGACGGGACTGGGCTTCGTTCCCACACACTTGACAGCGTGGGGGATGATCCTAGAGGTAAGTTTGCATGAAGTCGATGAACGATTGCGTTTCATGACGATGTGACCGCATCGTTCGTTGGCTACGACGGCCCCACGTATTAG
>NZ_JBXGLH010000042.1:0-4489 GCF_056892285.1 Haladaptatus sp. HS23 | reverse complement strand
CTGCGTACCTGATGAAGCTCTATGCACGAAGCGTCTTCCCGGTGAACGCTGATCGGTTCGAGCGCGTGTAGAAACACTTCACGCGATTTTTTCGCCATCGAGAAACACGTTCTTGAGCGTCGCACCTCCGTTCCGAATGACTCGAGCCTTTGTCGCATTCCACCCTGGCGTGTTGATCACGAAGTCTTTGACCGCCGCCTGACCGACGCCCTCGTCGACGACAAGCGCCTTCATCGGCGCATCCCTGATCGTCACCTCCACATTTTGGATCACTGCTTTCTCAACACCGTGCAACGCTGTGAGCGACCATCCAGTCGGCTTTGTCTGGACGATTTTCGTATTCGAGACAGTACACGTGCCGTCGTCAATGCGAATCGGGCGCTGCTCGTAGTAGAATTCGTCGCCAAACGAGCGATCGGTCACAACGACACAGTTGTGAATTCGTGAGTTGTCGCCACCAATACGAATATTTGACGCCTGGCTGTTCGCCGCGATACAATTGATCACTTCGACCGTGCCGTCGCCTGTCTCTGGATGGCCACCAATCACGTAGATGCCGTTGTCCGGCCATCCACCGAATAACGAGTTCTCGACGCGAAGGTATCCCTGTGCCTTCGGATGCATTGTAATCCCTGACGTCGCCCACGAACGGCCGGCGTACGGCCCACCGTCGTACGTATCCCGCGTGTTGATCGTCTTCTGGTACGTGAGTCCACCAAAGCGAAAATCAACGTTACTTACGCGGGCTCGGGCTTTCTCCGTTGCTGGGTGTACTCGAAGTGGTCCCTGACAGCCGAGCGAATGCATGCCGACTTGGCGAAGCGAGCGAATCTCTGATGTTCCCGCAGTATGGTGATTCAACACCTGTATCCCTTGGTTATCTCCGCGCCAATCGAGCGTGAACCCGCCGAACACGAACCTCCCTCGATGCGGGTTGTCAGGAATACCGATTTTGAAGTGCTGGGCGGGACCGTGGAACTCGCCTGCCGAAACGTCGAAGCCGTTGATTGCATCCACCTTCCCGTGAACGAGCGTCGCGTTCTGCCCGATAATGCCGAGGTTCTGAAGCCCGACGCGGCGAACCTGGCTGTTCATCTTGTACCGTCCAGGTGGGAAATAGAGGAGCGTATCACTCCCAATTTCGCGCTGGATGACGGGCGAAACGTCTTCCTCTCCGGTCGGATCCGCACCTGCCTTCGCCATGTTCACGACGGTGCGAAACTCGCCGCGCCACGGCTTGGGGTCAATCGACCCGAAATTACCATTCGTTGCGTTCGTGCTGTTGTTTGTCGGGCCTGTAGACGGAACACTTCCGCCACTTGCGCCCGTTGGGAGGAGACATCCCGATAGCGCTGTCGCTCCAATACTTACACCTGTTGCGAGAAACGCCCGTCTACTGTGCGATCCGCGGTTACCTGTGTCAGCGGTTGGAGGTGGTGTCATAGGAGGATCACTCGTGGTTCAGTGCAGGCGTTGTTCCTAGAAAATGTTATTACATCCATCTAGATAAGTTTTTCGTGGGTTACTCAGTTTATTCATATATGTGTTTAGAAGTAAGTCAAATAGTACAAAATACACTTAGACCGAACAACTAGCTATCGAGTGGTACCGGGAACGAGATCCCAGACTTTCTCCGTCGCAACGTACCCCTCGTCCTGCTCTTCGATAGATCCCTCGGCAAGGGCCTCGGCTATCGCCTCGTCCAGATCGCCATCAAAGCGGCCATGTTGCCCCGCTATGACGCCAATATGATCACGATCAATCGTCGGCAGGTTTTGTCCACCTGTGTTGTGTTCGATGATCCGAGCGATGATCGCGGCATTTTCGCTCATATCAAACGGTAGTACCCGAACGTCGTTAAACCGGTGGGCGATGTTGGTTAGTATAACATGCTAACTTACGAGCGACCGGTTGCAGGTGCACACTCTTGATCGACACAGTCACTTCTTCGATTGTAGAACGCAAGATTACGAGTCGTGCTTCGCATCCCTTACTCCGCGAACAGTTTCCTCGACTGTCCCAATCCCGGCCTCATGGAGCACATCACCAACAATAACCGTATCAGCGACATTGGCCATCCGATATGCTGACTCATAGTCCTGAATCCCGCCACCATAGAAAAGCTGCGCTGACGAGAGCGCATCGCGTGTGGCAGCGACAACATCTGGATCGCCGAGGGTGCCGGAATACTCGAGATAAACGATCTGCTGGCCGAGAATCTGTTCGGCGAGTTCAGCATAGGCGACGACGTCATCGGAATCGAGGGGACAGTCCGCTTGGGTGAGCGTAGCAACTGCTGACTCTGGATTGAGGACGATATAGGGTTCTGGATGGACTGCTTTCCACTCAAGATCGGATGAACGAACCCATTCGTGATGTGCTCCTGTGATCCACAATGGATCATTAGCATTCAGAACGATTGGAAGTAGGTATCCAGAGAGTGCCTCGATCTGAGATGACGATGGGCAATAAGTTGGTTCGACGAATATGGGGATCTCGGTAGAAGAGAGTGCATCGAGAATTGGCCGAACGCTAGACTCAGTGATGTTGGTTGTGCCACCGACAATGATTGCATCCGTTCCCGTGTCCGCAATGTCAGCATAGATATCCCTATTGTGGAGTGGTTTGTCTGGATCGACTTTCGTGACGTGATCCCAGTGTGCCCACACACCCGCCATAGCTTACCGTAGTGCAATCATACGCAAACCGCTTTCCCTCTATTTGTATCGAATTACAAGTCTCCGTGATTTGCGTACGACACTTTCACTCCGGAGATGACTTACCTCTAACGTTGAGTTCGTCAAAGCGTGTGTTCCAGGAATAAGTTCCCAAACGTTATACTCTCTACAAACATTAATTAGCGATTATTGAGATGACTGTTTATGCAAGAACTGGAATTTCGAGGAGAATGGTGGCTACCTAACGAAGAAAATCGAGTCGCTGGTATTCTCGAGTTTCATCCAGACGATGGAGGAACGCTTGAACTCATTGGATCGTTTGATGACTGGGGGCCCGGTCAGTTTCGAAGAGTTGATTTGATAAATGGTAGAACTACTAACGGGAAGCAGGTTACACTTGAAGATTGCTGGCTTCAACCAAGCTCCATCTCTTCCGGTGTGAAACACCAAACTTGTGGAGCAAAGAAAATCTTCACTGGGGTTAGTTTTTATGGAGATGATCTGTACTTGGATAAAGTCTGCTTTTCACTCCCTCTACTGGAACTCTGGACTTCTAAAAACATTGTTCATGTGCCGGAAGGAAAGATGACAGGTGCAACGATCTCAGATTTCGACGTGATCGAAGCCGAGTTAGATAACGCTACAGTCCGTGTCAATTTGACTCCTTCACAGAGTAATAGAATGTATGATGGAATTGAGATTACCCAGCAGGCATTCTTTTGTATTGAACCCGACAAACCCCAGAAGTTGGACGATTATCTCAACGATTACATACGTCATCTTCAGCACTTTATTTGCCTTGCGCTTGGTGAGCCAGTGAATCCGAATCTAGTTAAAGGATATTTCGAACACGAGGGAAGGACGGAAAAAACCGATATCGTGTATCAAGTCTCTCATCTCCCCGAGGTTCCAGAGAAAAAACATCCCGGAAGGCTACTTTTCAACTTAGATGACATTGATTTTGAGAAAGCGCTCCAAAAGTGGTTCGAGTCTGCTCAAAATGCAGAGATGGCCCACAATTTGTACTTCGGTACTCAGTACAACGAGACTATGTTCCAAGAGAATAAGTTTCTCTCATTAGTTATTGCGCTTGAATCCTACCAAAGCTATCTGTTCCCGGACCACCGATTAATGGAGAAAGCGGAGTACGATCAACTTCATACGGAAATCCTCAATACGATTCCCGATGACGCCGCTGCGAAAGGTCGGATAGACAATCTTCTTGGAAGCATTGGGAACCAAGGGTCTTTGCATGATCAGCTGAGTCTGGTGCTTTACGAATATGAAGAAATTCTAGATGAACTCATCGAGATAGAAGCGGTAATTCGGAATTCAAAGAACGAGAGGCACAACATAGCTCACGGACTTGGGAAGGAATACGATCTTAACGAGATTGGTGATACAGCTCAGAAGCTCCAAGTTGTTATTGAGGCAATCTTCTTGGATACCATCGGTCTTGAGACAGACTTCATTAAGAGAAAGTTGGAGAAGAATCGGAAACACCTACTCACCTAAATCGACGCAAGATAGCTATCAGGAATTGCACATAGATTGATTCGGGGGTCCCAGAGTATGTCTACTTCTGCTTATTCAGGAGTAGTAATTCGCGAACCTTGATTAGCCGGTCACAGCTCCACAGCACTCATCGACTCAATAATATTCGCTTCAGTGGGCGCAGCGAGATACGGCTCAATCGCGTCATAGCTTGACCACCCACCGAGCGCCATCACAATCCGCGGTGAGACGTTCGCCTCGACCAGCAGGTGATTCGCCCAGCAACGACGTAAATCGTGAGTAGACACTCGTTGATA
>NZ_JBXGLH010000041.1:0-4490 GCF_056892285.1 Haladaptatus sp. HS23 | reverse complement strand
GACGGAAATATCGTCAAGATGGTCCATTAGAACACTCAACGTTATCCGGGCAGAAATTTCTAACGGCTACTATAGCACTTCTCGCTGAGTTCATCGATCCGGAGGCCCTTGATGCCTTGTTCAGGCCACGGCCCGATGAGACACCGCGTGATACTGATGGCCGTGTTGTGTTCAATTATGACGCCTATCACGTTAGGATCGATAGCAGTGGCACGATCAGTCTCCACCACACCGAACCTGAGACGGACAGCGAACGCTCGCCGAGTGACGACGAGTAGAACTCGATCGTAGCGCTAGTCGTCAGCGGTTGCGAAGTGAATCTCGGTTGGGCGGAGTGTTGTGTCCGCCAACTCGGTGAGGAGATCGTTGTCGATGTCTCGAATCGTGCCTGTCATATCGAAGGCGATCACGTCTTCTTTGACACCGACGTCGAGCGTGTCCAGTTCGAGTTCCGCCTGCTCTTCCAAGTGAACGACAAACTCTGCCATATGCTAGCAAACAGAGTTCACCGGTAAGAGTGCACCGGTAGATACAGGCTTTCCAGTTAACAATGGCCACGAAAGCCACAGGCGGATGCGAATCTGACATCACTCCTCGGTCAGTGATTTGGGATGGGATTCTGCAATTCGAGATCAGTGTGGTGATCAAGCCGGGACTGTGAAACCCCAGACTCGGTATAGAAGTGAATCACCGCGTCTCGAGATGGAAAGTGAAGGAGACACAGCCACTCTGAGGGTGTAACACGCCCGAACAGCATAGTTGCCTCCTGCTCGTGAAGTGTTGTCACAAGCTTGGCAAGCGGCGTGACTGCATCGGCGCTCAGATCCCATTGAACGCGGTAGGACACTCGGTCAGAACACCGAGCGTGTTGAGAGAGGTCAGTGACTGCTCGGTCGTTAGCGAGACGACTTGCGAGCAGCTCGCGTTCGGGGCCGTGTGCCCAGAACTGAGGCAAGAGGTTCTCAGCAGGGTCGCCAAGGGTGGCGAACTCGAGAACGGAATTTGACTCACGAAGATATGGACTCACGAGATTGATGTGCTCGGCGGGAAAGGTGAATCGATACACCAGACGCATCTGTGAAGCAGTGGCGGTGCCAGTGTGAAAAATCGACTGGCCACATTCCTTCGGTTTCAGAGCCCTGGTAATACTCTCCAGGACATGCGAGGATGAATAAACATGAGAGCCCCAAGCCCGCTTTGAAATGGCGATACACCTCCACAAATAGTGAGCCACCCGACGATTGCTTGTCTTCAAAAACTACCACAAAGGTGGCAGTTCAGGTACGGAGTGACGATTGGTTGGGACCCGTCAAAACTCCGTACCATGTCGTCCTTTGGGCTCGTCCTGTATAACCCTGCTGTGATTATGTGGGTTACTGATTACATATCTGATTTATGACTGGAGAAATATACATAGCCACCCTCTGATTCCATCGAGCGCGTACCAATCGAGAAGCCATCCACTTGCTGTGAAATCAGCAACAATATCGCAATGAGTTGCGTTTTCAGGACCGCCCTTCTGTGATTATCTAAGTGAATATCGCATTGGCTGGTGAATCAGCAAACTGACTGTTTGGGGATGAGTGCCTTTGATACGTCTTGAGAAACAAGATGAATTGATGGTGAATCGGTCTGTCGACCACGCTCGCTGGGTGAGACAACAACAACTGACTTACGGGCGACGACAGAACGGTATGGACAACTCCGGTACTACCAGACCAATGGTTGGGACCCATGAAGGACTTATCTAATCAACAACAATCGATCGAATTGCTCCAACAACTCGGCTTGAAAGAGTACGAAGCAGGGTGTTTCGTAGCGTTAGCACGCCTCCCGAAAGGGACAGCCAAAGAGATCAGCGAAACCTCCGAAGTTCCGCGAACACGCGTCTATGATGCAATCCGAGTGTTAGAAACCAAGGGACTCGTCGAGATCCAACATTCGAATCCCCAGCAATTCCGCGCCGTGCCGATCGAGGAAGCCGCCGAGACATTGCGCCAGGAGTACACATCACGGACGGACACACTCATCGAGGCAATGACCGCGATCGAGCCTGCAGAATCGAACGGCGGTGATGAGGAAATCACCCACGAAGTGTGGGCGCTCTCGGGAACGGCCGCGATTACCAATCGCACCCAGCAACTCATCGATGCTGCCGGACGAGAGATCGTGCTCATCGTCGGGCGGGACGAGGTTATTACTGACGGGTTGCTTGAACAGCTCCAAGAAGCGCTGGACACCGGTCTTGATGTGCTGGTTGGCACACAAACCGAGGAGCTTCGTGAGCAAATTGCAGAGGCACTGCCCGATGTAGAAGTGTTCGTCTCTGGGTTAGAGTGGTTGCACAGTTCACCCGTTGAGCCCAACGACAATACGACGATCAGTCGGCTGCTGTTGATTGACAAGAACACGATTCTCGTGAGCTCGGTGCATGAGACGGACACTGGTGGGATTGAAACAGAAAAGGCAGTGTTTGGGAGAGGATTCGACAATGGGATTGTGGTGATTACCCGGCGATTGATGGCGACGGGATTACCACCGCGACACGATCCTGATACGACTGCGGACGAGTAGTCCTCGGTGCGACAGCAGCGAGAGTTCTTAGGTGGGGGCAACGTGAACGGTGCCAGTGCTGTGGACAGTGACGGAGTAGCCCGTGTAGGTGAAGTAGATCGACGCAGTCGTATCGGTGGCCCGTGCCAGTGGGGGTGCAATCATCGCATCGAAGGCTTCGGGATCAATCCACTCGTAGAGTGGACTGAGCTCCTGCTGGTCACAGTGTGCTGCCTGGGCAACGGTTTCGACGACAGCGGTGCTCGGTTCGATTGCTGACCACTCGTACTGGTTGTGAATTGCTTCGTGTGGCACCCCATCATCAGCGCTTAGTGAATCCTCATCATTCATGTGTGAACACTATGGGAGCGGTTATCAAAAACGTTCTGTGAGAATATGGGTGACAAGAGAGTTGCATCTGACTTCTGACTCGGAAATTCAGCATTCTTGGCGAACGGAGTGCATGCTGATCGGTTTGATCGGAAATTCCAGGTGCTATCCACTGCCGTTTACAATTTTAGTAGGTGTTGGAAAGAGGGACCAACAACTCTATTGTGCTTTTGGTACCTCATAGATATTCTTATCCAGTGTGTAACTGGTGCAGTCGTCAGAAGCAAATAGTAGTGTTCAATCAATGTATATCTGGAGCGTGTGAAACCACTTTTCGGTGAGGGTTCGTTCCATGTAGTCAAGCTGACCGCTCAACCCAACTCGAAAGAGGGCAGTCTGGTAACCGTAGCTATCGACTAAAAACACGGCATCTGAGCAATCATGTTTCTCGGCCAGGTCAGACAGAAACGCAGTCGCTGAATCAGTGCCATACCGATCAAACACAGCGACGTCATGGAGCATTTTTGTTTCGGTGGTAATTGCAGTGGACACGCAAAAAACCACTCGCCGTTTATTTTGACAGCGGTTTCGTCCACTGCGACCCGCGTTGTCTGCGCCATCACCAGAAGCCACTGACTTCTGGCTAGCACACGAGAGCTTTGCTCTCGTGAACGGCGGCGGGTCAGAAACTCTGAGAGTCACACGATACACCACTGAAAAATCGCTTGATGTGACTGTTCTACGCCGAAGAGTCGGAGGATTGTTTTTGTCTCTCTGAACGAACACCCGCTCCCACCATTCACAATTCGCTGTCTCCAACGTCTCGCTGAGCAGTTCTCGGTTGAGCAAAGCACTAGATCGATGAACGCGGAGATATTCCGGATAGCACCAGCATCACAGTGCGAAAAACTCTATGAACCATTCACCGGTTACTATTCAGTGTTGTCGTCCTCACAGTTATCGTCGGATTTCTTTTTGTGTCGGTCTTTCTTTTTGCAGTCTTTCCGATGCTTTTTGCGGTGCTTCCGCCTCTTTTTGCAGTTTTTCTGATTCTTTTTGCGGTGCTTCCGCCTCTTTTTGCGGTGCTCCCGATGCTTTTTGCAGTGCTTTCGATGCTTTTTGCGATGCTTTCGATGCTTTTTGCGATGCTTTCGATGCTTTTTACGGCACTCTCGATGCTTTTTGCAGTGCTTCCGATGCTTTTTACGGCACTTTCGCTGCTTTTTGCAACACTTCCGATGCTTTTTGCAATACTTCGGATGCTTTTTGGGCGGGGTTGTGGTGGTGTCCGTGGTCGTGGTCGTTGTCGGGGTTGTGGTGGTGTCCGTGGTCGTGGTCGTTGTCGGGGTTGTGGTGGTGTCCGTGGTCGTGGTCGGGGTCGTGGTTGTATCCGTGCCGGTGGTGGTTTCCGTGCCGGTGGTGGTTTCCGTGCCGGTGGTGGTTTCCGTGCCGGTGGTGGTTTCCGTGCCGGTGGTTGTTTCCGTGCCGGTGGTGGTTTCCGTGCCGGTGGTTGTTTCCGTGCCGGTGGTGGTTTCCGTGCCGGTGGTGGTTTCCGTGCCGGTGGTTGTTTCCGTGCCGGTGGTTGTTTCCGTGCCGGTGGTTGTTTC
>NZ_JBXGLH010000040.1:0-5036 GCF_056892285.1 Haladaptatus sp. HS23 | reverse complement strand
GAATGCATTTTATAAAAACATGTGTCTTACCACAATCTCTCACTATAGAGCCATGTGCTTGCAGAATGCGTTACGGTGGATATGCTTAGCTCTTTAATGGTGAGGAGTTTGTAGCCCAGACTGCGCACAGATCGATTCGGGGCTCCCGGGGTGTGTCCACTTCCGCTTATGGATTTAACCGGAAAAGAATAATCCTCATTTTGAGTGATCATTCACGTCCGTTCTTTAGCATAGATTGTACATCGCTTCGTACTATGTCTGTGTTATCGGGCAGTTCTCACGAAACGCTGAGCAAAGAAAGGTGGACATACATGGAGTCTCTGCTCGGAATCACTGTAAATAGTCGCCAGCCAGAGCGAAAGTAAATATGCCAGGGTTAGCATAGACTACTAACATGGGCTTTTTGAAACCCCAAGAGGAGATAGGTTCTAACGAGTTGCCTGTATATAGAGCGCGTATCGTTCAATAGTATTTCATGCCGCACATCCGAAGACACAGCCGTAAAAAAGATATAATAATACAGATCCTGCAGTGAGAGAACTGCCAAGAAAGAACAGAGCAATGCTCCATTTTGAGTTCTCCCAATATATGTACGGAATCGGTGACAGCAAAAAGAAAACGACACCACTCCCGAAGGAGCCGAAAATCAACAGAAATCCAAGATTTGGGTAATAGGGCGTATTCAGGAAGAATGGAACGAGGAGTAAGAGTAGAACTACTGGAAGGAATGCGAGTAGCGAGGAACGACGGGGAATCAAAGAGTGATTATTTTCCACCATAGCAGAGATGTATTTGCAGTAGCAATTAAGCCATCGGGTGCGAGGCTTATCCTCTGTCTTCAGTACACCATTCCTGCCACGCTCTGAGAACTTCAGCAGAGCTATGTAGATTAGTATGATATTCTAACTACTGTTAGCATCTGTACCACTGAAAAAACGAACGAATGGGTGAATAAGGGAGGGGCGAATGCGTTCGCGGGAGTCAGTGAGAGTCAGCGAGGAAATCCGTCGCCCACACATCAGGGCGCGGTGGATGCAGGTCACCCATTGCAAGCACTGCATCGGGAGCAGCGAGACGATGGCCGCACGGACTCACATGAACCCGCAACGGACCCGCCACCGTTATCGTCCCAACAACCCGTAGACAACGGGGACACTGGTACTTACGCGTCATTCGGTGACCTCCTCGACGCGGAGCGACCCACCGCAGTTGCCACAGCTGTACTGCTCGGAGTGTTTGACGACCTTCGAGCGCTGGTAGCGCTCGAATCGTTCACCGCAGCCCTCGCAAATCACCCACCAATTCGGCGACTTGAACCGCTCGCAATGCTGGATTCTATCGAGGGTATCCGTCCAGCGGGCGAACGTTCGCCCATGATCTGCGTCGCTGAACTCGTTGCCAGGCAGGGATGAGTTCGTTCCGGATAGTTTCGCTGAATTGCTCCCACCCGTGTTGCTCGTAAGCCTTCCAGGTCAGCGCGATTGTGATTGCCTCGGTTGCAGGGTCGTACTTTGTGACGCCTGCCTGTCGTTGGGCTCGGTGTGAGACATCCCAGTCGATCGCGTCGACCGACAGGGGTGGGAAATATGCAGTATACAATCGTGCAAGGAAAGGAGAAGTCTCATTAGCTTCATATAGTTTCTAGACAAGTAGTATGATATGACACGCCATCTGAAAAATATCGCTGAAAACAATACCGCCATGGCCAATAAAACGGATAGAATCGACAAATTGAGCCTTCTTGAGCAATTTACTGTCTCCCGCCGTGTTGCATTGGAGTGGACGGCATTCAGTAGTATTGGATTTGTTGCTGCATTGTTCGGGTTAGGCGGTCTATATACTGCATTCACAAATCAGACGGGGAATATTTCGCTGACAATTGGGCCGGAGAATGCAGCGAGTCAGGTTGGAATGGGCGTGCTCTTAATCGGTCTCACACTCGGCGTCATCGTCATTCACGAACTTATCCATGGAGTAGTGATGAAGCAGTTTGGTGCAAATCCACGGTATGGCTTCGGTGTAACGCAGTTTGTCCTTCCGTATGCCTATGCTACGAGTGACGAATCACTCACACGAAATCAGTTTCTCGCTGTCGCCCTAGCCCCGCTTGTCGTGCTGACAGTTGTTCTATTCACGCTCGCAATTATCTTTCAGTGGCCGATCTTGTTGGCACCGCTTGCGGTGAATGCAGGCGGTGCAGTCGGTGACCTCTTCATGGCTCGGTTATTACTTCGGTATCCGGCAACTGTTCGCGTTGTAGACAACATAACAGGTCTCAAAATCTATGGCGATACCAGAGCCAATCGTTCAGTTGAACCACGTCGTGGAGTACTTCGCGGGATGATTGTTGGTATTGGGATCACCATCGGTAGTGCCTTCCTTTTGATGCTGATCGCTCCGATAGTACTTGACAGCCTTGGGGTTGCATCGTTTACACTTGGGATACCAGACACCTTGTGGAGTCTCTACCACTTCGAGAACAGTGCAGAGGGGATCAATTCAGAAGTTGGCATAGTCGGACTGTTAGGAGTTGGTGCGTTACTAGGCGTATGTTACAGCATTCTAGTAGAAAAGTCAGTGGACAACAATTGAAGGAACTGCCAATAACTAAAATGGTGGCTAGTTCGGCAGTTCTTTTCGTCCCGTACGAACGCACGGCCAGCACGGGAAGCCACCGAGGCCATCGCAGTCACAGTCTTCGGATTCGGTCTCGTCGTCGTCCTCCGACGGGTACGCCTCGAGCGTGGTCGGTTGCGTTTTCGACTGATCAACAAATCAAGGAAGGATTCAGCAGAACTCAAACGAACCTTACGTAGAATTACGAACCTCTTCGGTGCGGTCTACGAAGCGTTCGATGAACTCCGGAACGTCAGTTCGAGCTTTGATTTTATCATAGGAGAGCCAATGTACTGCAGCAACCTCATCGGTAGCTCGAGGGTGGGCACTACCCGCCACGTACTCACAAAGAACGACGATATTGAGACAGCGAGTACCGTCGCCGGCCTCGAATGTTGTGCTACAGACATACTCGATGTCTCCGACTTTGACACCGACCTCCTCATCCAGTTCACGGGCAGCTGTTTTCTCAATCGTTTCTGTGCCGCCAGGCAACTGTTCGATTTTACCTCCTGGGAACGACAATAGACCGGCAGCGTGATCTTCATTTTCACCGCGTTCAATGAACAGGTACTCGTCGTTTTTGACAACGACGCCATCAACGTTCACGACGTATCCATATTCTTCAAGCATTATATTGTACTGATTAGTGGGGTTTTCGTTATTCCAACTTGTCGGTACTGGGTTCGTTTCGATAATACCCGGGCAATTGCTTCGACCGCGCAAATTCGCGATTTCTCTTCTCTAGCCGCTTTTTAGCGAGTATGAGTAGAATCACCGTACAACTAGCAAAGAGTACATTCCCGATGGCGTCAATAAGCGGACTAGTGCTACCAGTAGAAGGAATCTGGACAAACCCATACCATGTGTAGGTAAGTAACAAGCCACTGGGAACTGCCAAATCGTGATTTACTGACCACCCTGAACGTTGCGACCATCGAATGAGAACTGTCCCTCCAAATATCACCACAGCCATCATTCCCGCTGCATTTAGCGTTGCTGGAATTTCGTCATGAAGTATGGCAAGCGACATAAACACAGAACCCAATAGAAAGGCAGTTACCCCAACTATTCGAGTATTGGGTGGTGATCGTCCGCTAGGACGAATATTCAGTTCGGTTCGACCAAGACCGAGAGCAAGAGTTACCAAAGTCACTACAACAATGGCACTCCCGAAAAACTGCATTCGTGACGCCATGAACGGATTCCCTTGCTGAAATGTGAATGTTACCACACAACCTACCACGAAGAGTATCGTGGTTACAATCAATCCCCCTGGCTGCAACCAGGGAGTGTGGCGAATTTCTGGAACGAGGCACTCAACTAATGCAATCGGTACGGCAGTACTCCAGATGGTATGGATTCCCAGGACAAAAACGGTCCACCAGATACTGATCCCGATACTGTTGATGTACCCATAATCAAGTAACCGTAATCCCAGATAATTTGGATTGAACAGTGACTGGGTTACGAATGCTTCTTCGACAACGGCATATGTGAGGCCGAGAAGCACCATGCTCGGCCATCCAAGCTGAAAGTGACGGGCTATTTCACGAATTAATAGTGCACCTCCACCATAGAGCGGAGCAAGCGCCAACAGAGCCCACAGCCATGTGATCGGTAGATTACCGAGAAGGAATTCTCCGATGAGAGGAGCTAAAAAGAAAAGGGCTATAGCCGGGACGAGGCGCGCTTGTCTATTCAAGTGATTCATTCTATTCTGATGAAGTATCGTTATCCTGGATGTCGGTCGCTACTGTGGTATCCGTGATCCGAGTTAACAAGTAGACGCAGATGACTGCGACACTCACGTGCATTCCTGCTAAGACCACGCTTACTGATATTGGCATCTTTTCTAAGACCGGTGGAGGTGCTATGAATGACACGAACGAGAGTAGTAATACAAGGGTTGCAACGATCACAAATGTTCGGTTTGGTCGTTGTGAAAAGCGAGTACTTACCCAGTAGACAACGGTTGCTCCAATCGTCGTGATAGCTGTACTTGTGATCACTGTTCCCCATTTTAATGGCCAAAAATCGGCAGCAATGGCAATAAATTGGTATGCGATTACACGGAGGATTTCATTGGCGATTATACTGATGAGAACTGCCAACAGACCATATTTCGTAAACCGATGAATATCCGGTTGTGTAGGGGATTCTATGGTGTCTGTCGATGTTACTTGTGCCATACCCATGTTGGGTCGGGGAATACCTCGGCTTTGCGCGTGAACCAGTTCATCTCTTTAAATAGCTCTGCTCTTTCTAACGCTATCTCAGAAACTGTCGACAACTGATCCGACCTCTACGCGAAAGAACATCAGACTGCACCTGCAAGCGAGTCTATAGTAGACATTAGAAGTAGTTGCTCACTGTTGGAAGAGATAGCTGGTCGAGAGCGGTATCAATCGCCGTGGTTA
>NZ_JBXGLH010000003.1:0-453775 GCF_056892285.1 Haladaptatus sp. HS23 | reverse complement strand
TAACCACGGCGATTGATACCGCTCTCGACCAGCTATCTCTTCCAACAGTGAGCAACTACTTCTAATGTCTACTATAGGCTATGGCACCGACGACAGAGACCGTGACTATCAACGATGCAACCATTCCCGCACTCGGCCTTGGAACTACCCCGATGACTGGCCGAGAGTGCCGTCTGGCTGTCGAGCAGGCACTAGAGTTAGGGTACCGCCACGTGGACACCGCACAGATGTACAACAACGAAGACGCGGTCGGAGCAGGCATTACCGCTGCTGCTGTCGACCGGGAGAATGTCTTCGTAACGACGAAACTCAACCGTGGGAACGTAGCGTCCGAGAAGGTGGTGTCCTCAGTCGAGGCAAGTCTCGACCGACTCAACACGACGTATGTCGACCTGCTGTTGATCCACGCGCCAAGTAATCGTGTACACATTACAGACACGATCGGAGCGATGAACGATTTACAAGACCGGGGTTACGTGCATCATATTGGGGTGAGCAACTTTTCGATCGATCAGACGCGGGCCGCGATGGAGGCATCACGGACGCCAATCGTCACGAACCAGGTGCAATACAATCCGTACCATCGCCGGGACAGCCTGCTTGCGTTCTGCATCCAGCACGACGTGAGTCTCACAGCGTATACGCCAATGGCAAAGGGCCGCGTTGCAACCGACGAAACGCTCATCACGATCGGCGAACGGTACGGCAAGACCGGCGCACAGGTCGCGTTGCGGTGGTTACTTCAGCAGTCGAATGTTATCGCGATCCCAAAAGCCTCCCGGAGCGAACATAGGCGGGAAAATCTCGACGTCTTTGACTTCGAACTCACCGACGACGAGATGGAGGCGGTCTTTGCGGTCACCGGAGGGGTGATCGATCGTCTCCGAGAGGTGTTCCGATGGTGATGGTCTCAGTTGTAAAACAGCTGTTCAGTGAACCGTCTCGGGGTCAAAACTAGAGGCACTTGTCGTGTCTCCCTGTCGATCTGCGTAGTAAATACTTCTGGTACTGCCAACGTATATCTATGCGATTACCGTTCGGGGATGTGGTTGAATGGGCGAAACAGAGTATGCAATCATCGGAGGCGGGATCGTCGGTGAAGTGTCGCCCACAATTTCAGTGAGCTGATAGGTGAGTCCGTCGTCGTCTACGAACGCGGGGAACTAGCGTCGGATTCGACGCACAGGTAGTCTTATAGTGATTTAGTCTGTTTCACAGCAATTGCACGTCGATCGATAAAGGTGGGATTATACTACTTTTCGACTCTCGTAGGAGAGAGAAGAGACGGTCGCAGGCGACAAGACGACCTGTGGGGCACTAGTAAGGGGTATTGGATTGTCGATACCTCCGAAAGCCCCCGCACGCTCGCCGGCTGTGCCTCGCTGCTTCTCACTGCGTTGCGGAGCTTGGCTGGCGAGAGCGGAGCTCTCGCTGCTTCCCACTCTCACGCTCGTTCGCTCGCGGGAACGTCGTCTCGCTCGTCGATCGCACAGCCCCTTTCAATCCCCACCCGGAGTGGATGCTCGAGATTTGGGGCTCATTGTTTAACTGGTGGTTCTCTCCGGCACGCCCCGCTCGCCGCTTGCCGCCGTCCGGTGAGCACAGCTCACCGACGTCTCGTTCGCTTTGCTTACGAGACCTCCGCGTCGCTCGCGACTGACCATTCCGGGCTGCGCCGAGCAAGCTCGGCGTTCCGGGCTAAAGTGAATCTGGTCTCGACGCCAGCATTAAGCGCGTTTTCGGTTGCGCCCCTCGCGGGCCGGACACGAGAAACGGCTTAAAGCTGGCCGCTTGCTCCGGGCGGGTCGGCGCGCGGTGCTGGTCATGTTCCTTCGAAAACGCGCGCTCGCTTCGCGCCCAGGGGCGCTCGCGAAGGCGCAAGCGAGCGCGCGTAGGTGATGGTCGAGTTGTGATAGAGGTGGAACTTATGTAGTGGTGAGTGTCGGAAAAGACGCGGTAGTGGACGCGCCTTCGGAATCTAGGCGATCCCAATGAGTACTAGCTATAGCTTCGGTAAAGAAGGTTCGTATCGACAATCGAATAACCAGACGAGCGGCTGCCCGGAATGTGGGCGGCGAGTAATCACAGCGGGAATCGAGACGGTCTGTGAGGCGTGTGGCCTTGTCGTTAGAGTAGATGAAATAAACCAGACAGTGTCACCGAGTGTGCATGGGCCAGTGCGTCGGAGCGGTCCCCAAGAGTGGGCAATCGAGCCGACAACGGTGTTCAGAGTGAATCACGGACTCGGGTCGCGATTCAGTCTCGGACGAGACGGGAATGGACGGCCACTTTCGGCCGAACAAAAGCGGCGATTCGGACGACTACGTCGGTTGGACAAGCGGATGGACGCCCGTGATCGACGGTTGAACGAGAGCTTGCGAGATGTCCAGAGCATCGGTGAGAACGTTGGATTGCCGAGGTATGTTTGTGAGGATGCGTGTCTGCTTATGCGACAGGCGGCCGAGCGACGACTGCCAGGTGGCCGGATGGCCTGGGAATCACTGGCGGCTGGGGCAGTGTTGTTGGCGGCACGAAGAGCGGACCTATCACGAGAGACTGCCGTGGTCGTAGAATACGCAAAATCGACATGCGAACGAGCGTGTGCAGCAGCGCGAAAGATTCGGATCGAGTGTGAACTGGTCGAGACGTTTCCCCCAGTGCAGGTGCGGGCATTGGATGTGGTGTTGGCCGCGTTAGACGACAGGCTGGACGCACAGACTGTACTAATGTTTGCTCGCCTAGGACAGCAATTGCTGGCAGTGGCCGACACGAAGCCAGTCGGGCCAGGAACGTCGCGGGTGGCCGTTGCGGGCGCGGCCGTGTATGCGGCAGACCGGTTGACGGACGGAAAATCAGTGACTCAGGCAGATGTGGCCAACGCGGTGAGTCAGGTGTGTCCGACGTCGAAAAGTGTCGTCGCAGGCTATTCTCGAGAGTTGTACGATGCCTACGAAGAACGACATGGACGGGCAGAACGACAGGATGTCCTCGGAACGGAGCGTGCAGTGGGGAGAATCGAATAGCGCGACGGGCGAGGTTTTCTTTTTTGAGACCAGCCACCCACGCCCACCTCCCCACCCACCGCTCCCGGCCTTCGGCCGGCAGCCACGACCGAGAGAAAGAATGTCGAGGTCAGATACCGTATTCGAAGATTACGGTTTGAGGCAGTTGTATTGTACTTGTGTCTTTCTGCGGAGGGAATCCCACAGTCCACCACTATGTCTTCTTCATTCACCACGTAACGCACGAACTGATGGCCTGTACGTGCCCTATCACGTCCACCACTACGCTTACTGCAAACACATGGCTGCGGTCGAAACCGCGACTGACGGGGGAACGCTCAACGTCTTCCTCAGAGGACGAAGAGAATGGACTAGAAGACTGCGACTGTGACGGTCTCGGTGGCATCACGTGCTGGCCGTGCGACAGGACGGACGGAACTGCCGAATGAACCACTGCTTTAATATAACCCGAGACTCACTTTGATCGCCACATCGATTTCAGCCATTTTTTCGTCGCTGACGTGCCCAAAAGTTCGTTCAATACGCTTTTCAATATCGACCGTCCGTATTTGATCAAGTTGGACAGCAGAATCCTTGTCGACATCTTCGTCGCTTGCCCGGAGAATAACGACAAATGGATACTGTGAGAGTGTCGTTGTCATCGGTGCGACGATTGTTGTCGGAGAATACTGGTTACCAGTATCGTTTTGAACGACGACTGCTGGTCGGGTCTTTTTCATCTCGGAGCCTTTTGTCGGATCGAGATTGACGAGAACGATATCACCGCGAGAAACATTCATAGATAGTCATTTGCCTCTCTCGATGCCCCTTCCCAATCCTCATTTATTTCACGTGCCTGTTCGGCGTTGTCCTTGTATGCTTTCGCGAGTTCCGCATCGTCAACGCCATTCGGCTTTCGAATCACGATTTTGCCATCTTCGCGTTCGACGATGACCTCGTCTCCACCGTGGATATCTTCTTGCTCTCGAATCCACTTTGGAATCGTGATCTGACCCCGATCACCGACACGACGTGTGTTCTGAGACATTATACGAATTCATATGTTTTTCATATCTATAAGTGCACTGGGTGCGTTGGGGAGAAACGACGTGGGATTGGGATGGTCACGGTGACGTCCCGTGTTGGCCATCCCTTCGTGCGAACATAAGGGACGGACAGACCTGCCGAACGAACCACCGCTTCAGCCCTTTTTACCTATGGCACGCCAATTGACGTTTTCAGATACCACCGACCAGCGAACGCTGACGGAAAGTGAGATATGGTGATTAGCTATTGACATCCTCCCGCGCCTGAAGACGCGGGAATCCCACGGCACCGCACCGCTGAGTTGGGATATTACGGTTCGCGGTTCACGACCTGTTCTCGTGGGGCGAAAACGCCCTCACTACAGTCGAGCAGGTGAACCGCTGGCTGTGCCAACCAGCCGTTATCCCTATCGCCGCCATCCGTGACGAGACTCGGGAGTACCTTTTGCCAAATATTCTCCGCACCGTTCACGTCCGCGTTCGCAACCGTCTCGCACTTCTCACACACGTATAGGCCACGTTCAACCCGCTGGTTGTCGTCCACGTGGCCGCACGCCGAACACGACTTCGACGTATCGCGTTCAGATACCAACTCCACGTCGATGCCTTCAGCTTCCGCCTTGTAGTCGAGAAGCGTCGTGAAGCGGTCGAACGCCCACCCGTGCAAGTCCAAGTTGCCGTGGTCGCCCCAATTTCGAGAGGCTTCGTTCTCATCGTCTTCACGGATGCCGCCGAGGTCACCAACGACAAGCGTCCCGACACATCGTTCGACGCACTCTTCAACGATTGCTTTCGAGAGTGCGTGCAAGAAGTGCGTCCGGCGACCCGTTCGCTTTCGGTCAAGACGAGTGGCTTCACGGGACGAGGAATCGTCGCACTTGGCTTTCTTCTTCGTGAAGTAGTATTCATCTTCTTTGAGTGCGCCACCAGGGTACAACACCGACTCACCGCCGAAGGAGACAGCGGCGAAGTTGCAGATACCGAGGTCAACACCAGCTACCTCGTCACCCGGTGGTTCCGGGTCGATGGTGGTTCGACAGACGAATTGCAGTCGCCACTCGTCGCGCGTGTAGATGGCGCGAACCTGTTGGATGTCCCACTCGGTCAGGTCAACATCCGGGCGAGTTTGGTACTCACATAGGATGAAGTCCGAGCGGTGTTCTTTGAAGTTGCGACCTTTCGAGAGGCGAACGCGCTGAAACTGTGCATCATGCTTGAAGCCAGCCGCTTTGAATGACACAGTCGAACGAGGGTGTGAGTCTCCGTTTTTGCGGAAACCGGGCGGTCGGGCACGGTCGTCCCCGTTCCGACGTTTACTGAACCAGCCGGTGAACGCTTCAGCGAGTTCTTCGAGAACGCGCTGACTGGATTGAGAATGTAAGTCCGTATAGCGTTCGTGGCCTTTGAGTTCGGCTTTGAGTTCCCCGTCATCGGGGATCTCGCCCGTCGTGTCCCATCGTTCGTCTGCGTAGTAGCGACCGACGTTCCAGAGTTTGGACGCGGCCCATCCGAGTTGGTCGAGGTCATCACTCACCCGTTTTTGGTTTGTGATTGTGGCCTCGAATGTTCGGATGGTTCGCATTGGATTTTACCTTCAGAATCGGTTATGAACCGTGAAAACATACTATTATCGATTTAACGTGGAATATCCGGCCCGGCAATCACCGGCGGGTGTGCAAGCAAGCGTACGGCGCGTATCCACGGCTGAAAGATCGTGGTATTGTGCCTGTTTAATCTATAACGCAATCCTCTCCAATGTTGTTTACTCAGCATATGATCAAGTCTATCCATGAGATCCAAATGGCCATCTTTCGTACTCTCGATTAACTGTCTACATTTCACCCATTGTAAGTAAACGATGTGGCGTGATCGATGCTTTAAATTCTAGTTAGTAAGCGCGGTCAACGTTCCGTTTACTGAGCGATCGAGAATGATCTCTGAATAAACGATATGCAAAAACCTTTTACTTAGAATGCTCATCTAACTGCTAATGAAAGATGGATACCTCGTTGATGACCCGACTCCTGGCAAATATCTTCCAGCGGATTCAAGTGCAAAGCTTCCCGCAGCAAAATTCTATCTTCCAGATAATCTCCCTCCTGATATTGAGCTTTCAGAAGATGTTATTCAGCAGCATGGTCGAGCAATGCACTCATTAGGACGATTGGATGGGTTCTGGAGTGAAATTGAGGATCCGGATACTACCTTTGGACTTTTTGTCTATAAAGAAGCGGAACAATCGTCACAAGTAGAAGGAACAAAAGTGACAGTTTCAGACATATTCCAAGAAGGGAGCGATTCAAAAGACGTCCGAGAGGCACGTAACTACGCGAAAGCATTACAGGAAGCAACAGCCCAACTTATCGAAAGTGGTCGTTCTCGGGCATACCTTTCGAACGACCTCCTGAAATCTGTACACGAGTTGCTGATGGAGGCAGGACGAACAGAACATGAGGATCCAGCCCCCGGTACATTCAGAGAGCAGTATGTATGGATTGAAGAAGATACAAATGGTTTTGGTCAACAGATTCGGTTTGTTCCACCCGAAGCAGAAATCGCAGCGGGAAAAATGGAAAATTTTGAGCAGTACATGCAAGCTGGCGATAGCTATCCGGATCTCATTGAGATTGGGATACTTCACTATCAACTTGAGACGATCCATCCTTTCATGGATGGCAACGGAAGAGTAGGGAGACTCTTGATTGTGCTGATGCTAATCGCTGCTGACATTCTTGTCCATCCTCTGTTCTATCTCAGCTCATATATTCGTCGCAACCGGGATCAGTACACAGATCTCTTATTGACAGTAAGCGAAGAGGGAGATTGGAATGCGTGGTTAGAATTCTTTCTCCGAGGTATCAAAGAGCAAGCCGACGAAGCGTTTAGTCGTGCAAAACTTCTCCTTCTCCTGCGTGAGCAATATCAAGCTGAGTATGCAGATGCATCACCATCTGTTAGGGCACTTCTCACTGTGATTTTTCGCGAGCCAATTTTAACTGCAGCCAGAGCAGCAAAATTGATCGATATGTCGTATCCTGCAGCAAACAACGCAATTGAACAATTGGTCGCCGATGATATTCTCCGAGAGCGAACTGGAAAAGAGCGATATCGGGAGTATCAAGCTGATGAGGTACTTAGAATACTTAACAAATCTGCTGTAGAAATTCCATCTCCTGGAGAGCTACTCTCGAATCCAGATGGAACATGGCTGTAACCGCTTTTCCCACTGGCTATCGGCTGCTACTCGTATATCTGTGACATGCATCAACATTCACACGTTCGAAGTTGTCACGAGATTCTTTCGTCCCGATTGAGAATACGAATTGTACGTCTTCTGGTAGCGTCCCAAGGTCAAGTAGCTCTTGAGAATCTTCAACTGAACCTCAAACCCAATCGCGTTCCTGGACACCACCGACCAGCGAACGCTCACGGAAAGTGCAAATGCTGCGACCGATGATACCCCTGAGACACCGATAACCCTGCGCGACTGAGCACAACAGCCTGCAACGAACATCGCCGCGAAGTATTTCCCTGACCTGCCGGTCGAAGCAATCGACTGGTAGGTTTCACACCGAGCACAACGACAGGTGGGCATCACGAAGTACGACCCGACGACAGAGGCAATCACGATTGCGCTCACGTGGACGGTCGACGAATAACACGGGTGAAAGCAATTCAGTGTGACTGTTCGCTATGAACTCGTTCACGTCTGGGAGTATCATGAGTTCGGCACCACGGATCACAGCACATCGTGCACCCGCTGACCGATCGCCTCAAAACCTCGCAACACTGCGGACTGTGAACTACCCCGCCCTGCTCGGCCTAACGGCCTCGCTGAGGACGGGGCTTCCTGCTTCCAAAACGCGCTTTGCAGATACAGGTGTATCCACAGGGAGCGCAGTCTCCACAGGCATTGAATCGGAGTGAACCACTCCTACTTTCTTGAGACCACGGGCAAGGATATTCCATGCCGCATTCGCGTCTCGATCCGCTTCGAACCCACACGCCGGACACGAGTGCTCACGCACCCACAACGGTTTATCCGTCTTCACGCCGCAAGACACACATTCCTTCGTCGTGTTCCGTGGGTTTACCGGAACGTAGTGCGTTCCTTCTCGGTCACACTTGTATTCGAGCATCCGGAGAAAAGTGCCCCATGCGGCGGATGCTCGGTTGCGTGAATTTGAATCAAACTGCATCATTCCAGCGACGTTCAGGTCTTCAACAGCCACGAGGTCGTACTCCCGAGCGTAGTAGTTCGAGAGCTTGTGTAAGAAGTCACGGCGCTTCTGTTTCAAATCGGCGTGACGGCCAGCGACGACCGTTCGCTGAGTCTCCCAATTCGCAGAGCCGTGTTCCTTCCGCGAGAGATCGCGCTGTGCGCGTTCCAAACGCTCACGTTCCTCGGACAGGTCGAGGCTTTCGATTGCATACCCGTCCGTGTCATGGGCGTACTTGAGGATGCCCACGTCGATGCCGACACACTTCTCGGGAGCCTTCGGTTTCTCGGGCGTTTCTTCGTCAACGTCGATGGCGAACGTGGCAAACCACTCACCCGTCGGTTCTTGCTTGACCGTGACCTGTTTGATGGTCGCGTTCTCGGGGATATCTCGGTGGAGATGGATTGGAATCTCACCGATTTTGCTCAGCCACAATACGGGCCGACCGCTCGTATTCTTGAGCTTGAAGCCGGTTTGGTTGTAGGTAAGCGAGTGGTAGTCCCGTGGTCGCTTCCACTTGAGCATCCCAACGGCGCGTCCGTTCTCTTTCTGCGCTTTGAGCGTCGAAAGGTTGTCGTAGACGCGCTTGACGACCATCTGTAACACCTTCGAGTGAACGTCTCGGAGGTCATCCCACCACGATTTGAGGTCGGGGAGCGTTCCCTGCACCTTGTATCGGGCGGGAATGTCGTCGGATTCGTTGAGTTTGAATAAGCAATGGTTGTACAGTTGTCTACAAATATCGACGTGGCGCAGAAGCTCCTCTCGGATGGCGACTGTCGGTTCGATCCGATATTTGTAGTTGTACTGCATGGCCTATTCGTCCGGATCTGGGTCTGAAACACGAACGATTTTCACGTCCGCTCCGATCCACCGCTTTGGGACAGTGATGTGAGCACCGCCACTTCCGAAGGGTTTCACGGTTTGGTCAAGGACTTCTTTAGCGTCCTCTGTTTCGTACCTATCCATCACTTATCTATATTCATACCATATAGATAAAGATTTTGATTACGTGTGCCTGTGGGCCAGTCGTTGTACAGTGTATGAAAAACGATGGCGGCGCTGTATCCCCTCCCTACTCGCTCGCCCCGCACCGCGCTCGCTCCTTGAGGAAGGGGACTTAGCGCCTGTATTCAGTTAACACACCAAAGTGGTGAGTTGTGAGCGAGAACTGCGGGTGATCGAAGTGCCCGATATCAGCCCTCGAAAACGGTACGAAATCCGGGCAATACAGCTGTCGTGAGTGCGGTGGGTCACTCTGTGTGAAAGAAGGCAACGACTGACCAACTCTCGTTTAAATAGTTCTTGCAACGAGGAGTAGATAGAGAAGATTTCGCAGGTTGCAGATTGCTGTGTGAGTCCTTGCGATCGCTATTGTTTTAGAGAGAGCGTGCGTTGGTTAGTAGCACATACTAACAAACCGTGGCTATCCTGACAACAAATCAGTCGCTTTCGGAGAGTGCATGAAACTTCGTTTAACGTACCGCTGCCCCAGAGTTTCCATATCTATAGTGCATCTATTATATGAAACGTCTGCGGATCTCTATCTGCCGGCTTTCATCATCGACCGTTCCATGTCCCTACTTCCGAGTACGCCAGTCACCCCTCAGTGCCACGTTACACACCCCACCGTCGAGGCGTGCGATGGTACAGTGGTCGACTCGATAGCGATTGGTGGGGGCAGTCTTTACCGAGCAATAAGAGGAAAGGTGAACAACGGCGCGCTCTGGGAGGATCGGTGTGAAGGTCGTATCTGGTGTGGTCTTCAGCGGGATGTCGGTGAGATCGATGACGATTTTTGTCACCCAGTTGCCATCGGTGCCGGTGAGATAGGCGCACGGCTCGACCAGTGTGGAAAGCGTCCAGCTGGCCCGTGCATCGAAGGGAGTAATGGCACCAAGTGACCCACCGAAGTGACGGGCAATCGTCGACAGCGTCTTTCGGTGCTCGAATGGCTCGCCCGATGCGTACATCTTGATGCGGATGTCTTTGGCCTGTGCAGGGGTGTGTGTCCGATCATGGGTGAACTGGACGATGACTGTGACTGTATTGACAGAAAAGACCAGCGAGACGTTTTCCGGGACGTCTGATTCGTACTTCGCTTGTTGGGTGCGATCGGCTGTACTGCGGAGTGCGGTTGCAAAGTCAGCGAATCCCCAACCGTACCACTGTTGATCCCAGTCCGCGATACTGAACGACGCTGTTTTGTGATCGACACCCCCATACTGACTAACAGTCATCAGTTCTTCGAGGAAGGCAGTCACGGACATCGTCGTCCCCCCAGAGTCGCCGAAGGCCACCAATTGTCGGCCATATTGGGCTACAAAGCGATGAAACAGTGTGGCTCTCTTTCGATTCTGTGCTGTCATATAATAAACGCGGTCAAGAGTGCCATTGGTTCCGTCGAGTGGCCGTCGTATGGGGATGGCAGTATGGTCGAGACCAGTTTCCAAGACCTCGCGATAGGCTGCATCGATATCACCATCATACCGTGCTCTGGCGAGGGCTTCGATGGTGAGTTGTTGTTCGGGGTCCGTGTCGTACGGCAGCATATGTAGAGCTTGCAGTCGGGATATTAGAGCCTATCTTTAAGTTATAAGTATGTGAGAAAATCTATGGTGGAGAGAGTGGACATCGTTGATAGCACCTCTTCATTGTGATGGAGGCGATAGGGCTAACGGCTGGTTGGCACAGCCAGCGGTGCGCTTGTTCGATTGCAGCGAGGGTCGGTTCGCCCCGCGAGAACAGGTTGGTAACCGCGAACCCTAATATCCCAACTCGGGGGTATCCTCACCCTTTAGGGTGGGGAGGATGTCAACTGGTTAGCCACCGAAATCCACCATGGAGCCGGGCCTGACTCACCGCGGCTCGAAGACGTGGACCGGCCAATCGGTTTCGTAGTCGAGCGCGACCTCCCGCTCTGCGGCCGTCGACTCGCGCACCGTAAGTTCGACCGAGTCACCGATGGCGACGTCGGCGTAGTCGGCGGCCACGCGCCCAAGGAGGCGGCCACCGTCCGCAAGCTCCACGACGGCGACCGTGTAGGGCGCGTCCGCCGCGAACGCTGGCGGCGGCGTGTGGACCTCCGTGTACGAGAAGACCCGGCCCTCGCGCGACTGCGGTTCGACGTCGACGGCGCGACTGCCGCAGGCGTAGCAGGCCGGCCGCGGCGGCAACAGCACCTGTTCACAGTCCGAACAGATCCCACCCATGAGTTCGCCGTCCGCGAGGGCGTCGAAGAAGCCCGGAAGTGTCCGCGGGTCGGTCGCATCGAGGTCACCGTCAGTCATGGTGCCACCCCCGTTGTGAGTACGTGGCCAACGGTGACGGCGTCCGCGACGCCCCCTTCGTTGAGCAACAAGGCCGTCTCGGCCCCCTCGACCGCGCGGTCGCCTGCGGCCCCCGTGAGCTGTTCGTAGGCTTCGAGCGCCTGCAAGAGCCCGGTCGCGCCGATGGGGTGGCCGCGGGCCTTCAGTCCGCCGCTCGGACTCAACTGCACGTCCGTCCAGCCGTCAGTCCGCTCCGCTGGCGCCTGGTAGCTCTGATAGCCCGTTCCCGCGGGGGCGAAGCCGACGGCCTCCGCGAGCAGGGCCTCGCAGACAGTGAAGGCGTCGTGGACCTCCGCAATATCGACGGCCGCGGCGTCGATGCCCGCTTCCTCATAGGCGGTCTCAGCGGCGATGCGAGCGCCGGCGATGTCGGTCATGTCTCGCTCGGCGACCGCGATGTTGTTCGCGGAGGCCCCGCTGCCCGCGACACGCACCTGCGGGCGGTCGAGTTCGGCCGCCAACTCGGCGGTCGTCACGAGGACGGCCGCGGCGCCGTCCCCGACCGGCGCACAGTCGTAGAGCTTCAGCGGCGGGGCGATGGGGTCAGACTCCAGGACCGTCGCCACGTCGATCTCCTTCGGAAACTGCGCCCGGGGGTTGCGAGCGGCGTTGGCGTGGTTCTTCACTGCGATCTCGGCAAGGTCGCGTTCCGTAGCGTCCGTCTCGTGGAGGTAGCGCTTGGCGAGCAGTGCGTACTGGCTGGGCGCGGTAATGCCGGAGCGCTGCTCGATGGCACGGTCAAACGCCGCCGACAGCGCGTCAGTCGCACCACTGGTGCCCGCGGAAGTCATCTTCTCGACGCCGCACGCGAGCACGGCCTCGTGTTCTCCGTTGCGGACGTCCTTGACCGCGTGGCGCAATGCGAGCGCGCCTGCGGCGGCACACCCCTCGACTCGTTCGGCGGGGACGTGACGGAGTCCGGCCCACTCGGCCAAAAGTGTCCCATACATGATCTGGTGTTCGTAGCTCTCCGACTGGTTGCCGACATACACCGCCTCGACGAGGTCGGCAGGGTCGGGCAGTTCGTCGAACGCCTCCGCGAGGGCAACCGAGAACAGGTCGCGGCCCGGGAGGTCCGTGCGGCCGATCGGCGAGGCGCCGACCGACGCGATGACTGGCTCTGGCATGCGTACCTACCCGGTCTCACTGTGAATAGTTAGCTATTCGCATTCTCACACTGGCAGAGCTATCTGGTGTTATCGTAGAATAAGTAAGTTGAGATCTCATCTCCACAATTATCATCCTCTCATCTAATATTCTCAATGAAGACGTTGAAATTATAATAATCTTTTTAATCCTCACGATAGAAGTGCTAGTTGTGTCGAAGGGCTAACACGGTCATAGTTAGCAAAACTCATGACATCATTGCACAAACAACGGGGAAATGAGAGGGATATGCACCAAGAGTCAAAACAATATGCAGTGGTGGTTGCCACAAAACGAGAGGACATCGAAATCGTTTTGCATGGGTTATCACCCAGCCGAGCCGAACAACTCGTTACCCAAAAAAAAACCGAGAGATGAGCGGGGAGTCTTCGATTCATGCAATACCAGAAACGGAAGTGGATGGGACCATCGACAACAATCACTAATTGACATCCCCCCGCTCAAACGCGAAGATTTCGCCGAGTTGGAATATTACAGTTCGCGGTTACCAATCTATTCTCGTGGATTACAACGGTAAAATAACGAGAGAGTGACGCGCCACTCCCCCGTCCTCTCGCAGAAACACCGCAGAAACAACCGCACTCAGCAATAGTCGTCCGTTGCGTTCGCCCTATGTAGCAGTGGAAATTATATCTGTGCGGTGGGTGGTGGGGTGAACTTGGAGGTTCGCCGAACCTCCGTATTATCTGGGAGACGACCTCGCCGACAAACTTGCAGATTTGTAGATGCTGGTTATCGATACAAGCGCGTTTATTTCTCTCGCGGTTGGTGGTGTCCTCGACGACGTCCTAACTGAATCTGACGTCGTAACGACGGCACTTGTCATCGACGAACTTGAATCAACTGAAGTTGTCTACTCAAGCAGTTTTGTGACAGCAGATAGTCGCTAATATCCGTAGTCAATAGATATATTGCGTTCTAGCTCGTATTTCTTCGCATGAGCGATACAAGCGAACGGGGGCCACCTAAAACAGATTTTGCTACCGATTTCGCCGACCGACTAGAGGACTCCCCAGCGGACGAGCGAGTCTACAGAACCGCCCTCGAACTCACCGACCCAACCCGTGTTACCGAGGTTTCTGACCGCGCGGATTGCTCTGCGAATGCTGCTCGTCGGCATCTCAAACGACTCGCCGACATTGGTCTCTTGACCTGCGTGACAGAAAACCCGGCGACGTACAAACGGAACGAAGCGTACTTCGAATGGCGACGGCTGAATCGCTTAGCAGAGTTGAGCGAACAGGAATACAAATCCCGGCTTGGAGCATTGCTCGCCGAGAATGAAGCGTACAAGGAGACCTATGATGTGGAGAACCCCAATGACATCGATCCTTTAGACTACGCAGAGTACGGGGATCCAGAACAGGTCTGGTTAGACATTACCAATTGGGAGGCAGTCAGACAGGAGATCCACGATCTCCGCCGTGTCAACCGTGATAGCACGGTTGGTGAAGGGGTCGTCTGAGTGTGGTCAACGGGAAGCGAAAGCGGACACCAAATCGTGCTTTGTTGCGGGAAATCGCATCGGTTCTCGGATCAGAGGAGTGGATCGAGACGATTTCCGTCTTTCCATCGAATCGGCCGGATTCGATCGTCATCTCGCTTCATAATAATGCAGAGCGAGGAAACCCACGACTTGAGTCGTGGGAGGAATCGACCGTCTTTGGTTTCTTTCGTCCTCACCGAAAGTCTTAGGCTCTCTCGGGGCGTTTTGTACAATACTGCTAAGCGGCCAAAACGGACGCTTGGTAGGGGCCTCCGTAGGCAGGCCCTGAACCTCGGAACTGTGACCGCGAACGTGACGCCTTCAGCCTCTCCGTTCCCACTGTTGGGATAGAGCGCGAGACCACGAGGAATTAAAGCGGTGTGAGTCGCCAGCGGTCCTTGCGGATAAACCCCCCGCGAGAGTACGCCGGCCGGAATAACACAATTCCGTCCGGCAGAACCGGCGGCGTGAAGCCCGCTCACGAGTGACCGAGTCGTGTGCCGAAACCTTCGGGGGAAAGCCCACGACTTTAGTCGTGGGTAGCTTACGACGAACACTACCCAGAGGAATATGTGAGAGAGGCGTACATCGAGGTCCAATCCTATGCCAACGGTGACATGAATACGAGCGCATATTTCCGTCGGGACGCTGGCCGCTCAGCCCGTTTAGGAGTGTGCATACTGCGTTATCTCACTGCCGATAGCGTGCTCGCTTCGCCACAAACACAGGGATTTCATCCACATTGATAGCGAACGGACGATGGACTTCTCAAAGTGGTCGAATCGCTTCTGACCACAAACGCGGTGGCCGGTACCCGCTCTCCCCCACCCGCTGGCTTTGAGCCGATAGACGCCGATACAACTGTCATACTCACGAGTAGCCGTCCGGCGTCAGTCCCGAACTGTGTCAATTCGGGACGTCCATAACCGCGTTCGTGTGAGTGGTCGTGGGAGTGTTGTTACCCACTCGGGTGCGATTTCATCCTGGCCACGCTACTCTCCGGCAACCGTGTCTGTGGCCGGGCTGTCGTTCGTGTTGTTCGAGACCTCACCGGGAAGCTCGACGTCCGATTTCAAGACAAGGCGCGTCTCTCGATACTGCAATCCATCCTTGGAGCGCTGGCGTTTGGTCATCCCAAGCCGATGCTTTGAGAGCTCGCACATTGCGTCCATGGTTCGACGAGCGAGTTCCTGTGAATATTTCTTGCTCACGCCGGACTCTTTCAGTCGAATCCACTCGGCGAGATCTGAGGCATCGAGATAGGTCCGAATCTCGCCACTGCCCTTCGACCACAACGAATAGCGACTTGCATCGTCACGTTCGCGCCACGCCTTGCCTGCCAGTTCGTCGGGTTTACGATTCGTGACGGAGGCGAGCATGTCGTCATCATAGCGGGCAAATCGCTGGATCGGCAGGAGATCTGCCGTCGAATGGGCCACTGCACCACCGCGACCGAGGACATCCGCTTCACCGGGCAATCGGAAGTAAGTCTGCCCATCGTCTTTCGTGATACGTTCGAGTTTATTGCCGTCGACGAAGATCCGGTCAGCGTCAACGTTTTGCGCGAGTAGGTGAGCACCTTTCTCGAACTCGCGGGCTTGCAGTTCATCGATGCGTTCGTCACTGGCCTCTGTTTTGCGGATGATTGCCTTGCGATGGGCGTTTGCTTCGGTCGTCGTCGTTTCTAGCTCGTCGATGCGGTGTGCAAGCTCCTCGATTCGGGTGGTGTTTTGCTCAGCAGTCATACGGAGGTCAGCGATTCGCTCGTCTTTTTCGGCGACTTCTGCTTCGAGGTCGTTAATGCGATCGGCAAGCATCTCGATCTGTTCGACAAGGTTGTTGACAGACTGTTCGTCTGTCGTGCCGACAGCGGACGTACTGGTATCACACATCGGCATACACCCCCACTGGACCTGCGGTGTGTTCGGGTGTCAGGAGGGGTGGACAATGGGTGCTAGTGGTGGGAGTGTCGATACAATCTGGGTTCTCGTGAGTCGTGTGAATATCCTCAATGACGGTCATTGGCGAATCGGAGTTGGACTTGGGCGTGGTGGTGCAGTGGAACGTGGCGTGCTGTGTCGTGGTGATCAGTGGTGCCAGGAGTACGAGCGAAGGTGAATGATGTGGAGCCGTCTCGACAAGGCGCGTCGATGGGAGATATGTGTGAACGTGAATGTCGTCACTGGGTGAGCGGTACGTGCATGGCTCTGTGTGCTCTGGATCTCCCGTGGGTAGTGTCTCGGTCCTCATGTCTGCTCACCGTCCGCTGGGTTGTCGAGATTCTCGACGTGGGCGTTCGTCCGAAGCCAAGCGTATCGTCCAGTTGGTGTCCGACCGTACCAATCGAGGTTTGTTTCGGTATGGTCGTACTCATCATAGTAGCAATACTGTACTCTGTAGCGGTCGTTGGTTGGTGTGAGGACCGACAGGACGTGCTCGCCGGGTTCGGGACCACGGCAGGTGAGAACCGGGTCGTGATGTGAACACTGGTAGACGACGCCTGTGAGCGTGCACGTTTCAGTGTGGATCTGGATCGGGTCCCCGCAGTCGAATGCAAGGACTAACTGGTGGTCGATCATTGGCCGTCTTCCTGAGTGATGTGCTGGCAGGGTGGACGGAGTTGGTCGTGTGCTTCGGCAGGGGTGAAGGTGTGAGAGGGTTGGGTGGTATTGGACGAGAAGCGTGGGTGATCATCTGTAGTGACCCGCACCAACTGGCTCATCGGTCGGTCACCTCTGGGTTCGCTGGCGCACTGCGGTGGAGGACGTTGCCGTGACAGCCGCTTCGAACGACGGTCTCGACATTGATCATACCATCAGGAAAACAGATTTTGCACGGTTCATAGAACGCAAGCAGGCCGTCGCTGAGCGGTGTGGTTCGCCACGTAGTGTCTGGCGTGTGTGTTGTGACCCAGCAGTCCGGACGTGGTGTGGGGTGCGAGTCACTCATGGCGTCTCACCACCCATGGGGGAGTTGATTTGTGTACGGTGCGGTAGCCGGACGGGACATTTTTGTCCCGTGTGCGTGTAGGTGAACATGCTTCTGTCAGAGTGATAGAAGCAATCGCGGATCTCGGTGGCTCTAACACCGATCCGCCTTCTACGGAACTTGATCACGAGCGGATAGTCCGCGATTAACTTCCTGATCTAAGGAATGGAACGTAGTCACTTAAGCTTATGCCACCATATAGTGCCATAGAAAGAACTTTATCGGCTCGTATTTGATACTATCGGTGTGGTTATACCTATGATGCACGAGTTGCAGACGAAATGCGGCCACGAGTCTCATGGATGACAGGGAATGACGATACGATTCTTGAATTCCTGCATGAGAAGCAGGTGGCACTCTCACCTACAGGACTCCATATCAATCTGAACCGGGAGGGATACGATATTTCATATTCGACAGTGAAGCGCCGGCTTGGTTATCTCGAGGACGTAAATCTCGTCGACAAACTCGAACGGAAAGGTGGATACTATAATCTCACTGAGAAGGGTCAGCGATATCTCTCCGGTGATTTAAGCGCAGATGAGCTGGAGATAGATGATGAAATCTGACTAAATTCTTGAATCCAGATCTATTCCAAAGTACTCCACCAAACGACAGCTCTTCCTCCGACTTCTTTTCGTTTGATTTTTTCCTCCTCTTCAAGTCGATTGAGTTTCCTAAGTGCTGTACGTCGAGAAATACCAATTTGATTTGCGATTTCACTTGCAGTCAAAACCGGATCATCAGATCTTGAAAAGGCACAGAGTATTCGATCGATAGTCTCGTCATTGTCAGCGGGCATACTATGAAATTCTAAACTTGATCCCATATATAGATTGTCCCTCGAAGGACAAGAACTAAGAGAGTGTCCCACGTAGGACAGAGTGAGGAAGAACGGTTCCCTTGGGACGTGAAGAACGTCCGGGTGGTAAGGATACCCGGAGCCGGTCTTCCTGTAATGAGGTCAGAAGACCAATGCAAACTACGAGAGGCGCTAGTGAAAAGCATTCCGACGAACCGCGTGAAACCATCACCGGCCCGCACATCGGATACGATAAGTACGGCAACCGGGATCACAAGTACTACCGCTGTGAGGTATGTGGCTACGAAGTTGCGGGGAATTGTATCCGGGACAAGTGCTCACGGTGCGGCGCGGAGGCGAACTACAATGCGTCAGCCCACTCGCCAGGATCTCGAACGTCTGGCCCATGAAAAAACGAGTTACACGGCGTTTCGATGTGCCTGTATCGCTGCCGGACTTACTCCAGGCGAGGCAGAGCGTCTCTGGCTCGGTGACCACTCAGTGCTCACCGAAGAACAGATAATAGCCCATGTGAGCGGTGACGAGTTCATACTGACTGCTACTGACAAGGCATGGATTCGAACGGATACACCCGTTCGCGTCCGGCAATAATCTCTCTCCTCAATGTATGCCAGACGAATACATCACAGAGGCACGGGTTTCGCAGGTACTCGAGGGATATCGACTCGGTGAACCAGGGGAGGTTCAGTGTATGAACAGAGGATGCCAACGAAAACTTCGTGACGGTCATCCAGTTACAGTCTATGCCTCCCAATCGAGTGGTGGCAGTGAATGGGTTGTCACGAATGTGTATTGTGCAAATAATTGCGAACCAAAGCCAAGCAAGTACCTGGGCGACGCCCAGACAGAGGTCACCGCTTATGCGTGGTTGGGCGTACTATCACTCGCTGCAGAACAAATTTCGCTGCTTTGTTTGACCAGTGTGGAGGTTGTTGAGGCAGAAAAGCAGGTCTGAGATAGACTGAGTCGTACAGATCTACTGTATTTTCTCGAGGGGGTGACAACGCATTCAGGTAGTTCCATTATAATACATAGACATATACACACTCGTAGTTCCACTGGAACTCTGAGTATCTACGGAAACCCCTGAACAAGTGAACGAACAACCGATCGGTCCATATTCTATGAGCAAATACGACGATCTCTTCGATGATACCATCGACTGACAGCGTCTTCGCCGAGGCGCATTCGATCCACTGGCGAAACCGGACAAAATCATCGCCCGCGACGAACAAGAATGACAACTCGCGACGATCCACAACGGGGTCCACGACGGGTATCTGCCGACGACAGTGTCGACCTATAGTCCACCAGTACTGGGAAAACGACGATGACACGACAGGTATGTAATGAATTCGCCGAGCAAAACAAACAGATTGCTGTCGAGTACTTCAATCTCAAAGGGTGTCGAACGTTATTTAGTGCAGCAAACGAGATTCTCCTAGAGGTAACGGGCGAACAGAAGAAGACCTACGAAGGACTGGACGGCGTCTTTGCGAGTCTCTGGGAGGCAAAGACTATCCAGAGTACACTATCCTCCTCCTGGACGAGATTGACCAGGTCCCCAAGGGCTCGAATTACGGTCCAAACGACTTCTTTTATCGCTTGTTGCGCGGTGAAGGACGACTCAAACACGATATTTCGCTATCGACATTTCTCCTTAATAACGAGCTGCTGGAAGTTGATCTCCGCCTTAATAGTCGCGTTCAGAGCGCGATGAGCGAAAAACAAATATTCTTCCCGCGATACACGCGGTCACAGTTGGATGAACTGATGATTCCGCGTCTTGAACGTGAATTGCGTGAAGATGCATTGTCGGATGACGTGTATAACCATGGCCTCCGACAAGCAGCGACGCGGTGTGGCGATGCACGGAAGACATTGATTCTCTTCCGGCATGCGGGCGAGATGGCGAACAAACGGGAACTTGACACCATCACCCGTAAGTGTATCGAGGAAAACCTCGAACAAACAAAACAGTCATGCTTGAGCGGATCACGTAGTTGCCTCTCCAGCATTTTCTTGTCTTGATTGCGCTGATGACGTACCACCAGTTACGATGACGCAGGTCGAAGAGTCCCACAATAAAATCTCGTTTCCGGAGGATCATTCCATTAGTGTGCATGCTATGAGCGATATCGTGACCGATCTAGAGACAATGGGGCTCGCCGAGACATGGATTGACTCGCGCGGCCGTGATGGCCGCGTAAAGCAGATCGAAGCTACGTTTGACCCAGAGTGGGTCAAAGATGCCAAGCCACAGTACTTCAAGCGATTCAATAATCATATGCGTCAGTCGGAGTCTGAATAGGGTACTGCGATGATCATTTGTGAATCGCTTCCTAATCCGCGAATGAGAGCTACTGATCTTTATTGGTTAGCGATATACGGATGCCTCTTATTCGGCAACTGCATTTTGGTTACACTGTTAAATGACCGGGGTCGTGGAATTGGCGAGAGACACTCCATTCGCTCGAGCATCTCGATACTCGAATTACCATTCAATAATCTCATCAAACTGGATTATCACATCATTTTAGTATAGCATTTCTGACTGTCTGAATGTGGAAAACAAACGCATACTCGTGACGGACGGAGCCGGTTTCAACGGCTCGGACCTCGCGAACTTATTTGCACAACCGAACGATGTCGTCGTCGTTGATGACGGCTATCTGAGCATATCCGACAATCTCGACGATGCGGCTGAGTTCTATGAACGGGGTGTACTGGAAGACGATCTGCCGAACGACGTGGGCGTCGTGTTCCACCTTCCTCCCTCTCGTTGTACAAGATGCACGAGGAGGACCCAACGAGGGGTGCTCGTGTAAACGTCGAAGGGTTCGTCAATATGGTCGAGCAGGCACGAGACGATGGCTGTGACACCGTCATCTACGCCTCCACCTCGTCTAGCCACGGGAATCGAACCGAGCCATCCCCTGAGTACATGGACGTAACGGTCAACACTGGGTACGAAGCGTCCATGCTTGTGGGAGAGCGTTAGCCGAATACTTCCAAAACCACTACAACATGAATATGGCAGGGATGCGCTTTTTCTCGTGTATCAGGGCTACGGCGGTGCCGAAGAGCACAAGGGGGAATTTACCAACGTCATCGTCCAGTTCGAAGACGACATCGACGAAGGAGAAGTAACGGTCATCTACGGTGATGGGACCCTATCCCGCGATTTTACGCACGTCAATGAAATCGTACATGGGTTGGAACTCGCTGCTGAACATCAATTGACGGGCATTTACAATCTGGGGACGGGCGAGGGATACGACTTCAATACAGTCGTGGAGATGTTGAATGCCAAGTTGGGGACGAATATCGAACCAGAGTACGTCGAGAACCCGATTCCAGATGACGTCTACGTTCACGATATGATGTCCGATACGACAGCCATATATGAGGCAACTGGATGGAAACAGGAGATTTCGTTTGAGGAGGGTATCAAGCGAGTGTATGGACAGAACAAATAGGTAGAATTGTCAGGTGTGCCCTTCACATTTAATACTATAGATTTAATATAATATTCGACCATTCTGACAAAAATCGAAAATGTTATATACAAATTTAATAATTAAAATTCCATATAAAACTTACTATCTTTCTCTTTGTTTTAAAATGTTGAGAAATTCCTTAGATAGTGACTGCCAAGATAGGTTTTGTTCGGCATATTTTCTAGCATTTTCACCAATTTTAATTAGTAAATTTTGTTCTGATACGAGATTTTCTATCGTTACTAACATTTCATCAATTGGGGACTCAATATAGTGAATTCCGCTTTCTATATTAAGACCTCTTGAGCCAAATGAGGTACTAATCACTGGAAGACCAGCAGCCATATAGTCAGCCATTTTCACGTTTGACCCTGAACCAGAAATAACAGGATTGAGAGCAAAATCAGAGTTATTGAATACTGTTTCTAAATCATCTACGTACCCAACCAATTTTACATTTTCAGGAATGTCAGAAAAATTCTGACAAACATTTCCTACAATATTAAATTCAACCGTATCTATCTGTCGTGCCATTTCTAATATTCGGTCAACAGCTTGTATATTTGGGTAATGATCGGCTCCAATGAATAAGGCTGTTAGAGGGCTAGTGATTGGTACATTGAGTGTATGATTCCCTCTATCTTTTATATCTGTACCATTTGGGATAATGATAAACTCTGTTCGTTCATCAATAATTTTTTTGTAATTTTTCATATCTCTACTTGAGGTTACTAATGTTATATCTGAATTTTCTACGCTGTATTTTTCAAGATTTTCAATTTTATCATATCTGAATTTACTGAAGCCGGATTCTAAGTGAGAATGCAGTTCTGGTTCATAGTTATGACTTGAATAGACTAATAATGTTCCTTCTGGGACTATTTTGCTAATACTTGGGAATAGCCAAGGATACTCAACAATGACTACATCTGCCTTTTCAATTTTTTTCCTTAATATTTTAGGAAATATTCCCCGATAAACAAGATTTGAAAATATAGGCGGAGAATTCAAGACTTTTCTCGTAAGAAAGCAGGCACCCTGCTGTAATGTGCTCTTCGCTCGGTATTCAAAGTAGCTTTCTTCGATTTTTTTATTGCTGATTTTATCAACAGAAACTAAACTTTCGACATAACGGAATACAGTATCTTGAGGGGGTGCTGACGAGACAAGACCATGCATTCGCTGCTGACCACCACGACAAGGAGGGTATACAGGGCCAGGAGTTATTTGTAATATATACATTCCTTAAACAGGAAATGGTTTCGGTACCTCTTTAATACTCTGGTTACCCATTCAAAATCGACCATCTCAATGAATCTCTCAAAAGCAACTATCCAAATTTTTTTAGTCAATATATTAGACACTATAATTGGGT
Organism: Haladaptatus sp. HS23; assembly: GCF_056892285.1. Taxonomy (NCBI): domain Archaea; kingdom Methanobacteriati; phylum Methanobacteriota; class Halobacteria; order Halobacteriales; family Haladaptataceae; genus Haladaptatus; species Haladaptatus sp. HS23. The sequence goes on along the minus strand of NZ_JBXGLH010000003.1, from coordinate 430,839 downwards.
TTATCGCGATCTCACTATTCTCAAGGCTGATCGGCGTGTCCGGACTCGGTTCATTTTTTATTTTCCAAGCAACATTACATATCCTTTCTATTTTTTCAGATATGGGTCTTGGGAAATCCATAAGCAAGCGAATGAGTGAAGGGAAAGACGTTGGGGATTATTTATTTACGGGTCTTCTTATTCAGTTCCCGCCTATTGTATTTCTTTGTGGAGGGATCCTAATTTTTGAAGCTCAGTTAAATTCCTACCTTGGTAGTAAAGTGGCCCTTCTACTCATTCCTGCTCTAATAGTACGCCAATACAACAATTTCTCAATCCATGCTATAGAAGGCGAATTAAAGGTCGGTCAAACAGCGATTCTTCAAATTGCTCAGCAAACAACTTGGCTACTGTTAGGTGCCGTTTTGATTTTCCTTGGAGGGGGTATAAAGAGTTTGATTTATTCATATATTTTTGGTCATTTCGTCAGTCTTATGTGGGCTAGTAGAAGGATATCTACAGAACTTGGTGAATTTTCAAAAAATAAGGCATACTCCCTATTGGCCTTCTCCAAATTTATGTTTATTTCTTCACTTGGCGGCCAAAGTTATAATTGGGTAGATGTTCTTGTCATGGGATGGTTTCTGTCCGATGTTAGCATTGGTGCTTATGAACTAGCATGGCGTGTTAGTGCTCTATCTCTTATAATGAGCAAGTCAGTAAGTCGTGTCATTTTTCCCCAAATTAGTGCCTGGAGTGCTGAGAATAATGTGAGAAAAATCGAAGATTTGTTTCCATTAGCAGTCAGTGCAGTATTAATCATATCGATCCCATCTTTATTTGGCATAATTCTATTTTCTAAAGAAGTACTTTCCCTTCTCTTTACGTCAGAAGCCAAGATAGCATCCTTAGCATTAATTGTGTTGATGAGTGAAAAAGTAATTCATGCGTTTCATGGGATTGTTGGTCAGTCGCTTCACGGCCTTAATAAGCCCAATTTAGTTGCAAAAGCGACCATAATATCAGTCATTACTAATGTTGTTCTGAATATAATTTTAATTCCAAAGATTGGAATTCTTGGAGCTGCGCTAGCGACAACTATCTCTCATGCGATAAATACCATCATTATATCCTATCTATTGAGGGATTTAATTGAAATGAAAATTTCATGGAAGCATATTGGTTGGTACTTATTGTCTTCGGTCGCTATGTGCATATGTTTAATAATATTAAAAGATTTATTATTCGATGGTAGCGTGATTTCTTTATTCTTACTAGTTTCTATAGGAACAGGATCATATCTGGGAGTTCTAATACTTTGGAAACCCCTTCGGGAACAATTTCGGCAAATAACAGTATCATATTTAATTGGTTAACCTGGCATACATCGCAAGTCAATAAAACGAGTTTGGATAACGTAAAGACAGCTGATGAGGAATTCTACTCTAATCAAAGGATGGAAAATAAACTACATTAATGATATAAATTGGTTGTATAGTTATTTTTATTGAGTGTTTGATTTTACTCCGTGCAATCTAAATGGGGCCATATTACCCAGTAGGTAAATACAGTTCGCAAACTTTGTACTTGTATTCCACCTAACATATTATTCTTTATATACGGATAAATTTAAACTAAAATCGGTACGATTCGACCTTCGGCACTGTCTAGTTAAGCTAGTTTGAGAAGCGAGCAGTTCGTTGATTTAGTGCTTTGCTCAACCAAGAACTGCTCAGCGAGACGTTAGAGACCACGAATCTTGAATGTTGGGAGCGTGAGCGGACGGCGACGTTGACGAGAGCGAAGCTCTCGTTCGCCAACCAGAAATCTTTGATTTCTGGTGACGCCCGTTAGGGCGTTCGCCGTCCGGCTCCACGCGACCGGTTGTTCACTCAGAGAAACAAAAGCAATTCTCGCGCTCCTCGGCGTGAAACGGTCGCATCAAGCGATCTTTCACTGGGTTCATCGGATATCTGACAGCGTGTCCGACCCGCTGTCGGCTACGCCGACGCGAGTCGCGGTGGACGAAACCGCTGTCAAAATTAACGGCGAATGGTCTTGGGTGTACGCTGCAATAGATACCGAAACAAAGGTGCTGCTCGGTATCGAAGTTTTTGATCGGCATGGCACTGATCAAGCGGCTGCGTTTCTCGGCCAGTTGACCGAGAAACACGATCTCTCAGAGGCTGTGTTTCTCGTTGATGGCTACGGTTATCGGACTGCCCTCTTTCGAATTGGGTTGAGCGGTCAGCTTGACTACTCCGAGCGAAACCTGATCGAAAACTGTCCCGTTTCGAGTATTTAAATCCGATGTTAGGCCGTCATGTTCGGCCTGATGACCGAAACGGTTCATACCCTGACACAGCGTCCTTCTGATCAAAATCTCAGCGGAGCGAGTCGCCAGTCAGCTACGACTGCAAACGAATTTTACTCGCTGCTCGACGTAGTCGACAGCGAGTTCATCGCCGAGCAGTTCGATATCGGCACCTACACGAACAAGCACGATTTTGAGAACCATCTCAAGGTCGGCGTCTTCGAGGGAATCAATCCGTCTGACTCGCTCACTGAACTTGCCGAGAAGACAGCCACGCATGACCAGCTCGAGGAAATGGCTGCATCGACCTTTTCCCGGCGAACGAACGACCGCGACTACCGCGCGGTCGTTCGTCTCTTCTTCGAGCTACTCTATTCGCCCCAGCTGTATCACCAACGCAGTGTTCAGCGCAAACGGTTCGAATGGCTCGATCGAGCAGTTGTTGCTCTCGACGGAACAAATCTTGCACTCACAAGGTCGGTCGCTGTTCCGAGTGAGCTCCATGACGGTGAAGTCATTGATGAGATTGAGCCAGGCAACCGTGGCCTCAAATTCAACCTCGCTGCACGTGTGGACGGACACGCCAAGAGGCTGCTTGGCGTGTCCGTCACAGCAGGCGAAACACGCGAACCAACTCAGTTCGACCATCTCCAGGGCGATGTCGAGGTCTTTGCAGACCTCGACTCGCCAATTCGCGTGTTCGATCGTGGCTATCTCGACTATGACCGCTTCTGTACGCTGAAAGAGCGTGAAGAGGATTTTGTGTGTTTATTGCAGTCAGATTCTCGGGTCGATGTCCTGGAACGAATCCAGGACATCGACATCACTGACGAAGCAGGGACGCGACACGTACGCGACGACCTGATTGAACTCGCCGAGACTGGCGAAACGTTTCGGCGGATCGTGTTTGAGGACGTGGACGGAGAGGAGATAGCGTATCTCACGACGCTATCTCCGAAGGAATACGATCCTGTGGACGTGATGAACATCTACACGCTTCGGACACTCATCGAGATTCTGTTCCGGGAGTTGAAGCAGTATACGAACATCGAGAACTTTCACTCACAATCAGTGAACGGCGTGTTGTTCGAGCTGTTCTGTACGTTAATTGGCTACGTGCTGATCGAGTGGTTCCGGCACTGCCACCCGCTACGGGGTGGCGTGCCGGAAGCGATCTGCATGATCCGAACACGGTGGAACCAGTCATTGCGCTCGTACGGATGAGTTCGCCTCACGCCTGTGAGATCGTCGCCGCTTACAGCGGCGGCTCTCTCTACTCTGCCGTCTCAGCCTCGAACGACGGAGAAATATGGAACTGAGGACAGTTTGAGATTGTCCTCTCGGCGGTCAGACTGTAGTCACTGGCTCAGAATTCTAGTCAACAGTTTTTCGGCGTCTTGCTTGCTCGGTAGCCTTATCACGTCGAAACGGGACAGATCGAAAAGTGGTTTCACACGCTCAAACAACGCATCGACCGCTTCCATACGTCGTGGGTGGGCAGTCGGCCCAGCGTCCAGCGGTGGCTTGGACAGTTTGTGCATTACTATAACCATCAGCGACCGCATCAATCGCTCGACAACCGAACACCTGTCGAAGAGGAGCTTAACTAGACAGTGCCCGAACTTCTCTTTTAAAAAAGCGAAATTATTAATCTTACTCATTATATAAAATAGGCAGATTACAAATATAACTATAGATTCGATAGCTAAATAACCATGGGAGATGGGTGTAGAGTGCTGTTATGAAGTCATTGATGACTATTCTATCCTTTCAAATAATAATGTGCCCCACCTGTTGTATATATTTTCTGAACATCAGTACGAGTCGGCCAATTAGGTGGGGAACGAGTCCGACCATTCCAGAGGATTAAAAGCTCTCGAGATGACGGTGTGTCATACCAGTATGTTTCATTAACTGGCCGATTAGTCCCAAATACCCATTGCAGATAATAGGAGTCAAGGGTTTCCTCCTCATATCCTTTAAAAAAACGTATGTGTTTTGTGTCCGCGGAAATCGGAGCATTGCCATAGTTCTTGTGCCATTGCAGTGATGCGTAATCTGTAGATTTAAAGTCATTCCCAAGTTGCCCCGCTTCTCGATCGGGAGATATAGTATTACTGATGAGGTGTGACGGAAGTGTGACTACTGAAATAAGAACGATAATCGACACCATAACGTATGCGAGTCGTGGATGAGACCAGCGTTGGATACAAAAGGTTGCGACAGGCATTGAAATAAGGAACCCAAGTCCGATCAATCTCGGCCCGCCAATAATAGGACTTGCTAACGTCAATGGATAAGCAGCTGCCCAAAAAACTAAAATGAATCCAAAAATATACATCGGCCAAGGAATATTTACAGGGCTGCTAATCCGCTCTTTAAGGATCGAACCTACTATTAGGACAGCTAAGATAATAATGATACCTGTTCTTGCCGCGTGAATTGGTGCCTGATACCAACCACCGCGCCATGCTAGTTGTAAATGACTATACCACGAATTATAAACAAACACATGAGACAGTCCACTAACACTATTTCTCCCGGCAAATGATCCTGTCATGGATCTTATTAATGGCTGAAATATCGCGAGAATTGCTGCTTTGTAGAGGTAGGTCCAATAAATAATAATTAGAGAAAAAACTGATTTCACAGGGAGTTTTGTAGATGAGACATCATTTGTTTGCAGTCCTAACACAGTCAGGTATTTTGACATTGGATGACGGACAATATAAGCAAACATTGCAAGCATAAGCAAAGTTGTTACCAAATGATGAGTGATAATTATTGCAGCGCAAACGATAAGAAAGATGGGAGTCCAAAAACGTTGCTTTTTGCCACGATGACTACGAATTAAAATATAAAAACAGACGACTAATGGCGGTAGGGCATATGTCTCCTTCACACTCCACGAATGGAACTCTGTAAAGAACCATGCACTTGCTAAAAGTACACCAGCAGTCGCACCCCAACGGCTTCCATACCAAGAACGGACCGCTAGAATTACCAGAGTCGTTGTTGTAACAACCGTAATAAAAGGAACATACTTGAGGACAACTTCTGGGGAAACCCCTATTAAAATCGATATTATTGCTATTGCGTAGTGGAAACCAGGTATGGTGTCGACAGGATTTCCAGCAAGGACGTTATTAACCTCGGCTAGCCCAAACGGAGAATCCCATCCATACAATCGATACGGGTCAACTATATACATTGCTGCGATTGTCCCTTGAAATGAGATAGCAGCAAAAATGTTTAGACTGTCTCTCCACACTGCCAACAAGCCGATTAATAATAGAACCACCATCCATATAAAAATCAAACTCAAACTAACATATTCATCGGGGAGACGGTATATGAATAAGCAGATGGCGATCCCAAGGAAAATGAATGTGGTTTCTTCATGGGGAATTCGTGACACAGCAACCCGTTTAAGCTAATCTACTAAATAACTGCTGCATTATCAATATTCAGTACCTAACAAAGCACCTTGACTAATTGCTTTTGAAGTCCGAATTCAATGAGAAAGTTATTGAGTGAACAGTTCTACTGGAAATAGATTCAATAATACACACAAAATTGGCACCCCTCACGCAGCTCGTCGTCTTATATTAATGATTTCCTTGAACAATTATTGTCAGAGGCCACGCCTCAGGTCGGGACATAGCCACGACTCTCAATGCGGATAACGGCACTCATTTTGTAACAAGCGTTTCAGCTCATCGGACAGTGGTCGCACTACCGAGTTCTGTGTTGGGATAGTCGTAATATTTGATCGGAGAGCCAATAGCTTGCCCCGATATTGGAAGAATTGGCTCTGGTGAATCGCCATACAGCGGTTGATTTGGCTATGTTGCGGCACGCTTGATGTTATAAACGACACATTTCACGACGAGTTCACGAAATTCTCGGTACCAGGTTCGCGCACGCACGGCGTCGCCGTGCGTGCGCTTGATCGCCGAGAAGACGGTCTCACACATCGATCTTTGACGGTAGCGAGGCCCATCGACCCGCGCGTTATGCGCGTGGTCGATGGGCCGGAAGATTCGATGTTTAATCAGCGGTCTCACGTCCTCTTCTCGAAGTTTTTCGCGTAATTCCATCCAATCGTAGCCTTTGTCAGCGGCGAGGCTGCGCAGGTCGCCTGCGTTGCGGCAGGCGACCTGCCAGCCGAGCTGTGTGTCATGCAGTTTCTCAGTCGTGCAATGAACGTCAAGGACAGCCTGCGTCTCTGTGTCGACGAGAGCGGTCGCTTTCAGTGTTTGAACGCGATAATTCGTCCGTCGACAGTAGTGCTTGCTGGCGTTTTCACGGTCGAAAAACGTGGCGTCGATGGCGGCGTGACCCGAAAGGTCGTGCAGCTCCGACGAGAGTCGGAGCAGCACTCGCCAGACTTTCATCTCGAATCTATCAAACGCCTTGACTAACGTCGAGTGGTCAGGGAGATCGCCCTCTTCGAGGCCGATCTCCCCAAGAATATGCGGCATTTCGCTCAGCAAATCGAGTGCGTTACGGTACGATTCATCGAGGTAAACCCGCAGACAGTGCAGCGAGACGAGAGCGTAGTCGGCGAAGCCGCCACCCCCTTCGGGGGCGGCGACTTCGCCTCGTTCACCAACAACATTTTTAGCCAACCGAACCACTTTGCTCGTGAAGCGGGAGATTTTCGACATAGAGCATCGGCGATTTCCCGCTTCAACTCCTTCGAAGTAACGGACGAATCCGACGCCGTCTAGTGATTCACCAGAGCCGAAGAATTTTACCTGATGGTATCGAGCGGCTCGTGGTGTGTCAATAAATGGTATGTCACGGCATCCTTCTGACCCGCCAACTCGTGTTCGGCCACAACCATCCTTACTAGTAGGAATAGTTGATTTAGACGAGAAATTTGACGGTCCAACTGAGGTTATCAATTTTTGCCGTCATGCCGTGTGAAAAACATGGCTCCACTTGTCCTAGCGTTCTTGCTTGGCCGTCTTTCCATAGCAGACGATTAAAATTATGTTGTATATAGTTATGTGTCCGAACAATCATCAAATATTTTATCATAGAAGGCATGACTGAGGAAATCAAGTCAATAATAGCCAAATTTATTGAGTATATAATAAAACAACTCAGGATTATCTATCGTCATTCTTGGAGATTCTCGGAATAGTTGAATCGTTTTGAAAATTTGATCCATAGTAGTAAGATTTGAATGATGATAACGGAGATAATCTAGTTTTGCCATGGTTGTTACTTCCTCCGTAAGATATTCTGGAATGGATTGAGATGATTCTTTAGGGGATTCAAGAATTAGATCAGCTAATCGTTGGCCGAACTTTTTGGGTCCAAAATCTTCTCCATATTCTTGTAGAAACTTCTTAGCTGATTTAATATATTGAGTATATTCTTCATCAGAAACATTTCTAAGATATGTGTGTAATTCTTCCGGCGAACCCAAATCTGGATAATGAATAAATGCAGACTCTGGTACATAATTCGATATGTCATTAGATCCCCAATAAATTGGGACAATACCATATCGAAGACAGTCAAATATTTTTTCAGAAACGTATCCATTAATTCCTGTTACATTTTCAAAGCTCAAAGCAAAACGATGGGTATGATATGGTTTCTTCTTGGTATTTACCTTTCCCTTATAAGTACTGTAAGTTGTTGGCCGAAATTGCCCGTAACTTAATGGTTGCGATATTCCAGGAGTAGAGTCCCAGCCAACTCCATAATGTGAAAAGTCTTCTGGATTCTTTGCATCAAAATAGCTTATCAAATCTTCTCTTGAAGAATATAGCTCGTTTGGATGTTGGGAATATTTTCGTCCAGAGATATTACACAACAGTTTTCTGTCTTCGTATGGTTTATCACTAATCTGAGTTTCTGGATAACAATATGGAAGTCGATACTCACTACATTTATGATGGTATGAGGCAATGTTCGGGTTCCACGTGAGAATATGATCAAAAATATCGAGGTACCGTCTTATCCTCGGTAATGTGTTAAAGGGCACAAATGTTGGTGGTTCCCGCATCAAATATATTAATCTTGGATTATTCTCAGCTTGATATATCCTATTCAAATAATAAAAATTAATATCGATCATTACACACACGTCAGCTTCCTCAGGAGGAATTTCATCTACTGTTCCAACATGATGCCCTCGACTCTTGAGTTCTTGGCATAAGGTAAAAAAAGCTGGGCGGTCTGGGCCATAAGAATTACCTAAGTCATACTCATCTGAATTAAAGATTTTATTTTTAAGAAGTTTACTTGAATATGGAATGAAAGCGATGTCCATGTCGTTTTGCACTACCTCATAGGAAAGCAATATAGCTTTTGTTTTTGTAAGCAACCGGTTCAATAGTGATTTGCTGAAATTAAGTATTTAGAAAAGCGAAAAGTATATTAGAGAATCCAAGTTAACATCCCTATCGACGAAGATACTGAAAATGAACGGTAACAAGATAACTAAAGCCATAAATAACCCTATTTTCGCAATGAAAAGTGGGTTAAGGAACGTCAACCGTCTTTTCTATAGTGCTACTATAGGTGATAAAAATCCTTCAGGAATAGATATATTTGCCAAAGACTGGGATAATCTCATTATTCTTGATGCATGTAGAGCCGATTATATAAGAAAATTCGAAATGGACGGTGAATATCAAAAGGTAGAATCAAGTGCTTCAACTACCTGGCAGTTTATAACCAATAATTTCAAAGGAAAAAAACTCCATGATACAGTCTATGTATCAGCAAATGCTTGGTTTCCTAAGCTAAGCGACAAAATTGAGTCGGAGCTACACAAATTCATCAATTTGGAGAATTATGACTGCCAGGACGAAAGAACAGGTATTGAACCGCCGTCAACGGTCTCGAAATATGCTCGAGAAGCACAAAAGGATTATCCAAACAAACGTCTTATTATCCACTATATTCAACCACACTATCCGTTTTTGGGGGAAATCGGTCAATCAAACTTTGACCCTGGTGTTAATCTCTTAGAAGCAGTTACAAAGGCAAACGTTTCTAAAGAGATTGTGGAAGCTGCCTACCGTGAAAATCTAGAGCTGGTCTTAAAGGAAGCAGTTAAATTAATAGATGATCTAGAAGGTAAATCCGTAATTACAGCAGACCATGGAGAAATGCTAGGTGAACGATCATTACCAATTCCGTTTCGCGATTTTGGACATCCGCCAGTAACATACACTAAACCATTAGTTGAGGTTCCTTGGATAGTTTTTAAATCTAACTCACGAAAGTCTATCACGTCTGAATCCCCTGAAACACTCAAAAATAACGACATGAGTAAAGTCAATGATCGATTAGAAAAACTAGGATATAAATTATGAGCTTCAAAAAAGCAAGTCAAGCTATTCGGTTAGCCAATCAAGCATACCATAGTAGAATATTTTCCAGACAATTTAATCAATCAGGAATTTGCGTGATGGAAAGAGATTGGGATATATTATTACTATTAGATGGATGTAGGGCAGATACTTTTGAAAAATTATCTTCTATTAATGGAAAATATGATTGTGTAGAGTCACGTGGAGCGATGACCCGTGAATTTCTTCTTGGTAATTTTCATGAAAGGGAACTCACTGATACCGTGTATGTCACTGCTAACCCTATGCACCGAAGGCATCCAGAGAAAATGAACATTAGGTTTCACAAAGTCATTGATGTTTGGAAGGAGGACGGTTGGGATGAAAATTACAATACGGTACTTCCGGAAACCATGGCAGAGAAAGGTATTGCAGCTGCTAAAGATCACCCGAATAAACGGATCATAATCCATTTCCTTCAACCCCACTACCCTTTCATCACTGACATGATAGACATGTCAAATTATATTCCAGACCCACAAAAGGAAGGAATTGACTTCTGGGGTAAGGTCAGAACAGGAGAAATTAAGATCGATAAAAAGGTCTTGAAAGCTGCGTATGAACAAAACCTCGAAGCGGTTCTACCATCCGTTGAACAAATATTATCGGAAACACAAGGGAAAAAAGTAGTGACTTCTGACCATGGGAATTTGTTTGGAGAACGAGTTTATCCACTTCCTATAGTTGAATGGGGCCATCCAGAGTTCACCTATGTGAAGAAACTCACCACCGTCCCTTGGTTAGAGATTTCCTCAATAAAGAGACGCAGTATTTATAAAGGTAGACAGAAATCAAATAATTACGAACCGAGTGAAGAAACCGAAGAAAGACTTCGGCAACTTGGATACATCTAGAAATCATACAAGAATGAAGGACCTTAATATCAAAAACATCGTCCTCTTTGTTGGAGATGCAGTACGATTTGATTCTGCAGTGGACCAGCTCCGTCAATTTGGTCAAACCCACCGCACAATTGCAGGCTCTCTCCATACTCCAGCTTCCTTTGGAACCATGCTCACGGGTCGCTCTGTGCCGAATACTGGGATTAAAGGGTTCCATAATAAACTCTCCCAAAAAATACCATGTCTTTTGGATATTACGGATCGGAACTGCTACTTGTCCTCAAAAACTGGTACAATGCATGAAGATATTCATAGAATTTTCGGCCACGAGAGGAAAAGTCCAATCGATGAGGTAGAGGAACCTTTCATCTGGATTTGTCGTGATCCTGGTGGTCATGCTCCATACAATGGATATGATCCTGAAACGTATGAGCAAGTTGACGAAAATGCAAAAGAATATTTACGTCGAGTCGCAGGTGATCAAGAGACAATTACTCATGACTATAGAGTAGGGGTACAGGACTCTATCTCGAGATTTCGAGATATACTAAAAAGTATTGAAAAAAGAGGAATTGAAAATGAAACTTTGTGTATCTACACAAGTGATCATGGTGAACTTCTCGGAGAATACGGATTACTTGGTCATAACCATGTTGCTTGCCCTGAATTAGTATATGTACCCACTACCTTTGTTCACCCGGACATTTATCCAGGAGTAGAAAAACCCATACGTCACGTCGACCTTTATCCGACAATAATGAATGCAATGGGGACGGAGTACAAGAAGAACGAAATAGAGGGTAAACCCCTACATTCAATATCTGGTAATGAACTTGGATATAACTACTTTGAGATGGTATTTTATGGTAACAGTCATTTAAAGGGATTCAATCGTACTGTCCATAGTTGTTGGGATAATTCCGGTGGCCATGCCTTCGTAGAAAGTTCGTACATTGATTCGTTTGCTATCTACTTAGGAATACTCTTAAAAAGTCACAAAGGTAGACAAATAATTGCTAGCAAGTCGTTTAAAGAATCGGTCAAGAAATTTTTACCAGGCCACGAAAAATACGGAGAGCCTAATTTTTCAAAGAAGAAAGCTATTTCCCACATGTCAGAAATCGAAGAAACAGGAGTACTAGAAGCAACTGAGGAGTTAGATCCGGACACAAAAGATCGATTAGAAGAACTTGGATACTTATGACATATCCGAGATTTTCTGTCTTGAATGTGGTCATATCCACGCCTAATAACCGAGAAGGAGCAGTTCGAGCTGGGCTTCAACTAGGTGACCATCTTAGGAAGTATGTTTCAGTAGATACCGTTAAAATGCAAGGAAACTACGACGAAGAGCTAGTTACCGAACTGGAGTTGTCTAGTGAATTTTCCCAAATCCCATCAAAAACAAAGGTACGAAATGTATTCAAGAGATTAATAAATTCGCCAAAGAATTATTCGAACACACTTATTTGGACTCGAATGGATACGAAAAGGAATTTATCTGATTATGATATTGTTCATATTCATAATCCCGTACCTCTAGCTGGAATGATTAGTGTTGCAGCTACCTGCCTTCGTGCAGATTTACCTTACTGTGTAACTACTCATGGAATTAGCAAAATTTCAGATCTTAAAGAGACAATGGAAATGTCATCACTAAATAAATTACTATTTGAGAAAATATATATGAGATTGTATTTTGGCGTTCTTAAAAATGCAATACATCTTTTTGCACTATCTCGGTCAGATGCTACCCTTTTGCAGAAGCGATTCCCTAACCAATCTATTAGTGTCGTACCAAACGGAGTTCGTATTCAGGAGGAAAATTCGGAGATGAATGTGAATGAGACACAAGTAGCAGAGATCAATTCATTTACTCCTTTATTGCTTTTTGTAGGTAAACTTACCCGAGGAAAAGGAATAGATGATCTTCTAAATGCAGTAGAAAGACTCGATCAACCGTTCACACTTATTATTGTAGGTCCACCTCAAGATCAAAAATATGTTACTGCACTGGAGTCCTATGGAGATCACATACAGTATTTAGGATATGTAGACAAACCTTTATTGAACAGCTTATATAGAGAATCTGACATATTTGTTTTTCCGACGCGATCTGATGTTTTTCCTTTGGTTACTTTGGAAGCAATGGCATCAAAAACACCGGTTATATCAACAAACGTCGGTGGTATCCCAGAGCAGATTACAGACGAAACAGGCTATTTAGTTGAACCAAAAAATCCAGAAGCTCTCGCATGTGCAATAAGCGAATTATTGGACGATGATATCCTCCGAAATAAGATGGGCGAAGCTGCACAAAAACGTGTAGAACGAAAGTATTCTTGGGATAGCGTTGCTAAACAAACCGCCCATCAATACGAAAATCTATTGACGAAATCAGAAGATATTTGACGAGCAAAACTTAAAATACATATAAGAACACAAATGACCGATACCCCAAAGAATGTGATTATTATAACTATTGACTCTTTGCGCGCCGATCATCTTCCAACGTTTGGCTATGAAACGGAAAATACAGAATCTATATCTTCACTTGCAAAAGAGAGTCTTTCATTTTCAAACGCTTTCGCTACTGGCCCAGGAACCACACCTTCATTCCCGGCCTTACTAACCGGGACTCTTCCTCTATCATATGGAGGCTTAGGTCCCCTCGACTCTGAACGACCTCGAGTCGCCACAAAACTTAGTGAGGAAGGTCTGTCAACAGGTGCTTTCCAATGTAACCCGTTTCTATCATCATATTTCAACTACAATACTGGATTCGATTGTTTCAAGGACTACCAGAATGCTCTCATGGGGATTGCTACAAAGATATTCCCCAGAGGAATTGAGATAAACAATCCAAAATTCCGTCGAGTTGACGAGTGGATCCATTTGACGGATGCGCTGAAAAAATCATATCAGCTTATAAAAGGGAAACCAAGACCGTATGTTAACGCTGAAGTCATAACAACGGATACAATTAATTGGCTCAAGAAAACGAATAATCAATTTTTCTGCTGGACTCATTATATGGATGTTCATCATCCGTGTTTCCCTCCCATTTCTTACCGGGAAAAATATAGAGTTTCAAATGTAACACAATCTGAAGTCTCTGAGTGGTACTCCGCATTGCTTCGAAACCCGACGAAACTTTCCAATGAAGAAATAGAGGAACTCAAGCGATTATATGATGCTTCTATCGACTATACTGATGATCAAATATCCCGGATTATTGAGTATCTTAAAGAAAGTGGTCGATATAAAGATACACTAATAATTATCACCTCCGATCATGGGGAGCTATTTGGTGAATATGACCAATATGGAAAACCTGAACGAATGTATGATGAACTCTTACACATTCCCCTCCTCGTTGTCAATGGTCCTGAATATTTATTTAGTGTTACAGATGAATTAACGAGTCTACTTGACATCCCTCCACTTGTTCACGAGAGTCTTGGCTTTGAAGTTCCAGAAGAATACGAAGGACAAGTTCCTGGCGTCGATAAAACAAGAGACTACATTATAGCTGAACACGAAGTTGAAGGAGAGGTGATTATTGGAGCTCGATCGAGAGATTGGTTATATGAAGGGGATGAAATCAGGGGTGATCATCGACTCATTGACCTCCAAAACGGCGGTTTTGAACAAGTATCTCACGGGAGTTCTCCAGAGGCTGAAAAATTAGAAAAAGTAGTCCTCCGTCGGCTTAATCAATTAGATATTGACACCCGGAGACTTGAGGATGAAGTAGAAGGAGATATACAAGACCGATTGAAGGATTTGGGGTACCTATGAGTTAGAAATTCAAGAGCTATAGCAGAATAACATAACGAAAAATAAAAGAGACGAGAATGATAAAATTCGCTTATAATAAAGCGGGTATTTAAATATTATCTAATTTAATAAATCCTGCATCATCAAGGTAGTTCTGTACGTATATGTGCAGATCGGCAGGTAATTCTTCGAATATTTGGATCTCAGTGTGCTGGTCATCCATCTTGAGTTGGTTGTTCTGGGCTTTAACCAAGTAACCATTTGCGAGATAGTGCTTACCCCCAGACTCATTGATCTCTGATTTCTCATAGAAGTGTTCGTATGACCCCAAAGACTCCAAAATCTCCACCGATATCCCTAATTCATCATGAGCGACACGATGAACTGCGGCTTTCAATGTTTCATGCTTCCTCACACGACCCCCTGGTACAAACCATTCATTTTTTGCGGGTTCATTTTGTCGTTTGGCTAGTACTACACCTTCCTCACAGATTACAACGAGATCAACTGAAACGATTGGCACATTACCAACAATTACTTGCCACTCTTTGTCTGGAATATAGTGGTCGTCCTGAGTCTTCATTTATGCTCCCGGTTTTCTTCATACCAATTAATAGTGGTCTGCAATCCCTCCTCAAATGAAGTTTCTGCTTCCCAGTCGAAGCTTGCTCTCGCCCGGCTAATATCAAGTTGTCGACGAGGTTGGCCGTCTGGTTTAGAGGTATCCCACTCAATATCGCCCGCAAAATCAGTCTGTTCAGCAATAAGCTCAATCAAGTCGCGGATGCTGATCTCCATTCCGGAGCCTAGATTGACTGGCTCACTTTCGTTGTAACACTCAGTTGCGTCAAGAATTCCATGAGCAGCATCCTTAACATAAAGGAATTCACGAGTCGGCTCACCAGTTCCCCAAGCAGTAATACTGTCGTCACCGTGCTCACGTGCCTCAATACACTTCCGAATAATAGCAGGAATAACGTGTGAAGTTTCAAGATCAAAATCATCACGAGGCCCGTACAGATTCACGGGCATGAGATAAATACTGTCAAAATCGTACTGCTGACGATAGGCCTTTGACTGAGTCAATAAGGCCTTTTTGGCAATGCCATAGGGTGCATTTGTTTCCTCAGGATACCCATTGAATAGGTCGTCTTCACTAAACGGAACATCAGTATACTTCGGATATGAACAGATAGTACCGAGAATAGTGAATTTCTCAACACCAAATTGTCGAGCTTGTTCCATGAGCTCGATACCCATGATTGCATTATCATAGAAATATCGCCCCGGATTCTCACGGTTTGCTCCTATCCCACCGACGCTCGCAGCGAGGTGGAGTACGACATCCGCCTCCGAATCTTTGAAAGCACGCTGAATCGCATCACGATCGCGCAAATCGTATTCAGCGCTCCGCGGAACGAAAATATTCACACCATCAGAGCGTGCTTCCAATTCGTCAATGACGTGGCTACCAAGGAAGCCAGCACCACCGGTCACCATGACTGTCTTGTCATCCCAGTAGTTCATCGCCAATCCACCCTTCCGTACCAATTTTGCCGATTATTAGCGTACCAATCTATCGTACGTTGCACACCTTCACGCCAGTCGACTTGGGGTTCCCATCCGGTTTCTTGGTTTAGTTTCTCATACCCCACGAGCAATTCTTCAACATCGCTTTTACCAGGCCGGTAGCGATCCTCATCTTGTACAATTTCTGGTTGATCCCAATAATCGTACTCAGCACCAACATCAAGAATCAAGTTGGCCCAATCGTTCATGGAGATGTTTTCACCGTAACCATAGACATATTGCTCGCCAGGATTCCCCTCCAGAGCAACGTGCAAGTGGCCATATACACCATCTTGGACAAAGCACAAGTCGCGCTTTGGTTCGAGATTTCCAAGTTCGACGATATCACGTTCAAGCGCCTGTGTGATGATAGTACCCGTAATGTAACGAGGATTCTGACGAGGGCCGTAGTTGTTGAACATACGTGTGGTCACGGCGGGTAATCCATACCCATCGTGGTAGTTCATAGTAAGGAAATCGGCTGCAAGCTTCGAAGTGGCGTAAATAGAGGTAGGGTTTACCGGTGAGCGTTCACTTAGGAGGACACGTCCATCATCGAGTAGATCATGGTGCTCAGCCATTTCCTTCTTCACATTACCATATTCTTCGCTTGTACCTGCCGTGTCGAACTTTGTAATCTCAAGATCAAGATCAATAATCGACTGGAGAAGATTGAGTGTTCCCACGACGTTACTGTCTATCGTCTCATAGGGACGTTCCCACGACTCACCAACGTGCGCTTGAGCACCGAGGTGAAAAATAAGTGAGTCATCATGGCCCTCCAATGCACCGAGGGCCTTCTGGACGGAGTGTTTATCCCGAAGATCACCGCGGTGAACAGTGATATCAGAGGCGTGCACTCGAACGTTTTTTAGCTCGCCACTAGAGGTTGCTCGCACGAATGCATGAACATCTGCTCCATATTCAACAAGAGTATCGACTAGATGGGACCCAACGAACCCATCAGCTCCAGTTACGAACACCGGACGATCAGCCAATTGTGATTTTAAATCCATCATATTATTACCGATTTCGAGTCCACATTAATCCTTCTATTGTATTTAGAACAACCCTGGATGAGTTAGCGACTATATATCTGATGAATTATATTATGGCAATATTGGCCTGTTCTACTGAATCAAAAAGCTCATTACTAACATTTGCATATCATATGAATACAACTTTGGCATAAAATGACAGATACATTGAAAGAACATGTGCTGGTGACTGAATATTTCCATCCAGACACTGCTTCTACAGGGCAGCTGATGACCGAACTAGCAACTGGTTTGGAATCACGCGGGCTAGATATGACCGTATACACTAGTCAACCCAACTACCACAGCGGCGAGAATAAACGCCAGCCACTAGAGACAACTCATAAAGGCGTTCTGGTAAAAAGAATACGAGCCCCACAACTACGGCAGTCTTCACTACCACGCCGCCTTTTCAATTGGATCATATATACTGTCTGGATGTCTATCATCTTGTTTGTGAGTAAAGCTGAATCTGAAAGAGAACTTATTTTCGTCTCAAACCCCCCATTTCTCCCGCTACCACTTTGGTTGGTATGTCGCCTACGTGGATGGGAATACACCTACATTGTTCATGACCTCTACCCGGACCAACCCAGGGAACTAGGTTATATAAAACCTGGAGGGATAATTGACCGCTGGTGGTGCGCAATCCATAAGCGAGTATTCAATGATGCAAAGCACATTGTAGCTCTCGGCCCGGTCATGCGAGAACGAATTGTCTCAGTTACTGGAGACGGAGTCACAACGGACGAAATCACGATAATACACAATTGGGAAGATGATGAATTCATTCAACCACGTGAAAAAACGAAGAACTGGTTCAGCAAAGACCATAATCTGGTTAACCCGTTTACAGTACTCTACTCAGGGAACATCGGTGAGTTTCATGATTTAGAGACATTAATCAAAGCTGCACCTGCATTTGATAGCGAAAACGTCCAATTTCTCATCATCGGTGAAGGAGATAACAAGCAGAATTTGGTTAACCTTGCTAAAGAACTCGGTGTTAAAGGAGATGTAGTGAAATTTTTACCGTATCAACCACAAGAAGATCTTCCTTATAGTCTCACTGCAGGCAACGTCTCTGTAGTAAGTGTGAAAGAAGGGTTTGAGGGAGTTTGTGTATCAAGTAAGCTGTATACAGCAATGGCAACTGGGAAACCAATTCTCTGTATTGCGCAACCTCACGATGACGAGGCGCGGCTAGTTGAAACTAACGAGGCTGGCATCCAAGTGGCTCAAGGAGACGTTGAAGGCGTAATTGAGGCAATTCGAACTTGGCAGGAAAACCCAGAATTGCAAACTGATCAGGGAGGAAACGCTCGTGAAGCCTTCGAGACATATTTTACAAAAGAGCAGTCGATATCTCACTACTATCAAATGCTTACAGGAAGGTCAAAATAAGTATTAACTGAGCTAAATTAAAAAAAAGATAATTTTCTAATCAATTTTAGAAGAGAATACACACATACTGAAAGAACGAAGTGGCCAGCTCATTTTTAGTATTTATTCAACGGGGCGAGAGATGTAGTAGTATTTTCGCCAATTTTAAATCGTTTAAGTTTGTATTTGTTTTGTGGGCTCGATTTGACATCAGGTATTTTTTCCGGACAATGGAAAATCGTATAATACTTACCATTATTCAGTTGATAATGGCTGATCTCAAAGTATTTGGTATTGCCTAGTTCTTCATTGATTATCTGGATTGCAGATTCAATCCGTTCAGAGTCTGGTTTTGTCGTCATACTGCCCACATTGAGATTGGAGATATTAGTTGTGGGGTGATTAAAAAAGGTAAGAGGTCACTGAATCCCATTATAAAATTCAAACAGAGAATAGAACTATCATTCTGATACAATTGGTTCATTCGTATTTTGCCACCTAGACATCCGCTTATAGTCCGACTCTAATTTCTCATTGCTACTCTGAAGTGCATTCAAAATTCCAATAACGTCGATCAGAGGTATCGGAACCTACCAAAATGGAACCGGTTGCAGGTTTTGGATCCGTGATAGAGATTTATAAGGACAGATGTGCTGTTATCGTGTGGAACAAGCTCCGTATCGAAAAAGGACAACTTTTTTCCTTGATTATTAATCCAGTCTCTTCATCGAGTTCGCGAATCACGGCTATCCCTGGTGGTTCGTTGGTTTCTAAGTAGCCTGCAAGGATATCCATGATCCAACTACAGGAGGCTGCTTACGTTACATGAGTAGTACCTTTTGTGGTCAATGAAAAACACCTTCACAGGGCTTTGAATTTCGATAGATGGGGAGTTCATATTCAGAACAATATGCATGGATAAAGCCTTCGATCTAACGGTGATTTAGTACCTAATCACAAGCAGAGAGGGGGATAGAAAGATAACATATGTAGGGGAATGCATTTGGGATACGATGGACTGTAGATTTCACTCCGCAATTACACTCATAAAGAACGATGAAAACACCGTCTGAACACCGAGGATAATCGCGGTGAACGCGACAATGTCGTCCATCAAAAGCGGCAACTCAACATAGCCACTTGTCACCCATTTTACCAGCAAGAAAGAAGCATATGTCGCACCACCAGCAAACACTAATAGACCAAGCGTTGCGGCATGTTCCAACTGCATCCGCTTTAGCAGACGACCCATCACCGGGCTTTGCGCTTTCTTGATAGGGTTCGCTGCAACCGTAGCGAACACACCGAGACTCCCGATCTGATACCCACTGATCGCTAGTAAACTACCTGCAACCATCGAGTGTATTCCAATGGTTACCCCGTTGATTGGAACGTTGAAATAAGCAAGCAGCATTACGAGCAATCCAACGCCCGACAATATCATAGCCGGAATCGAGAAGAGATAGCCAGGTGCGTTCACGAGCATGAACTTCACATGTCGCCAACCGTCACTGAAGCTGTCGAGAGTCGCATCACCCTCCCGCTCATGATACGTAATAGGAACCTCTTTGATCGTCATATCACGAGCACCAGCTTCCATGATCATCTCGCTTGCATACTCCATTCCAGTCGTCTTCAATTCCAACTGCTCATACGCTTCGCGTTCGATGACACGGAATCCACTGTGTGCGTCTGAAACACCAGCACCGTAGAACACGTTAAGGAATTTCGTCAACAATGGATTGCCAATATATTGGTGTAGCTTCGGCATCGAACCAGGTTTGATCTCACCTTCGAGCCGACTTCCCATTACCATGTCCGCATTACTCTCATTGAGTTCATTCAACAATCGGGGCAAATCCTCAAAGTCATACGTTGTGTCTGCATCACCGATTGCAACATAATCGCCACGAGCGCGTTCGAACGCGTATCGATACGCATACCCGTATCCTGGCTGGTCTGGCTCGATAACGATTGCCCCCATTTCGCGAGCAATCTCAGGCGTTCGATCCGTCGAACTATCACTGATGATGATTTCTGTTGTCACACCGATCTCATTGATCCCTCGCTTGACCATCTCGATACACTCAGCGATGCCACCTTCCTCGTTGAGCGTCGGCATGATGACACTCAAGGTTGGTGTCTCTTCGCTATTTTGACCTACAAGAAGATCACTGGATTCGGTACTCTGTCTGTCGTGAACCGTAGTACTACTCGCTTGTTCGGTGTCCATTAAGATTCAGTCCCCTCGTCAGTCGTCTGCGTTTTGCTTGTCCGTGCTCACGGTCGCTCGTGTCATCACTGGTGATTCCCCACAGTCGACACAGGCGAACGAGCCAGCGACTGTTTTGGCTACAGGTGCGTTACAGGCGACACATTTGATTGCCGCGTCACGGACGGTTTTTGGATATCTTCCCATTATTTTTTAGCTACTAAATCCAACGTCTTAACTATTTTTAACGAGCTGGACAGATTTTATCAATTAGTATACATTAGTAAATCAAGTTTTCGGATCCTTTGTTTGATTATATGGAATACATCGATAAGACATATAGCTTCCGATGACAGATATGAACACCGGGCCAAAATAGGGACAATTCATCGCTAGTAAAATATAAGGAGGATCCTTACTCATGAGTGGCAAACAGCCGAGGTTACACCCGACGACCGAGAAATAACGACTGGGTCATCACCACTAACCGAATAGATGACTTGTTTGGACACGATCCAGGATTGATACTGATTTTTCTCGACTCGTTTCGGTGAGGTGGGGAAGAGTTGCGCACCGACAGTCGTCCACGACTGCTGTGAGACGACAGTACACTTTGGTGGCCCACTCCCGCCGCGCAACCATTGATACAAGGGAGTGTAGGTGGAGTTTGTCCGTGATGGATAATAGTATGATGCGAGTCGCGTGATATGTCCATCACTCACCCACGTAGACGGGATATACGTCGCAGCAAAGGTAGTCGTCTCGAATTCATTTGGTTCCGTCACCGGTTGTGCTGGCGTCGCTCGAAGGCCAGCAAACGCGAGTGGTGCGCTAACCAGTGCAATCACAAGTAACAACGGAATCAACCCTGTACGAGTGACACGCAAAATTCGATTAGTCACACGACCTCGAATACCAAGACCTACAACAGCAAGAGAAGCTAACACTATCGCCCCGAAATGTGCGAAGATTTGACTTCGAGCAACGATGTCCTGGTACCCGACAGTCAATTCCGCGGTCAGAGCAAAGCCAATTAAAGCGAGTGGTCCCAGAACGAGCGCGAGAACGATCACTCCGTCTCGTGTGGTTGTAATGTACGGGAGTCCATATGTCGCAACGAAACCACCCACTGCGATCGGTATCACCAGCAGTAGTGCCATTGTTTGGAGTTCGGCTGTCCCAGGGAAGACAGGAACAAAGAAATTAGTGACCACAACCCCAACGCCACCAACTAAAATGAGCATTGACACGGTACGTTGACTCCGAACGCTTGTCGTCGGGATTGCGACCGATGCAGCGATCAAGACCAGGATCCAGGCGAAGAAAAGACCGGGAACTGATGTGACTCGTGAGACGTCACCTAACTCCATTATTGAATAATAACTCCCGAGGTACGCCCAGAAGCCAACAACAATCATTGCACCAAGGATTCCGATACGTGGGACCGATTGACGAAGAGATCCAGCTAGAAGCGACGTAATAACGAGCGCACCAATCATCGTACTGAGGCTGTGAGTGAGTGGGAAGACAATAACGAGAAGTGCCGTCAAAACGATCCAAGAAGGTCGTCCTGTCTGTACCATTCGGAAGAAGACGAGAGCAATCACAGCGACAAATACGATACCAGCACCTTCACTTGTAACCGCTGCAGACCGCCCAAGGTAGATGCCTTCTGTTGCCAACACCAACCCAGCGAGTACAGCTGCAATACGAGTTTCTCTCGGTTGCCACCCCAATTCCAGACCGATACAACGGGTGACCCAGATTGCAATCAGGCATGGTACACTTCCAATGATCGCGATCAACGGCTGGGCAATACGAAGGGGCGAGATTCCAGTCAGTTGACTGCAGATAGTCAGCAGCGCAGAGAACGTATATTTATCCGGTTGAAAGTACGAAGCCGACGTTGGGAGGTGGCCGTGAGCCAGCGTATATCGAGCAGGAGCAGCGAACTGAAAGCCGTCGAGATTGAACGGTAAATAACTCCAATACAGTGGAATTGTTCGCATCGCAACCGCGACCATGAACACAGTAATACCAACAAGCACGTACGGACGGCGGTTATCCATGGAGTTCACCTCGGGCGTCCCCGCCAACCTCGGGTGTTACTCCGACTGATTTGAACAGTGAGACCGGTTGTCGTCGCAGAAGGTCGAGAGTGACAAGAAGAGCACTGAGGAGGACAATCATGAGTTCGCCGAATATTACAATCACGACCACCCTAAACGTTATCTGCGAAGTGATTTGAATACCGAAAACCGTAAGAAACCCACTTGAGGCGAGTAGTTTCGTGAGAACAGTTGCACTCACAAGTCCGATTCCAGTCGCAACAACCCCAATTTTGAGTGCATCTGAGAGAACGAGAGCGGCAATTTGCCTTGGAGATGCTCCAGTCGCTCGATAAACACCAATGGCCTGTCGTCGAGCGTGAATCGCTTGGGCGAACATTGCTGTCGTACTGCCGATCGTCATAATGCCCGCTAAGACGGAAAGGATCCCGACAAGAAACGACAAGTTCCCAAACGCAGTTTCGAGAATTCGGCCGATGCCACTTCCTCCGGAGTACGCACCCCGATTCGCATATGCGGTGACAATTCGCTCATCGCCGGTTACCGAATACGAATCAGTATCCAGTGTTTGACCAGCGGCACTCATACGAACAGTATACGAGCCAGGAGCTGCTCGTGCGAGTCGGAATGTCGTCGACTTGTTTTCCCCTGGCCCAACGGAAATATCACGTGTATACTGGCTTCCCGTCCCCGAGAGGGTAACCCGCTCATCGATCTTTGTCTGCCATGGATTATACAAGGACAGCCGAGCACGTGGCTGTACTGTCAGCGACGGCTGGTCGGGACGAACCTGTACTTGCCCTATGAGAGTCTTAGTTGCATTCTGGGAAACGGTAACTGTCTGGCGTATCGAGCGATTCTCTCGTGTCACTGTAACGGTGTACGTTCCAGGTTCTCCAAACGGAACACGGACTGTGCCGTCCCCTCGCGTCATAACCGTTCGATCACCCACTCGCAGCGTCGCATTCGGAACTGGCTGCCCTGTTGCAGTCATGACTTGCACACGTGGGTGACTCGATGGAGGCACGGTTTTTGGAAGCCCCACAAGCCGAAGCGCAGTCGGTGAAATGACCGTGACCAATGTCGTTTGATTATCAACATGCACTTGCTGAGTTCCAGTGTGTGACACGGGGATTCGAACCGTGACAGTCCGCTCAGCATGTGGCTTGAGTGTAACTGACGTCGTTCGCGATCGGTTCCCTACACGAACATGAATCTCACGAGAGGACGTCTCCGATCCAAAATTCTTCACTCGAACATTAACGGGTATGGATTCATTGGTGGTCACCGTGTCGGGAGCCGACACATTAAGAAGAGAGACAACTGAACGTGTCTGTGAGTCCCCACTTAAGGTCTCTTTCGTTCGAATGAAATGCACCATCCCCGGCTTCGCGTTAGAGAGATGCTGCCCCGTCGAGAGCGAGACGAGTAAGTGATCGTCATAGATGTCTGGTGCAGAATACATTCCCACGACTTTGACTCGCGTAAACGTCGCTTTCGTACTTCCACCGAGGGTCACAGAATCACCGACATCGATATTCTGGCTAGTAGCAAGATCTTCACCAACTAGCGCCTCGGTCGATGTTTGTGGTTTCCGTCCCTGTGTTAGTGTCGCATTTGAAACGGTTGCAAATGAGTCGAACTCGGCACCACGCACGACAAGTGCAGTACCATTATACACTGAAAATAACAGCAATTCTGGACTTGCCGCGATGCCCTTTTGTTGCAAGGTACTCGCATAACTACTAGGTACCTTACTAGCAATGGGGTGGACGGCACCCGGCTCCGTAATTGTCGTTCCACCTGTCTGCATAAGCGGGGTAAGAACACCAGCGACAGATGCACCAACCAGTACAACTGTCGCAAATACCACGAGTGTTGCCGTACTGGGAAGCAGTGCTCGCCAGTCAAGCAATGTAAGAGACCAGTACTTCGAAAGTGAAGCGAAAACACCCTGTGATTCTGTACTAGATTCCTGCTGTCGCCCAATTGCTGCGGGAGAATCGCGGCTTGCAGGCCATGCAGCTCCCACACCAGCAATGAGCCCAGTAAATCCAAGTCCGCTATATCCTAATAGGAGGATTTGAACCACACGGGGCGTTACTCGAACCGACAGCGATATCGGAAACCCAGATGCGACGGCGACGTTTACTGCTGCACTCGTTAGGATCACACCAAACGCGTAGCCAAGACTGATCCCAGCCACTGTTAACATCAAAGCACGAATTCCGAATAGTCGCCGTATGGTATTGGGCGTGCCGCCAGTCGAGCGAATGAGTTGAATTGCCTGTAGACGGTCACGCACGGTCATTCGCGTAATGCTGTACACGATTACGCCAACAAGGATCGCCCCGCCAAAAGCCAAGAGTGCAATGACCGAAAGTAGTTGTCGTGTTCCCACAATGAAAAACGCTAATGCAGCACCCAAGGGCACGCCTGCAGTAGGGACAGCGCCAGCACTCCCAGGAGGCTGAATGACGAATGCACCAGTCACACCGAGGCGGTGTACCGTTTCAGGCGATGTACGATACCACGATGGTGGAATACTTGATTGAGAGGTCCCGTCGATGGAAACCGATACCGTACGCGACCCATCTGACCCAGAGAGTCGCTGTGTCTTCCCAGAATATCCTGAACTACTGGCGACACTCACCCCTTCGGTTGGCGGGTCAGGAATTGAAATACCCGTTTGCTTTCGAAAACTCTGAGCTTCATCCGGTGGAATACCGACGACATACTGCTCTGAGCCATTTGAGTCTCTGACTGCTGCAACGGGAAGAACAAGCGCATTAGAAGACGCTTGTGTCTGTGCCGTCTCAAGCGACTTATAGTACGTAGCCGTCCCATCAGAGCCATAATCTTGTGCGATGGAAGTCGTCTGATTTCCAGCTGCAGCGAGGACAATGGTTGTCCCTGTGAGAAACGCAACAGTAACCGCAATAACGAGAATGGCAAGCTTATCGCGGTGTGACCAGCGGATGAGAATCGAACGACGATATCCCACGGATTACCCCAGAGTTTGTTTCGTATCGATATTCCCAGTACTTGGTGCAGCCAACGCATTGGAAGGAGACCCGTTCGAGACGTTTACCCAAAGGTGCAACTCCCGATACGCAGATTGCTCTGAAGGATTGGCCGGTACTTCGTCCTTGTACAATAGATATTGGAGTCGTAGTCGATTTCCAGTTATCGGTGGAGTAATAGTATGGCGTTTACGCCACGTCGAATTCGCATCGAGAGTTGTCTGAAATCGCTTTAGGTCTCGTGTTGTCTGAACCTGGGTACTGTTATTCATCACCTTCACCCGTTGAAGACGCACAACCACCGTGTAATCTTCCTCTTGATGTTCATGGTTGCCGATTCCAACGTACAATGGTTTGCTCTCTCCTTGGGTGAAATTGGTCGGATAATCATCTGCTACGAACTGCCCGCTCTCGTTTTTCGTCAACAGATAAAATTCAGAAAAGGATTCTCCTTGATTTGGGACCATTGTAACATATCCAACACTCCCGGCTGCAAGGAGTAAACTAAGGACCAACACCACGTTGAGTGCGGCGTCAGCTCTCGTATCCGGTTCAAAAAGCTCTGATCTCGTGGCCGTAAACCAACTTTTGTACGGCACGCGGAAGCGCTCTTCTTCAGGAAGTTGAGTGCGTCGAGCTGCTGCAATACCAGTCATACATAGCGTGAACGCGCTGAGGCTGAGCAAAACAGGAACCAGTCGAATTCCCCACGGTGTGAAGTTCAGCACCAATCCGATAAGCGGGACAATTGCGATACTCGTTCCGAACGACAACGCAACTCGCTCGAGCCCATCAATTCCAGAACCGGGACGTGGAAGCCGTGATTCTCCTTCGTCAGGTGAATCATCATCTACTGTCGATTCTATAGGTGAATCCTCCGGAAAAAGTGCGGCAATAAATGCATACCCAGGTGGGAAGAGGACAAACACAAGCCCGACGAAAGCACGAATCGGTGTCTCATTCAGACCGGGAATCAAAACCACAGCAAGTGTGAGAAGAACTACAAAACAGATGGCAGCTAAATCCGCCGGTAGGGAGCGGACTGATCGAGGGAGAAGAAGCTGGAGGTCAACGTCACGAGCCATTCGTTTCCTTGTAATCTCTACCATAATAAAAAGTCCCCGATAGAGTAGGGAATTCTCTGTGGGGGGACTGAAAAACCAGAATGCACGGTAAATAGAACTTTCTTAAGTAGATTTTCTCAGTGCCAGATAGGCGCTGTGAAAGAACACACTTTTGTCAGAACTGACATCATACTGTGCATAAACGCTCTCTCCCCAGAATGGATCGGTGATTGTCTTTTAGAAGTCGGCATTCAGCTTTTCCCACTTCATAATCCCGATTGGCCAACAACGTTGTGCGGCATGCATTCTCTCGTTTGATCCGGAGATCCTCGATTATTCGCAACACCTAATAAAGATGTATGCGTATGTATGCATATGGGGACGAAAACCATCCGACTCGACGACGAAGCCTACGACCGTCTCAACGACCGGAAAGGAGAGGGAGAGAGCTTCTCGGATGTAGTCAAACGCCTTGCAGGCGAACGGTCATTTCTCGAACTCGCCGGAATACTCTCGGATGAACAGGCTGACGCCGTTCGCGACGCGGTCGCCGAACTTCGCGAACGTGAGAATGAACAGATGGCAGCACGTCGAACCGAGCTGGGTAGAGAGACCGAGTAATCCTCCCATGATTTTCGACACCTGCGTACTTATCGACATAATGAACGGAGACGAGAGCGCGATTGAGACGGTTCGTGTGGCTGAACGTGAGCGTGAACAACTGTACCTTTCCGCGCGAACGCTATTCGAACTGTATCAGGGCATTCCCCGCGCGCCGAATAGCGAAAAAGAGCAAGGGACAGTTGAGAAAGTTCTCGAAACAAGAGAGGTACTCCCTGCTGACGATGCTGTGATGAAAAAGGCAGGACGACTGTACGGAAAACTCATCACCGAGGGGCAACAAATCGATGTTGGCGACTGCGTGATTGGCGCAACAGGTGTCGTGCATGAACAGGCAATTCTAACGCGAAATACGTCTCATTTTGAACGGATTCCAGGGCTCGAACTTCGCGATTATTGAGATGCTTGTTTGACGTCTTCCCTCGCTACAAGACGCCCACAGATTCCGAAGCGAGACAGTGAGTCGATGATTTCCGGAAGATTCTGTGGTTGCTGTGTTTCAATCGAACACTCCAGTGTAATTTCCGAAGACCTAAATCCGGGGAAATATCGTTGTGGTAGAATAATCAGATAATATATAACTCTGGCCGTTAATTTTGAATACTTTTAGGGTTCGATAACGAGTACGGACGTAGAACTAAAATCATGAGTAGGGATATGCGACCTGAATGAACTATACGCGAACACTGTTGACACGCTGGTCACGGCGAGATCGACTCGCTGTACTCATTATCGCCATTACTGTTGCGTTTCTCGTTGGTACAACGCTATTGATATCATCGGCGAGTACCCAATCAGCGGCTGTTGCAGGAAGCGAGAGCGGCTCGATGGTGATTCAACAGTACCCCTCATCCGCAACTGCTCAACAGAATGCGACGAAGAGCGATCTCGTCTTTCCAGTGACGACGGTCCAGTTTGAGGGAATGAACCACACAGTAGTGGGAGTACCAGAAAGCGCACCATCAGAGTTGTCTGACCTCTCGGTGTCGTGGCGAAATGCAACTATTCCAGCACCACCAGACACAGGTATTCGCGGCGCAGTCTCAACACCGACCAGCCAGCGTATTCAAACCCATTCAGGAGGCCGTAACTCTGTCCGTGTCATTCCATACGAAACGGACGATTCTATTTTCCCCCGAACGTGGTACGTTGCAAATCCATCCACCGTTCATACGTTTGGAGAAACTGGAGCACTCGTCATCCGAGTAAGCGACTCGAATACGCATGAGCAGCAACTCACACAAGAAGGAATCATAACGCCATCCCTGTCAGCGTATTTTCTACGTGGAATGCGTGAAGTACTCCAAGTACTCACTGCGGCCACAATAGCTGCCAGCGTTCTCATTCTCGTCGTTCTTTACAACGTCACGAAAATGAGTGTCCGAGACCGCCTCAGATCCATTGCCGTCATTCGGTCGACTGGTGGAACCGCACGGCGTCTCGTTGGTATTTTTTCACTTCGATCCGGCCTCTTGGCCATAGTCGGCTGCGTGTTGGGTGTTATTATCGGAGTAGTTGCGACACGGGCAGTCGTGAAGATCGCCATCTATCTCGGGGTGTCTTTCTCGCTTGATCCGAGTATTACACCAGCGGTTGTGCGTATTTTGCTGTTGATGATCGGTTGTCTGGTTGGCACTGCAATGCTTGCAGGCGCTAGTGCAGCCTGGTCAACGGTGAGACAACCGCCAGCACAACTGAACAGCGAACACACAAGAAGGTCTATCACACGAACAAACGAAAAATCGTGGAGAGGAATGCGTATACAGCCTCGGTTACTCTCCTGGCGAGCGGTGATTCCGATAGCAACGACATTGACCGTCTTTGCTCTCATCGTTCTTCTTTCGGGATCGCTTGCAGGGGTGCTTGCTCCGCTCGCAACAGCATCAACAGGCACCGTCACAGAACCGGGTGCGCCATATCCGATGGCGAGTCGCATCGAAACCCAATATGCAACCGCATTGCGAGACCAAGGCATCGAGGCAAGCCCAGAGATCATCGTTGTGCAGATTGCTGATGGAAAGCCATACTTAGCGAGAGGGGCGAACTATTCCGCATTTGCTGCAGTTTCGAATGCAGAGCTTGTCAAAGGCCATCGACCACAATCACCAAGCGAGGCGGTTATCGGTGAGGATCTATCAGAAACATTGAACATCACAGGAGGAGATACGGTTTTGCTTGGGGGAAGCACGTCGCCTGCATTCACCCGAGTACGGATAGTTGGTGTGTATCGTGCGCCCGGGATGCAGGATGACCAACTCATCGTCCCACTCGAGACCGCCCATACGATCTCGACGAGACCAGGAACAGTTCAATTCATTCGAACAGCAAACGGCACACCACAAACACAATCAAGAGAACATCAGAGTTCCGAGACAGAAAACATAGTCATCAGTAGTATGTCCGCTCCCGAGATGGTAGGCGTCGGTCAGGAATTTACTGTCAGAGTCGGTATCCAAAATATTGGAACATCCGAACAGACACGAAGAATTTCAATGTCGTTTGCTGGTGAGACACACCACCAATCCGTCACACTCCAATCGGGTGAAAAGACGACTGTGCAGATGAATACGAGTGTTTCCAAAACAGGCAACTATTCACTAACCGTCGGGTCACATTCACAGACCATCTCCGTCTATCGAAAGCCACCACTCGTCCTGCCAGCGACTCCTGAAGAGGCACCACCAGGAGCAGATATCGGAGTTGCCGTTCGAACAATCACGGAAAAAAACGTCTCGAACGCTACAATTACGATTGGGGATACGAGAACGACAACGAATGAATATGGGCTGGCAAAAATAACACTCCCGGAAACACCAGGAACGTATGAGTTGACGGCCAGTAAAGGAAACCGAACCAAAACAACTAGCATCCAAATTTCACCGGATGCCACGCGACACCTAGTGGCGGACATAGACATCACACCAGATAGGGGAACCGTCTATACAAAACCAGAAGCTCTCATTCGGATTGCAAACCCATGGGGCAAAGACCTCCCTCGAAACGTATCGCTTGTCAGCCCGCTTGAGACCGAAAGTCGGACTGGAACGATTCCCGCATATAGTGTTAAGAACATCCCAGTGACGCTCGAGGAGACTGATTCACCAGATCAGTTCCCACCAGGACGATACACCGCCAAAGTCGTATCGAATGGAACAGTTCTCTCGACGGACACATACGTCGTGACGGGTGATGCTCAAATTCAGTCCTCACTCGCACAGAACACAGACTTTTCGAGTGGTAGTGGACTTGGCCAGGCCGTAGAAGTCGTCTTCGGGAATTTCAAATTGCTCATTGCTGGGATGATGCTACTTGCAGGACTTACTACCATCGGGAGTACAACAGCAACCTTTGCTCAAGAAGTACACGCCCGTCGACAGGCAATTGGGATTCACCGGGCTACCGGTGCGACCCGATGGCATCTTCTGAAAGCGTTGTTTTCTGATGTCGTTCGAATATCGATACCTGCATCCATCATCGCAATCGTTTCTGCATTCGGAATCATGTATGGTATGTCTCTCGCTGGAATGCTGACGATCTTTGGAATCCAATTAACAGTGATGGCAAATCCCTTCCTGATTGTTGGAACGATCCTTGGGGCGTTTTTGTTGTCCTGTCTGAGTGTCTCATTCGCGGTGCTACCGTTGCTCATGACAGATCCCTCTGCCTTGCAATCTGGACGGGCTACTCGATCGAATCTATAGACATCAAACGTAACGAGACGCTCAAACCCATCCTTTTCGGAACCAGGTTGGAGTCATACGCGATCAGAAGAAGAATTAACTAAGCCAGGAAGAAAGGTATATTTAAGCACATGAAGGTTCATCGAAATATAATATGCAAAGATCTAACAGGAATCGTAAATAAATACTATGTGGTTGCTTAAATTAGACTACAGTACGGTAACGAAGTATTCCGATCATACACAACAATGAACAAAAGTAAGATACTGAGTATTTTCTTAGTGGGGATACTCATCACGTCCGCATTCGGTGTTGTTCAAGCAGACAACGGAAAAGACAAGGGCAAAAATGGCGACAAGCACGCCCAAAAGGTCGTTTTCAAAGTCGAGGACATGACGATTCATAACTGGTCGTTTTATGTCGGGCCAGATGATACGCCAGACCGAACTGTATACGTCGATCCAGTTTCAATAAAGGACAAGACGTTCAAGCTGAACGCAAAGAAGATGATGAAAGGTAGGGGCATGTCCGAAATGGCCGCGATGCCTGCAAAAAAGCAAGCGATGGCACAGGCCAAAAAGGGCATCGACCGGAAAAAAGGTGAGACAATCCGTATTTGCATCAAAAGTATCGAGGTGAAAAACGTCAAAGTGGTCGCAAAACTGCCGAAAATGACGCCAGAGGAGATGCAAAAGATGTCGTCCGACCAACAGTCAAAAATGTCGGATGCTCCGCAACTGCCCTCGTATAAAATTACGATCCACCGAATGGACATCGACCGATGGTCGTTCGTTGTCGGAGCAGGTGAGCCGAAAAAGACGATTACGCTCGGAGACCTGACGCTCGAAGACAAAACTATTCCTCTGGGAGGTTTCTCGATGGACGATCAACAATCGAGCCCTGCCATGCAGTCGGTGCAAAAACAAATCCAAGATGGCATGATGAAGAAAGGTGCGAAGATGGGTTCGACCTACCGCATCGTCATTCAAAATGTCCATCTGAAAGATGTCACGCTCGCCGCTGGAGATTCCGGCGAGATGGATGACTCGGAAGATACCCAGACGACCACTACCGAAGAAGAGATGACGACCACCGAAGACGACAAGAAGACAACCACCGAAGAGGAAATGACGACAACTGAAGACTCCTCGGACGATAGTGGATCTGGAAGCGACGGAGAAGAAACGTCCAACAGTAGCGGACAGCCTGGTTTCGGCATTGGAATCGCTGTCATCGCTTGTCTCGCAGCAGCACTCCTCGCGACGCGAAACTGGTAAGCTCTTATAGACGAGAGCTAACTTTTCGGCTTTTATTATAGGGTTCACAGATCAAGCAGACACAAAAGGAAATCATTGCTCCCTTTCGAGTGTATCCCGGCAGCTTCTATACTTGACGCGTATCGCGAATTCGAGCAGATCTACAACAACCACCCCAAAGAACTGGATGTCAATAGCTTCAATCTGATATCATTATAAGCGTAGAGGGTGTCATAGAAGAGTTCTCACACCGTGATCACGGTACTTCCCGGATTGTCTCCACGTTCGTAGTTGGTGATTGCGACGACGAGACGAAGGCACAGCGCGAGGAGACGAAGGCACAGCGCGAGGAATACTTGTGCTCGTGCGTGAACGCGGCCTCGGGCATGCATTCGCCCGAGGCCGCAGTCCTTGACTGATTCGTTGGTTCGTTCGATGCCACTCCGCCGGTTGTACGTCTCGTCTAGCGTTGATTGCTTCAGCTGGACGTCCTCGCTGTGTTTTTCGATGCAGTCTTCGACCCTGTACTCGATGTCTTTCGGGTCATCAGCGTTCCGTGCGTTGTACGGAGCGACTGGCACGACCCCTGCGGCCAGCAGGTGGTCGTGCCAGTCAAGCGTGTCGTAGGCACTGTCACCGACCATCCAGATTGGTTGCTCGACGGCGAGCGCGTCACATGTGACGCGCATCGCCGTCTCTTCCGGTGCTTGTTTACTCTCGGTGAACTCGGCTGCAATCGGGATCTTTTGCCCGGTCGAGACGATCGTACAGCCGTAGCCGTAGTAGTACTCGTCCTCGGTTGGATCGTAGCACTTCGACGCGTCTGGGTCGGCTGGCATCGCCCTCACGTCGGTCGAATCGATGCAGTGGGTCAAGTCGAACAGGCCGCGGCAGGCGGCCTGTTCGACGAGACGGGTGAAGACATCGTCAACGATGTGTTCGAGGTCAGTGAGGAAGCGATCGACCGCGTCTCTCGACGGCGGTCGATTGAAGCCACAGCTCAACCAGACGACCGTGTTCCGAAGCTCTCGCTCAACGGGACGGATGCCGTAGATGTCTTTGTAGTAGCAGTGGAGAAAACCACGCATCAGCTCTGGTGGTTCGTGGTCTCGTGTTCGCCCCGTCTCCGCCGGGGCGAACACGTCGAATTCTTCGAGAAACTCGAAGGAGAGGTGCTCAAACAGCGCTAGCGTCTCGGTTTCCACGACATTGAAGAACGACTCTACCGAAAGATCATCTTGCAGGGTCGCTGAACTCATTCCACCTCAGCGTTCACCCTGCTCTCTGGTGTGGTAATCGTTCTATGACACCCTCAGCGTAGGCTGTTCCCGCTGATCGCTCTTGATACGAGCGGTATCAGTCAGTGAGCGGATTGAGAGTCGATCTAAATTCGAAATATGACGTCCATCTCGTCGTTGTCAGCAACCAAGTCGACAAGGATCAGTCAAAGCACGTCGTCGCACCTGAGTAGCGACTCGAGTCGTGATCATTGCCGGATAATAGTCGTGTTTGTCTTGCGATTCATCTAGTTCAGGAATTGGATTGCCAAGCTGTACGTACCTCTCTACAAATAGTGCATAATAGAAAGTCACGGAGAGACGTGATATCGTTTAGATCAAAACAGATGTTTCAGACAGTCTGCACCAGAAAGTTAGGATCTGGACGGCGAAAGGCGACAAATAAATGCGACAAGTCATGTTGGAAGGATTCAGCGCGGAAAAGATATCGAGAAGAAATCTGTCGTCTCTCAACCCCTTGTCTAAGCCCTCACGTGAGAGGAGGGTTCCCCAGCCTCCCAGTGATAATAGCCGACCAACGATCCCAGGAGAGCCCAGAACGGGAACACTCGCGGGAGCTTGTCAAGGAATGGTCCCCACGCAGCAGCACTTAGCAACCCAACGAGGCTGCAACAAACCGCCAACACTAGGATTCGGTCAGCGTCTCGTGAGAACAGGAGTTTACCTCCCGAGAATAGTGCAACACAGACCGCGCCAAGATATAATATGAATCCGGGGAGTCCTGTCTCTGCGAGGAGTGCAACATAGAGTGAATGCATCCTGAACGCCCTCGAAAGGCCGTAAGACTCGGCATAGAACATGAAATTTCCGCCGCCAACTCCGAATATTGGGTTTCGCATAAATAGGTCGATGCCAGCAGCCCATTGCTCGATTCGCACCCCAAGCGACCGAAGGCTAAAGAACGGAACCGACATGTTGTTCACCAAGTCTGTGGCGGTTGGCCGACCCTTGCCACTAACTTGCGTTGTCGTCTGACTGCCACCCGGCGCTGCTGCCGTCCCGTTCTGAGTAGTAGTAGTCGGGGTAGTTGTCGTTGATGTGGGTGGCGTCGTGGTCGTTTGATGAGTGGTATTCTGTGCAGTAGTGGTCGGGGTTGTTGTCGTGGCTGTGGTCGTGGTATTTGCCGTATCAGTCGCTGTCGGTGTAGGAGCGGTCGTCGTTGTCGTTGTTGTTGTTGTCGTTGACTGGGTTGTTCCAGGAGCTGCACCTACCGATGACGATGAGTTTGGTGGTGTTGGTTGTTTGCCCAGAGTTGGTGAGCTTTTAGATCCTGCACCAGACGCGGGGACGAGAATAATAGCAGCTGCAAAGAGCGCCTGTCCAACCACAGGGAGGTTTTGGACACGGGCAAGCTGATGCACGGAGCCGCGACGAAGCCATAGCAGCCCTGCAACGAATATGAGTGCCGTAAGGAAAATCGCGCCGCGTGCGGAGTCACTTGCGGTCCCCCGCTGAACGATGAGCATTGCAAGGATGGAGAGTGCACCAGCAGTCCTCATAGAGGTGCCACGACGCCAGGAGAACACGGCAATGGCTGGGAATGTGAGGATGATAAGTGAGTTAATGCCGCCGATAGCAAACCCAGACACCCACGCCCCGGTTCGAAGAACGACCGGCCCCAGGCCAATTGTTCCAATAATCTTGTGCGTTTCACCGAGTACAGGGAGTCCAAGTGGGCCTTCATTTGCGAATTGGATAATTCCCACGGAGACATGGCCGATTGCAGTGATGCAAAGCACTCCAATGATATCCCTGAACTCAACGACCCCAGACCGAACACTTCGGATAACAAGAGAAAAAACCAAAAACGCCTGAAGGAAGAATAGCGTGAAGAACAGTGCGACATCTGGCCGTGGCGCATTCGAAACAATTGCGACAATCCCTGACCAAACGACGAATCCCAACAACAACATCTCCGCGCGCGATGTCCCGATTTTATGCAAGTCTTGCCGGACACCGAGAACAATAGCAGCGATTAATGGTGCCTGAAATGCCCAAATAGCGGGTCCAATATTCATCGGATATTGGCTGGTGTCTCCGACAGGGATATTGGCACCGTAGGTCGTCAGCATGAGGAGTGCAACGAGAGATCCAGTGAACCACCGTCCAGAAAGTAGGACAAAGAGTGCATAGCCCCCAATAGTCAATCCGAGGGCAATTAGTGGCCCAACATATCCAGGGAGGCCAATTGCACGGAGAGTTAATCCAAATCCCGGGGTGAAAGCAAACAGTCCAACGGCGAAGATTGCTGCAAATATAAGTGGAGAAGTCTTCGAGGGATTTATTTTGAATCGTTGATAAATATCCGACATGCGGTTGCTGGACACGGTTAGTGGATAAAATAAGCAGGCAAGGTATAATATTTGCGTTACGGAGAGGAAGGTGATAGCGCTCCTCTTCAGTACAAATGCAAGATGGTTATGGCGACTAAATCCGGCTCCTACCGACTGTAATCACCCAATTCCCATCCAAAGTGTGGCGGGATGATCCTCCAAATTCAATGATTCATTATGATATGTACGCTATAAAAGTAAGGACAGCATTGAAATTCATTTGATTTTATATTGGAAAAGAATACCAACGAGAATAGTTGATTTGACAGAATATATGAATGAGTGCAGAGATCAGAAGAATGGAGAGTTCTTATAGCCAAATTCGCTTTTAAAAAAGTACGTCGTCAGTTACTCGTCCACTGAAGGGTCCTTTTCCCGTCAGAAGCAGAATATTTGAGAAATGCAGTCACATCCGACGGCTCTGTTCCGTCTGGAACTTCAAAGATGAGAATCCCCGACCGCTTTTTTCCACTCTCAAGCGACCCAGTAGTGTACAAACTGCGGACTGCACCTTTGTAATCAGCTGGGTCATATCGATCTCCTCCTACAAAAACGTAAATCGACATATTAGACGGGATTTTTTGTGAGGAGTCTGTAGGGTTTGCAACGATGAATTTCACAAAGAGGAATGACTGATCTGTGGATTGTGTCGTCCCTGAATCTTCATACTCCGATTTGATCTGGAATTTCTGTACAGTTCCTGTGAGACCACTCTCGAAGGTCGCTGTTTCCCCCAGCGTTAGAGTCTTACTCGTTGTTTGTCCGTTTGACGTACCTGCTTTTGTCGTAGTCGTCTCGGTCTGTTCGGTAGTCGCTGTCGTCGTTTGCTCTGTTGTGCGAGTCGTTTGCTGTGCTGTGGTAGTTGTTTCAGTAGTTGATGTCTCCTCCTCTGATTCCCCCAAGGAAGAACAACCCGCCATACTGATTCCAAGACCAGTACTGACTATCGCGATGAACTCTCTACGTTCCACACAGAGCAGACGACCTCTTCGTTAATGTTTCTATGGTAGGGAAAATTATAGAATGATTTGCTCAAAATTTCGCGCATAGACGAGGACAATCGTGGGACAGGAACGACAGTGAGAGCGAGGGAGTTCAACCCACAGATAACACTCAAATATCAATTCTAAAATAGATAGATGTTGATTTTCGCTTTCAGTTTCTAGATAGATGGTTGATATTTAGACGTCATATCCATGATTCCAAACAGAGGGTACTACGCTTACAGACGTGTTCACGATGGGAACAAGCGAGGCTAGATTGATTCACACGATGAATAAAACACAGTTTATAGGAGTAATTATATATACAAAAGATATTGAATTATCGGAAGCTCAAATTACGCTCTCTATTGTCCAGATTCCGAATCGGTGGGAAAGGTTTTTATGGTAGGTTTGGGTAAGTTGACCTTATGGCAGAGAATGACAACCAGGTCAAGCGGCGGAAATTTCTAAAAGCGGCAACCGCAAGTGGTGTCGCGGGGATGACGGCCTTAGCAGGGTGTTCTGGTGGCGGTTCTAATAATAACGAAAACAATAACGGAAATCAGTCCGGCGGCTCAGGCAATGCAAAAGCAGGCAAGGGCCTCTCGTCCTACACGTACGTCAATAATGCCCAAAGCTACAACCCACCGAGACACGACGCGATAAACCTCATCGCAAAGCAGTTCAGCGATCTCGGACTAAACATGAATGTCGACGTGCTCGAATGGGGTACCCTGTTCAGCCGCGTCTCCCAGGAATACAATTACAGTTTCGCAACATGGCACACGTTCTTCGTTTCAGAACCGGTGACGGAGTTAAACAACTTATTTAACTCAAATAACACCGGCCCAGGGAAAGGGAATTACTCCGGCTATGAGAACCCCGACCTCGACAAGCAAATGGAGAGTTACCTGGCCGAACCGGACTCTGGCAAGCGAGTCGATCTAGCCCATAAGATACAAAAAAAGGTGATGGACGACGTGCCGATGATGCCAATTACGCAAATGCCGCAGGCAGCCATCTACAACAAAAACCAGGTGGGCAACTGGCAAGCGGACCTCGCAAACGGGTTCAACTCCTACTGGACGATGATAAATCTGGAGATGAAAGGCGGCGAGGACACCCTCAAGGGCTACTGGCCAGAAACACTCTCGACGATGAACGTGCTCGGTCACAATGACGAGAGCAAGCACGTCTATCAGTTCAACATGATGTACGACTTCTTGGTTCAGCTCAACAACAAGGCCGAACCAGACCCGAAGGTCAGCCTCGCTAAAGACTGGAAGCGAGTCGATGAAACCACGATGGAGTACACGATCCGCACAGACCACTCGTGGCACGACGGCAAGGACCTTACCGCCAAGGACGTCGCGTTTACGTACAACTACATCATCGATAACAAGGTACCGCTGTATTCGACGCAGGTGGAGTACCTCAAAAGCGCCGAAGCTGTCGACGAGTCGACGGTTCGAATCAAGATGTCCAAACCGCTGGGGCCGTTCAACCTCGCAGTCGCGAACCTCATCCCCATCATCCCCGAGCACAAATGGGCCGACAGGAAGAACCCGAGTCAAGCAAACATCAAGAAACCGGTGGGTAGCGGCCCAATGATGTTCGACTACTGGGAAAAGGGCAGTGAGTTCGGAATGAAGAAGTTCGACAAACACTTCGCTCCTGTCTCCTTTAAAAAACGGTTCTGGCGCGTCATTCCCGAAGCGTCGACGGTGTGGGAGAACCTCAAAAACGGCGATCTGAATTACGAGCCGTTCGGCCGCATCGACCGCAGTCTCGACCAGAACCAAAATCACAAGAGTATTGGCACGAAGTTCCAAACCGCACCGACGTTTTGGATGTTCACACCGAACGAGCGTGAACAGGGTCTCGACGACGTACAGTTGCGCAAGGCACTCGTCGAATCCATTCCGCGAACACCCATTGTCAAACAGATTCTGTTCGGCTTCCCGGACCCCGGCAGCAACGTCGTCTCGTCGGCGTTCGGGAAGCTCCACACCGATGATGTGACCGAGTACAAAGAGAGCAAAAAAGCCGCTCGAAGCCGACTTAAGGAGGCCGGTTACACGTGGAATGACAAGGACATGCTTCAAGCGCCGAGCGGCAACTAAGCTGGGGGAACCGACTTCCGTTCAGAATTTCACATAAATCAACTGAGAAAATACAACATAAATTATGGGAAAAGCAAGTTTTGTTATCAGACGCACACTCCAGCTCATCGTGACGCTCTGGGCAGTCGCAACAGTGCTCTTCGGCCTGTTTCGACTCATGCCGGGTGACCCAACATCGTATGTGGTTTCCTCGCAAATGACGCAGGAAGCGCGTCGAAAAATAATCGCAAGTTATGGCCTCAATGAGCCATTGCATGTTCAGTACATCAAGTTCCTTGAGAATCTGATACAGCTGAACTTCGGTCAATCGTTCCACTCGAAACGACCAGTCACGGACGTCATTGGGACCTATCTGCCAAACACGCTCATACTCATGCTAACGGCGTTCATATCGGCGTACGCGATCGGCATTACGCTCGGCATCCTATCGGGATGGTACCGTGGCTCCCGATTTGAGAAAAATGCAGTCATCGTCGCACTGACCGCACGGAGCGTTCCCACGTTCTACGTTGGACTTATCGTCCTGTGGATCTTCGGTGCAGGCCTTAACATCATCCCAATGAGTGGTATGACCAGTCTGGGATCTCAAAGTACGGGATTCTGGCAGATGGTATTCTCCGTCGATTTCCTGCAACACCTTGTCGCTCCGGCACTGGTGTTGGGGTTCTATTTCATGGGCTATCCGCTGCTCATCATGCGTTCCAGCATGCTCGAAGTACTTTCGGAGGACTTTATCGACGTTTGCCGCGCGAAAGGGCTGAAAGAGCGGACGATAATGTTCAGACACGCCGCACGGAACGCGCTGTTGCCCATCGTCACCGCGGCGGCCATCGCCCTCGGCTATGCCGTCGGCGGGAGTGTCCTCATCGAGACGGTGTTCGCGTGGCCCGGTCTCGGGCGTGAGATGGTGCGAGCAGTGCTTCGGCGGGACTTCCCCGTCGCACAGGGGACGTTCATAGTCCTCGCCGCAACCATCATCACGCTGAACTTCATCGCCGATTTGGCGTACGGATATCTCGACCCGCGAGTAACCTACGATTAAAACAATGGCACAAGAAGAACAAACCAGACAGTCAATATTTACCGACCTCGACGACAGATCGTCCGATCAGGAGATCAATAAGTGGCGACGAACAGCCCATCTCTGGCGTGGAACGCTTCGCGACCACTGGGAAAAGCTGACCAGTGAGCTCTCGGTCAAACTCTCGCTGATAGTCGTGGCAGGGTTCGTCCTCGTTGCCATCTTTGCGCCGCTTATCGCGAACCATCCACCTCTTCAGCGTCAGTATCAGAGTGACGCCGGAATAATCATCCAAAAGTGGGCTAAACCATCGCTCCTGGGCGCCGACAATTCCTACCTTCTTGGGACGACCGCAGAAGGGTTTGACATCTTTAGCCAACTCGTGTACGGAACGCGGGCGGCACTGATGGTCGGGCTCATTGCAGCGGTGTTCACCGCCGGCATCGGGACGCTTGTCGGTCTTGTCGCCGGGTACTACGGCGGAAAGGTTGACGATGCGCTCATGCGGCTCGTCGATTTCCTGTACGGAATGCCGTTGTTGCCGACCGTCATCGTCCTCGTCGCGGTGCTTGGGCCGAACCTCTGGAATATCATCTTCGCGTTGATTATCCTCCAGTGGCGCTCGACCGCTCGGGTTATTCGGTCCCAATCACTCTCACTCCGCGAGCGGCCGTTTGTGAAGGCTGCGGAGGTTGCCGGTGCAAGCGACTGGCACATCATCAGTCGGCATCTCGCCCCGAACGTCCTGCCGCTAACGTTCCTATACGGTTCGTTCGGCATCGCATGGGCAATCCTGGCCGAGGCGGGTGTCTCGTTCATCGGTCTCGGCGATCCGAACACCGTCTCGTGGGGGACGATGCTCCAGGCATCGCGAGCGTACTCAGCACTCCAGTTCGGTGCGTGGTGGTGGTTCGTACCGCCGGGAATCTGTATCGGGCTACTCGTGATTAGCGGCTTCCTCATCGGCCGCGGCTACGAAGAGATAACCAATCCCAAACTACAATGACCCTACTAGAAGTCAACGACCTCGAAGTCTATTACGAAACGGAAGACGGTCCCGCACAGGCAGTCGACGGTGTATCGTTCGAACTCGAAGAGGGAGAGAACCTCGGTATCGTCGGCGAGTCGGGGTGCGGTAAGACCACGCTCGCGAAAGCGATAATTGGCATTCTCCCCGACGCTGGATACGTCAATAATGGCAGTATCGAGTTCAAGGGCGATGACCTCACCGACATGACGGGCGCCCAACGCCGGCGGCTCAAGTGGGAAGAGATATCGATGATCGCTCAGTCGGCGATGAATTCGTTGGATCCGGTGTACACTATCCGCGAGCAGATCGTCGAGGCAGTCGAGACGCATCGGCCAGGCACGGGCCGCGTTGAGGCCGATGAGTTGGTAACAGAGATGTTCGAGCTCGTGGGACTGGACCCAGAGCGTGCCGACGATTATCCCCACCAGTTCTCCGGCGGAATGCGCCAGCGCGCCATGATTGCAATGGCGCTCGTGCTCGAACCGTCGCTGATGTTAGCCGACGAGCCGACCACGGCGCTGGACGTTATCATGCAGGATCAGATCCTCAAACGCATCAACACAATTCAACAGGAGATTAACTCCTCGATGCTGGTCATCACCCACGACGTGAGCGTCGTTGCCGAGACATGCGACCGCGTACTCGTAATGTACGCTGGGAAAGTAGCCGAAGAGGGATCGGTTGAAGAAATATTCGATCACCCGTATCACCCCTACACGATCGGCCTGAAGCGGGCGTTCCCAAACATCCGGATGTCGGACCAAGACCTACTGTCCATATCGGGGTATCCACCCGAACTGGTAGACCCTCCCCAAGGCTGTCGATTCGCCGAACGATGTCCAATGGCAACTGATCGGTGCCGCAAAGAGGAACCTGAAGCACACCATATCGGCAGTCTACGATCGTACTGCCACTATGTCGACGAGATCGACGAGGAGCTACGGCCATACGCCGACGACGCACGAACGTGGAACCAGACTGCTGCGGCCCAAGACGTCGGAGGTGACTGAAATGAGCGACGTGCTCCTCGAAGTCGACGACCTCAAGAAACACTTCAAGGTCGATCAGGGGTGGATAGCAAGTCTAATGCAGTCGGTCTCCGGTGAGGAACCGGAATATGTTCATGCCGTCGACGGCGTCAGTTTCGACCTCCACGAGGGCGAAACGCTTGGATTAGCAGGTGAGTCCGGCTGCGGCAAGACCACGACGGGAATGTCGCTGGTAAAGCTCCACGAGCCGACTGACGGCGACATCATCTACGACGACAAGGAGCTTTCAAAGGCCAGCGACGAAGAGCTCCAAGAGTTTCGACAGAACGCCCAAATGATCTTTCAGGACCCGTTCGAGAGCCTGAATCCCCGGATGACGGTGTACGATACGATTGCTGAACCGCTCCGCATCCACGACATCCGCAACGAGACTGCACGCGTCCAGCGCGCACTGGAATTCGCAGAACTCCTCCCGGCCGAGCAGTACTTCGATCAGTACCCCCACGAACTGTCCGGAGGACAGCGCCAACGCGTTGCCATTGCCCGTGCCCTCGTGCT
The DNA here is from genome assembly GCF_056892285.1 of Haladaptatus sp. HS23. Taxonomy (NCBI): domain Archaea; kingdom Methanobacteriati; phylum Methanobacteriota; class Halobacteria; order Halobacteriales; family Haladaptataceae; genus Haladaptatus; species Haladaptatus sp. HS23. The sequence continues at coordinate 388,296 of NZ_JBXGLH010000003.1, read as the reverse complement.
TGACCCCGATTTTATCGTCGCTGACGAACCGGTGTCGATGCTCGACGTTAGTCTTCGAGCTGGGGTTCTGTCGCTGCTGGACCGGATGACCGACGAGTTCGGACTTTCGGTCGTCTACATCAGTCACGACCTCTCGTTGCTCCGGCATATGTGTGACCGCCTCGCGATCATGTATATGGGCAAGATTGTCGAGAAGGGGCCGACGGATCAAGTGATCGAGAATCCCCAACATCCCTACACGCAGGCGCTCATCAACGCGGTTCCCGTTCCCGACCCGGGCGTGGGACGTGAACGAGTCGAACTACAGGGTGAAGTGGGTGACGTTATCGACATTCCGACCGGCTGTCGGTTCAAGGCTCGCTGTCCGAAGTACATTGGTGACGTCTGTGACAAAGTCATTCCGCCGTTGGAACAGAAATCTGATGTCGACGGAGAGCAGGACATCGCCTGCCACCTATACGAGAGTGCTGAAGGGTATGATCCATACGAGGAGTTAGCAGGTGAACGTCGAGAGGGCGACGTCGCGATGAGCGAGGACACTGAGTCGGCGTCGGCTGACGACTGAACGAATTAGTCCGTCTCGCTGAGCACCGGCCCGAACTCGCTGGTCCTCGCGATAAACCAGACAAATCTTCACTCAAGATTCACGAAGCGAGATACGGCTCAATCGCATCATAGCTCGACCACCCACCGAGCGCCATCACAATGCGTGGTGATACGTTCTCTTCGACCAGCAGATGGTTCGCCCAGTAGCGGCGCAAATCGTGGGTAGACACTCGTCGATAGTCCTCGTTGTCCGACTCGTCGGCAGCGTTCTCAACCCAGTATTGAACGGTCCGTTTCGACCGTCCAATCAGGGGGTCGTCGTCCCGAAGACCGGCTTCCCGAACGTAGCGATTGATCGTTGCCTCGACCTCGACCGGCAACCATGTCTCGCGCTGCTTCCCACCTCGGTAGCTCCCGGTCGTATCCTTCCCGTTCGTGACCTCTAGCTCGTAGTGGCGGCCGTCGTCCATCCGCGAGATGTTCGATGGCGTGACGCCCAGCACTTCAGTCACGCGCAGCCCACAGTCGCCCATCAATCGAATCGCTATCTCGTGTTCGAACGAATCAGCGGAGCGGGGGATCGCTCGATACTCCTCCCGACTGAGCCAGACATTGAACGTCCCATCTTTTTCCGTTCCGTCCTCATTGCGTGTTACTCTTGACTTTCATACAATATTGAGGTTGAGGACGACGCTATCGAGATGTTGAATCGGGTGATTTCGGTAGTCTCGGGGGTTATCGCCTGTTTGATTTGCACGTTTGTAGATAAACACGAAATTGAACGATTCACATGATCTGATCTCGTTCAGAAGTCAGAGTTAGCATTGTATACTAACTCAACACATGCAAATAGAAAACTAGCGCTGATCGGCGCGACCGTACAATCCGGACATCCAAACGGGCACTGCGTCAATCCCAATCGATTTCTTTCCACCCTTCGAAGTGCTTGATTCGGAGTTTCAATTCAAATTCGTCCCATCCACAGTTGTCATAGAGGAACTGGACCAGAGAACCGAATTCGCCGTTATCGAGCATGATTCCCCGGTTCCCGTGGTCGATAATGAATGATTGTCGTCGGACGATTTCGAGAGATTTCTTCGCAGCACCACCTTTGTGCGGGGGATAAGACGCTTTATTGAGAACCACGTCAGCGGGAAGTGGTTTCCCATATCCGTGGTTAGTAACGAGGACACGAATAATAGAACAAACTAGTTCTGTGTCTTGCATGTATGTTACACGGATGTAAGGGTTAATAAAGATTGCTACTTCAAAGTAAGAGAATACATACTTTGAGTGGTGACTAGCATGCCAATACTTATGTTCTAGCCTTACTTTGGTGTAGTCATGAGCAACCCAGGTATGGATGCTAAAACCCCGAATGACATGACCACGAAAGAGCAACGCCTAGCCTATCCGTCCGGCTGGTTGTATCTCTGTCAGCATGAGAGTGTTCACTTGATGCTTGATGCACTCCTCCAGGTTGATCCCAGAAAGGAGTTTAACAAGACTGAGTTAGCAGAATTCGCGGGTGTCAGTACGCAGAGTGTCCGACGGCACATAGGAAAGCTTGTTGAGTTAGGTATCGTTGAGGAGACAGCTAACGGTCGCAGATACCACTACAACCTTGAGAGCAAGACTGGCCAGATCGTGGCTGAATTGAATGCAGAGATCAACGCAATTGGTGCAGGTCGAGCGGATGAAGAATAGACAGGTGGTCTTCGATAACTGAACAATCTACACAGCGTACTGAAAACGAGTAGAAGTATGGCGACCCAGTGTTTGGGCCTCACGTCTCGAAGTCGGTTCGCGTGGCGGTGCGACGAAGCCGACACACCGACCCCCAATGTAGCCGGGAAGATGCCTGACCAGAAGAATTCTTGGCCCAGTCACGGTGAAATCCGGAAACTGGATCATTGATAAATACGCATCACGAACTGTGCATAGATTGACAGGGGCCCGGGGAGGTTGTACTTCCGCTTATCAAATCAGGCAGAAGAGCAGCTTAATGATGAATGAAACGGACCCGTTCATTACTCTGCTTAGTCATCCGTAATTATATGTCGTGCTGAATCACGATGGTGTCCGATTAGGATCTTATACTATCTCGATGGTTCCAGGTAGGATGTTCGCGAGACCTAGCATCCTTTGTAGTCCTACAACTCTACAAACTCACCCGATAGAAGAATCGAGAAGTCGCCGCTGTCTCGCGTTCTTCTTTCTTTAGGTATCTTAGCAATCAATTTTCCAACCGGCGAAGACCTCACAAAACAGTCACAAACCGATGTCAGTCATGAATCGATGCATCAGGGTTCCACCGCAGGCGTTTCTGAGACGTGGGAGAATCGCCTGAACGGGAGTGAAACGAGCAGTTATCGTGATTACCGTTGGACTATCGGCTTCGGAATTGAGTGTTAAAGGCCTGAACGGTCGTCGTGGCTTATCAGAGATACCGATGAGCGTCGAGAGGCATGCATCGGATAGTAACACTCGTCGTTGCACTCACCGTCGCCAGCACCGTGCTGGTTGGTGGAGCAATGGCAGACTCACAGTATAGCGGCCAAGCTGCTGTCTCAGACGCCGAACAAGACCAGACAGTCGGGCAGTTCAACGTGAATGAGCAGGACGACAACGTGGCTGCCAGTGTTGCCATTGGTGCGGGTGATGGGAACAATGGAGGACCCGGTACGAACCCTAATCAGATAGCCGCTGCTCAAAATGGAGACAGTGGTGCTGAGTCGGGCGATGCGGTCGCGATTCAAGCCAGCGCCCAGAGCAACGAGAACGTTCAGTACGCCGACTCCAACGCCCAGAACTTCAACGGGCAGTCCCAGAACGGTGACGATGGACGACCGCCACAAGCGGGCGGAATATAATCACGGCATCTTCAGTTTTTCGTACGGATTGTGGGCGTCACTGCCGCTTATACTGCCCAGCGGTAGTAAACCCGCTAAATCAGGCAAATTCGAAGAGTCGAGCTTACTGCCGTCGAACGTTCTACTTCAGTTATCAAATCAATCACGCGTCTTGAAGTGTGCCGAAATCCCGGAACGCAGACTACTTTCGCCCGGTTGTTCATCCTACAGTGGAAGACGATCAACTTCTGAGTGATGAATAGAGAGAATATATTTAGCACGCAACTCCTGTCTCACCCTGAGGATTATCAACAGAGCCTCTTCGAGGAATCCTCACCGTTTACGGCGGGGAGGATATCAATCTCGATGCTCTTGTAGCAGTGATTCGTCATCTGGCACGGCCATGTCGAGGAGTGGATCGTTTTCATATACTGCGACGCCCTCGTATCGACTCAGGACATATCCCGAGTGGTCTGTGTTCACTCGGGTTTTCGTCTCCCCGTGAGGTGTGACGATATCCGCAACTACCTGTCCCGACTGGACCCATTCTCCCTCCTGTACTTTATAGTGAACGAGTCCAGCGGTGTCCGCGTGTGGGTGGATGAGCCGTTTGAGATCGGTCTCAGCTGGCAGCTCAAACTCCATTGGGGATGACGCCGATTCGGAGATCATCCCGAAGACGTGGAGCACGTTGTACAACCCGACGATGGCTGCCTCACAGACGTCCTGTTCCACGACGAATCGACCGCCGAGTTCCGGCGTGAACGCCGGAATCCCGTCCGCGACTGCCGCCCCGGTCAACGTGTGCTCGAGCGACCGTCGCTCGGTCTCCTCGTGACTGAACTGGTTGACCGCAGGGAGACCGAACGCGTCGGTGAGTTCGATGATACGGTCGCGTAATTCGACGGCTTCGGATATTTCTCGAGTGTTTCCATAGCTCACTCGTGGTAGAATCGAATACGGATACGTTGCGACCCATGACGTATGAAGTGAGATGACGACATCTGCGCTCGCACTGATCTCTTCGTACACCCGCTCGCAAATCAACTGCTGAACGCTCGGTGGCGTCTCGCCGTCTCCGCGCTCGAAGCCGAAGTACCGATTCGGGTCGTCACCATGATAGTATGAGGTTCGAGCATTCGTCCGAAGTCCAGACGGATTCATCACCGGGATACAAACGACTGTCCCCTGGAGCGATTCGTCCCGAATTCGGGACACAAACTCGTGTATCGCTTCCATTCCAGTCGGTTCATCGCCGTGAATCGTTCCGGTCACCCATACCGTCGGCCCAGATTCTTCTCCTTCGACGATGACGACGGGAATCTGTTCGGGCTGTCCCGTTGGCAAATCAGCGACGGACAGATAGCCTGTAGAAGTCTTACCTGGGCCCGACTCTGCAGTTCCGACCTTCATACGTCTTTCCGGCGACTATCCGTGTACGCTGGTGTTTCCGGGACGTGTCGAAGTCCGGTGTGCGGGCTAGGTAATTGGGTCGATGCAACGGGAACAATTTGTTCTTCGTGATCGATATGCCATTGCGTAGCGCGACCGGTTCGCTGCCGTTCTACAGTATTCTGTTGAAACATAGCTGCTCGTGAGGTTGTCATTTTCGTGGTCAGTTAATTGTCGTCTCTTTCTTGGATATTGAAGACGTCGACAATTCCGATAGTTGAGACCTCGTAGTAGAGAATAGTAAAATCATCGGGAGTCGATCACCGACAGCGAGTTCCGTAATCCCCGTCGATTGCATTCCACGTCTTATTCTTGTGTGCGAAGTTTTGCTCGGAGGCGAACGCCGGGCGCGGTCACCGCGTACGGAATCTGCGATTTGTGTTTCTCGTCGACACCAGTGATAGTTCCTCGGATACAGCCGATAGCAGTCGCATTGGAGAGGGTCAATGGGTCATACACTAACGACAAACCTTCGATGCGGCCGGCACGATCGCCGTTCCGAAGCCGGTAACCCTCCGCGATGGGGAACTGGGCACAACCTCGATCCGGTCGGTCATCGACCTTCCGGTCGATATCCCTTGCGTAGAGGGCACTCGCGGGCATGACGCCCGACCGCTGGACGCGTTCGAACTCGTCACGGAGCCACGGTTCGTCGAATCGCTCGACGAGTATGTCGGCCCCGTCGTGAAGGGCCACCCGGCCAGTATCGCCGGGTGCGACCTCTAGATGGCGGGCATGGATTCGCGGTGGCTGCCCGAACCCGAGACTGTGGATAGCGTTTCCAGCGGGAGACACGTCCGCTTCCGCTCCAGTGGCGGTGTTGTGGAGGTATCTCGTCACCGTTCCGTTCTCGATAAGTTGCACCGGTGTCGTCGGCCGGAGTTCGGCGTCATAACCGCGAGCGGCCCACGAGCCGGCGTGAATGGTATCCTCTATCGAAAGCGACTCGGGACCGAGTTCGTCACCGATGTCGTACGGACTCAAGCCCATCTCAACCATGTCCGCTTCGAGATATCGCGAGATGAACGCGAACAACTGCCCGGCCGCCCGCGGACTGAGAACGACGGTCGCCTCATCGGTCGGTGCGTTGGTCGTCGCCGCTCTCGTCAACGCCCGAGCGTCGGCGACAGCGGACTCGAACACGTCCGGGAGTTCGTCGAGGAACGCTGCGCCTCGCGTAGACCCGGCATGGCGTCGAATCGTCGGCCCGTCTCGGACTGCGAAGGTGAACTCCACGCTCGCGCGGTCCAATGTTGTTCGAACCGTGCTTCCTGTCGTCGTCGACGCAGTTTCCGCAATGTGCGTGTCGGCGTAGTTAACCCACTGTCGTTCGAGATCGATATCTGCCGCCGCCGTGAGACTATCTTCGATGGTCGAACGTTTCGTCTCTAGCGGTACCTTGTCGATTCGGTCCGATGCCCATCCATCGTGGACGGCTCTGTGGGTGGTGAGCTGGTCGAATCGAGCGGGGTCAGCCTGTGCCAGGAACTTGCCGCCGCGAACCGCTCTGTCTGCTACATCGGCTAACGTCTCCTCGTTTAAGTTTGTCGTGTACCGATAGTCGGCAGCGCCATTGGCGAAGACGCGACACCAGACACCCGTCTCGTCGAACTCGAGTTCGTCTCGTGGACCCTCTTCGGTCACGACGATGTCCGTTTTCGTCTGCGAGACGGCACCCGCTTCACCGTACGCGACGTCGTCGTCGTCCTCAAAGCGGGTGAGCAGCCATTCCATCGCCGCTATCGGGTCGCCGCTCGTAGTCATGCGAAAGGATACCAATCAATACGGTATGAAACCACCGAAGGTCGGCCGGGGTTGTCATCGTTCGAACGCGTGAACGCATCGGAGATGAAGTTCGACTCGACTACTGACGATCCTTGCGTTGCTGTGCCTCTGCTTCCGCCTCGTAAGACTCGGCGACAACGGTATCCTGCAGTTTCCGTCGGTACTCCCATCCACCAGCCAACAGGACGAGGAGTCCAACTAACGCGCCACGTAACGGAGCCCCCTCGTACGAGAAGTAGACAAATACGAGGACGGCGAATGCTACGGAGAGTCCGAGACCGACCGTCGCCCATCCGTTCCGTCGCAGTCGAAAATCCGGCATGGTGGTATGTTTCAGGGGCGACAGCATCAACCTTCGGGAGGCCAGCGTCGACTGGTAGGTACTCTTGATACGGCATTCGGTCAACAAATAGTTTGAATAATTGATAAATATACGTTTTCGACGTGTTACGATCGACGCCTACGCCAATTTCTGGAGTAAATCTAAGTGAGACGTGATCGTCCCTGTCGTGGACACTTAACTCACTTGCACCCCTATCGACGAACCGATGCCAGCATACGAACCCGTAGACTCCCCGGACAAGACCACAATTTTCTCGTATCACGATCTGACACCACCTACAACACGGGACATCTATACGGCACGACAAATCGTAAGGCAATATCTCCCGCGAACTCCATTAGTCCGCAGTGAAAGTCTCTCGGCCGAACTTGATGCCAACGTGTTGCTCAAGCGTGAAGATACACTGCCGACACGCTCATTCAAAATTCGAGGATTCTATAATCTCGTCGCAGAGCTTGCACCAGAGTTCCAAGAGATAGGGTTGATCACGGCGAGCATGGGAAATCACGGCCAAGGGATGGCCACGGCCGCACGCGAATTCGATGTTCCGGCAACTATCGTCGTTCCTGAGACACTTGAGAATCAGACGAAGATCAGCAGTATGAAGCGGCTTGGTGCGACCGTCATCAAGCACGGCGAGGATTTCGACGACGCCCGCGAACACGCTGAACACCAGGCAGCCGAGGAGGGATATCGATACGTGCACGGTGGGAATGAGCCCCATCTGATCGCCGGCCGTGCCAGTGCTGGTCTCGAAGTTATGGAGGATTGTCCGGAAGTGGATGTTGTAATCAACCCTGTCGGCGGGGGGAGTAGTGCTTCGGCCTATGCACTGACCATTGGCAAACTCCTCGGCGGTGATGTCATCGGCGTTCAGGCAACCGGGGCTGATGCCGTCTATCAAGCGTGGAGCGAGGGCACAATTGAATTCCAAGAGCAAGCTGATACATTTGCTGAGGGTATCAATATACGGACCCCATTTGCACTCCCGCTTCAGATTATGCAAGACCACCTGACGAAGATGATGCTTGTCGAAGACGACGACATACGCGCTGCTATTCGGAAACTACTTACCGAGGATGCAGTGTTAGCCGAGGGGGCCGCTGCCGTCGGCGTTGCAGCGGCAGTTCAACTGGGCGACGAACTAGCGGGGAAGACCGTTGTTTTGCCAATCACAGGAAGCAACCTCTCGGTGGGAAAACTCCGAGATATACTTGGTAACTCGTAAGCGACCACCGGTCAGATTTGGTATTCAAAGGTATTCGGAATCCAACGTTGGTTCGGTAGTGAAATATTTCACATCCTCTCTCCCCGAAGGGCAGGAGTTTAGTCTCAAAAATCCAATAATTATTCTTCAGAACCACCGAGTGGATCACGATGGGCAACAGTGCAAATAGCGTCGGTTAGCACCTCGACCGCGATCGGTAGTGACGTTTCGTCGATATCAAACGTCGCGGTATGGTGGCCAGTCGGGTGATCAGTGCCGACGATAACGTACGTTGCCAGTCCACCCTGTTTTTGAACTGTATCCATTAGGTAGGTTGCATCCTCGCTCGCTCCGAACCGAATCGAATCGATAACGTGGTCGACATCGTGGTGGTTTCGTGCGCTCTCACCGACGATAGCGGCTAACTCGGGGTCGCTGTCAGCGCGCGGTGCTTGACCATCAACAGTCACGTCGGCCTCGCATTCATGCATGGCCGCGGCGGCATGAACCGTATTCTCGAACTCCGTCTTCGTGTACTCCATTAAGCGAGTAGTCTCACCACGGACCTCAGCTTCTGCCTCGATGTGCTCGGCGATTACGTTCGCCGCGGTCCCTCCCTCCACGCGACCGATATTGACCCGAGTCGTTCCATCGGTATGTCGAGGAATGGCATAGGAGTTCTGAATCGCAGTTCCGAGGGCCTGCATCGCGTTTTGGCCCTCGTTCGGTGCGAGACCTGCATGGGCAGATTTGCCCTGAAACGTGACGATGAGATTGCTAACTGCGAGTGGTTTAACCATTCCCGAAACAATCTCTCCAGTCGGATGACCAAGACCGATGTGGATCGCAAACAGATAATCAACGTCTGAGACATGCTCGCTTTTCGCCATTGGACGGCCCCCGCCCCCTTTCTCCTCTGCTGGCTGGAAGAACACCTTGAACGTGCCAGAGAAGTCACTCGCTCCGATGGCCTCCAGTATACCAAGTCCAATGGTCATATGAGCGTCATGGCCACACGCGTGCATGACGTCATCATGTCGAGAGCGAAATCCTTCGGCCGCCGGACGATGAGTTCCGTCAGTCGACTCTTCACGAAGGAGCCCATCGATATCGACACGCAGAGCAACAGTTGGTCCATCACCATGCTCAAGAATCGCAACTGCACCGGTGCAATCCGAGAGCTGATCGAGAAACTCAGCAGGGGCACCGTCTTCACGGGCCTGTTCTCGCCAACGGTCGATTTCAGTAGCGGAGGGGACGGCCAGTCGCTCAGCGGGGTTCATCGCTTCCCGCCCCAGGTGGAGTCGGTCTACGCCGATGTACTCTATCTCTTCTGCAAGTCGAGAAGTAGTGTAAAACTCACGCCAGGCAGGTTCAGGATATTGATGAAATTCACGTCGAAGATCGGATAAACGGTCATGTATAGGTGTAGTAACCCGCATGAAATCAACCTTGGTTGTACAAATATAAATATTCTCTACAAGGTCCGCTCTTCTCGATGAGACCGAAGAGAAGCGACGGTACGGTATCAGATCAGCTACTGCTAGCGTAGTCAGCAGTATGTGTAGCGAAGGGCTGATGGTCGAAGAAGAACACGTCGAGACAGCAAGAAACACCCGCATCGGTCAAACAATTAAGTTGGTGTGGTGCCAAATATGAGCCATATGGTATCAAGTAGCACAACCAGAGACCTAAGCCACCACCGTTCTCTCGAGACGACCAGTGTCCTGCTGTTTGAGAACGTGTGGATGATTCAAAATTGACTTTGTAATAATGTTCACATTCAGGAAAATAGCTGCCGTTTCAACCCTCTCATGACTTCCCACGACCCACTTGGCGATGTTAGACGTCACACAGCTCTTGAAATCCCTGTCCAGTCGGAAACTGTTGTAGCAACCCGATATGAACCACTCGACAGCGATGGACCCTCACCAGCGCTGTTGATGTATGTTCCGTATCACCAAGACGATCTCATCACATACGGTGCGTATGACCCCCTCTGTCTGTATTTTGCCAAGCACGGCTACGAGGTCATTGTCGCAGACATGCTCGGAACCGGTAGTTCGAGCGGGTTCATCGACGAACCATTCACCCGACGTGAGGGGACTGAACCAGCAGCCATCGTCGAGTGGCTCGCTGAACAGCCTTGGACTACTGGTCGGATTGGTCTCTTCGGGAAATCATACGGTGGTATTACAGCGCTGGATGCTGCGGCTCAGCAACCGGACGCTTTGGACGCAATCGTCCCTATTCATACTCCCTATCAGGGATGGCGGAACGCATATTCCTACGGTGGCCTGTTCGAGTTTCTCACCATTGGGATGGACTGGCTGACACTGATGCAAGCGCTCGAAGCAAAACCAGCGAGTATTCGTGATGCGGATGGTGAGTGGCTTACTCGTTGGCAGAATCGATTAGAACGGTCACGCGATCGAACGCCATGGCTGTTCCAATTCATCGACAATGAGCCCCACGAATCTTACTGGGAGGATAAGACTATTCCCGTCGAGCGTATCGAAACCCCGACACTCGCTGTCGGTGGGTGGCGTGATCCATACACGCAGGATACACTGGAGTACTTCGAGGCCATCGATGCACCAAAGCGGCTTCTTCTCGGTCCATGGCGTCATCAGATGCCTCATCGCGGCCGTGAAAGCTCTATCAACTTCCGTCGACAAGCACTCGAGTGGTTCAACCACTTTTTGCGTGACGAAGAAAACGGAGTGATGGACGAACCGACCATCTCTTACTGGACCGAACTCGACGGTGGCGGATCTTCGGCTGGTCAATGGCGCGGCCGAAAGACTTGGCCGACCGTTTGTGATGAAGACGCAACTGATCGGCCAACCAATGGCGAAACGATTTATCACAAGACAGGTGATTCTGTGTCATTCGCACTCACACCGACAGGACTCGTATCTCCAAATGAATACAAGACCGGTGAAGTTGATGCCGAATACAGATTTGATTCTACTGTCGGACCGTCCTCGATCGATCCCTACGGGGTCTCGTTCGAACCGCCAGCAACGAACGATGACGACGTACGGTCGTTAACGTTCGAGACGGGTCCCCTCGATAGTCCAATCGAACTCACCGGCACCGGCAACGTGACGCTCCGACTCGAAGCCAGCGTACCCGACCCAACTATCGTCGTTCGACTCGTCAATGTGTCACCGGATTCTCGGGGCACACTCGTTTCCCATGGCGCGATTCGAGGTAAATACCGAAAGGGCCTCGACAACCCTGATGAAATGAAACCCGGAACCGAGTACGACATAACCGTTCCGTTCGAGCCGAAGTCGCACGTCTTTGAGGAAGGGCATTCGATTCGCGTTGCCGTCGGCTCATCTTACTTTCCGGTCTCCCTCCCGACCCCACGCCAGGGTTCGTTCATCGTTCGTTCCACACCCGCTAATCCCGCTACTGTGCGGTTCCCTGGCTGCCAAATGAACGGTGTGGATTTTGATGACACGATACAGATGCCTCCACCCGATGAGAGAATTCCGACAAGCGCCGAACATGCGACTAGCAGTTCCTCGTGGACGACTAGTCGTGAGCGAGTCTCTAATCGTGTCCAGACGTTAAAACGCCACGCGTTAGACGTTGATTTCCCACACGGTCGGCTTTCACGGGAAGCGACTTTTGAGGCGTCGGTTACGGCAGACGATCCATCAACCGCAACTGCTCAGAACGAAATGACGCTAGGAATTACGACGAATTTCGGCGAATTCGAGATTACTGCCAGTAACTACATTTCTCACGGTCTCTGCCAGCTTGAGACTATCGTTGAACTCGATGGCGACACAATGTTCGAGCAGACATGGCACTAGTGACAACTCTTTGACAAACGCCCGCGCTCAAGCACGAGGATTCTCCCGAGTTGGGATATTACGGCTCGCGGTTTGCACCACCGCGACCGAGCACGTCTTCCTCGTCGGGAAGCCGGAAATGGACCTTCCCACTGTCTTTCGTGATGCGTTCGAGTTTACGGGTTATTGGGTGATTGCCTTTCGATATGCTGTTGTCTTGTCTGTCTCGCTCGCCAGTTCTTTCGTGGTGGCTACTCAGTTGAAGACGTATCAGCGGCATCCTCAATGAGTGAGTATGCTTTCTCGCGGAGGTTTCCGGTCATGTGGAGCCCGTGCGAATCAACACGGTCGACGAGTTCCCGAGCGTCTTGAGGAGGAAGCCCCTCGTCGACAGCTCGTACGATAACGCCAATGGTTCCGGTGACCGTCGCCCCTAGTCCCCGAGCCGTAGTACGGACGCGACGATCATCGGAAATGACACCGATCGATCTGTCATCGTTAGTGTAGGCAAGGACAGCAGCGATCAGATGGACGTCGCCATTTTCGGTCGGCTCTCCGAGGACATCTTTTGCCTGGTTAATTCGGTCGTGAACGGCAGGATCATCAGTGTGGACCTCATGCTTGTTGACAAACCGGGTGAGATTCGTTTGAGCGGGTTCGGTCGTGACTTCGGCTCCAACGAGTGGGAGGATGACGAGATCGCCAGTAACGTTCGTGAGGAGGTTGAGTTCGCCGATGGTACCGAGAGAAATGAGCGTTGTGGCATCGATGAAGACCTGCATCAGAGCTCACGGGCGGCCATCGCGTCCGCGTCGAGATCATCAGGGGAAAGCTGGGAGGTGAGATTCCGTTCACGGGCGATTTCGAGCCACTCGGCGAGGCTCACTCCAGCGAGGCGCGCTGCCTGATTGACGGAGATTTCTCCTGACTGGTATCGTTCGATGGCGACGCGTTGCCGGAGTGACGTGAGGCCTTCGGAGAGAGCTTTGCGAATAACCGTACTTTTGTCTTCGTCGAGGAGTTCGATAACTGCCTTGAGTTCGTCTTCATCATCCTCAGGGATACGAGCGCTGATCGAAGGCATGTTTACATCTTAATACACTGTATCACATAACGGTTTCTCTTAAAGAGGCTCACCGGTCTTGGATGGCTTGCCCGACAGTTGGGAAACGTGCGTCGTGGCATCCTCGCCCCGCCGTAAACGACGGGACTTCCTACACAGCAGGGACGCCTTGTGCTGAGGTTTCGGAACTATACTCCAGACCCTCCAGCGGGTAGTTTCTACCCATCGGAATCGTAGCGTTCCAAGGCCCTGTCACCGGGGCTCCCGTCTTCCACCGTGTCATTGGCACCCGGTTTCTCGGGGAAACTCACACCATGAAAGTCGAGTAGTTGGGTTCCACTCGAATACGGAATTATGTCGTACATAGCAGGAGAACACCCGAATGACAATGAGCCAACCAAACTGGTCCGGGAAAATCCTTTTTGACTAACTGATTGAACGCCAGTTGGGGGAATCAAAATGAAGCAAACCAGACGACAAGTGCTCAGAGCCATCGGCGTGAGCAGCATACCGATTCTCGGCGGGATTTCGAGCGCACAGGAGATGACCACCAGCCAAAACGGAAACGCGAGTCGCGTCCGGGCCATCCACGCGATTCCGGACGCTCCGGAAGTGGATGTCTACGTGGACGGAAACCGTGTCCTGCAGAACGTCGCGTTCAAGGACGTGAGCAACTACCTCGAACTCGAACCTGGACAATACACCGTTCAGGTCGCGCCAGCAGGCCAGGGGCGGGGGAGTGCGGTCATCGACCAGCAGGTCACTCTCGACGCGAGCACCGATTACACAATCGCCGCGGGGGGAACACTCGACAATCCCGAGGCGTTCGTGTTCATCGACGAGAATCAGATACCGTCCGGAAATCAAGCCCGACTTCGAGCAGTCCATCTCTCATCGGATGCGCCAGCGGTCGATATCGCCGCTGACGGCAACGTCCTTGTCGAAGGACTCGAGTTCGGCAACGCCAGCGAGTACGTCGAAGTTCCCGCGGGGTCGTACACCATCGAAGTCCGACCCGCGGGATCGAACGAGGCCGTCGCCACATTCGATGTGAACCTCGAAGGCGGCACGGTGGTTTCAGCGTTTGCCGTCGGGCTTCTGCAGACGAACGACAAGGCTCAAGCCTTCGACCTCGTGCCGGCGATAGACGCCCCAAGCGAGATGATGACGACCACAACGACGACGATGTAACGACGGCAACACCACGCGAAACAACACCACATTTGTTTTCTGTCAGTTATCGGTGAAGGGTATCACTAACGGTCCAGCAGTTGTTCGGGACTTCGGTTGTTCACACGTTCCCAAACAGTGTCCTTGATTCACTCCGCTGATAATTCTTGGCCGACCGGACTCGTTCGTGTGGGCTACCTTTCTTCAAGGAGAGAATCCCACCGTTTACGGCGGGGAGGATGTCACTCGGTCTCTTCGACGGTCCCACAGTTCCGACAGCGCTTCATTCCACCGTGTACGTCTCCGTAGTCGTGTCTGATACCCGTGATGCACAGCATGTCCTGGAGTACTCCCATACCAGGCAGGTATCGCGGCCACCGGATAACAGTTTCCCGACGACAGCAGGTGACGAGACGGCGCAGATTTGCACATAGCGGGGGCGATGTATCTCCACTATTGATGACGACTGCTATCACTATCGAAGTGGTTTCACTTTCACTCCGTGGCGACGGAATATGATCGAACCAGCCTATTCTTACAACCAACGAACGATGCCACGATTAGAGAATCTACATCCGGACACGGTAATGGATCGCTCGGCGACTCGGGTATTTATTGTTTTAGCAGGAATCGTACTCGCGCAAATGACGCTCCAAATTGCACTCTCAACTGGTTTGGCTCGCTGGCCGGCGATGGGTGCAGGAGCCATAGTTGCGTTCATTACTGGGGTATGTCTGGTCGAGTATGAGATGAGTGCGACGCTTGACGAGCAGATTCCGTTCCGCAGTTAAAGAACGATTGGGCACCACACGAATGTTGACGGTGTGATCAGATGGCTGAATCCCTTAATTGCGCATTGATATAAGCTACTTATTCCAGCAACGCACAGATTTGTAATCCTACTGTTATTTTAATTATATCAGTAATATCTAGTAAACAGTCATTTCGCCGAATTGATATTCGGCTTTGTTGAAATCCTCGGAGCATGATAGGAACTGCGTGCTAAATAGAGAGGACGGATTAATCAACCGGGCGACCCAGTCGGTATCGAGCCGAGTAGTTACGACCCCACCGTCGCGTTCACCGCCCAGTCCGGTTTCTCGACGTTGGTGCTCCCTACGTCGGACAGGGTGTACGTCTCCGTAATCTTCCGGGTGTGATAGTCGGCCCAGACGAATTCGTACTCATAGTGGCGGATGACGCCGTCTTCGTCAAGCAGGAGTGTCGCTGAGAACTCCTCGTACCACGAACTCGCGTTCTCGCCCCCCGCCCATGAATCGGCCAGCGCGTCGACGCCGGTGGCCTCGTAACGCATCACCGGAACGCCCTGGAACGTCTCGACGCCTTCGCGCTCGTAGGTGGCGTCAATCGCAGCAAACGCGAGCTGGCTTCCGCTGTCGTTGTTGAACCATCCGCGCCAGAGATACCGCTCGCCCGACTCGTTGAACACAGGGGCGCGGGTAGGATTCACTGCCGACTCGTTCTCCGTCCGGGACAGGGTGTACTCTGTACTTCCGTTCGAGTAGATGGAACGGTTCCCCGAAAAGTAGCCGGTGGTGTGTCCGAGGTACTGTGAGTCGCCGGGCTCGACGAGAAACCGGCCCGTGTCGTTCATGTACGTGAAGTTCTTCTCTGAAGGGTGGAAAACGCGATCCTTCCGAGTTTTCTCGGTTGAGAGCGTGAAACTCGTGTTCGCCAGCACATTCGCGTGGGTGTCGAACACCGACTGGTCGATGGCCGACGCGTTCGGGAAATCGGCAGGGGACGCGTCGGGCGACGGCCCGTTCCCGCCTGTGCTTTGAAGTCCAGTACATCCCGCGAAAGTCAGGAGGGCGACAACGGCGATCGCTGAAAGCGGAGACGTACGAATAGGGGACTATTCAAATAATCCATATTTAATTCTTATGGGTAATTTCGCCTCTCAGATACAGGGCGATGCCACCCTAAATCGGTGTTGTAACTCTCAAGAGAATCAGTCCCGAACCGATTGCAAGATACACGCTTTCTATTCACCATAGCTTCGACAAGCCATCACCAACCAAGGATTTCAACAAAGCTAGATATTCAAATCCAGGGCACTGTCTAGTTAAGCGATTTTGTTGTAGAGTGGCGTTTCAACGTCTCTACCGAGAGTGGCTAACGAATCTCGTTGTCTCATCATGACTAGGTTTTCGGTGAAGCAATCGAATTCAGTCTTCTCATGATGCAGCCGATCTCACTTTCAAGAATCAGTCACTTACGGGTAGTGTATAAAACGCCGTCAATCGTACCGTTGTCGCTTGATTTTCCTTATCTAGACAGTGCCAAATCCAGTATCGCACCTCGGATCAACACCGATTCAAAAATCGCACGACTCTGAGAAAGAGAATCGGATACACCCCTCGATCAGAACGATCGGAGGTGGATGTTGTTGTCGTCTTTGCTCTCGACGTTGTCGTATTGGAGCGTGTGAGTCTCATCGGAGTCATCCCATCCGAGAGCGGATTTGATTTTGTCCGTGAGACTGGAACTGTCGTCCTGACGAACGTGGGCCGTCCCGTTTTCGACCCGGTCGACCGTTCCGACTTGTGTTCCATCTGCGCTTGTAACGGTTTTACCTCGGTCGTCGTCCGTGAATTTTTGAACCATTGCTTTTGGATAGATTGGACCGATGGAAGAAACTAAATTGGCTGTGTATGCAAGCTATTATGTACCGTTCGATCTGTTGTGGAGACCAGGAGAACGTTAGTCTCGACCGTGGACCTGTTCTCACCGTCTGATGATGGGCTCTCCCGATTGGATGACTCGTGACTTGAGTGACCTCCTCTCCGCCCTACACGGTTCGTGCGTTGAACAGGAGGTCTCACTTCCCTGAAATTCCAGATAATCGTGTCGAGGCGGTTACGCCGGTTGGAGACCCAGACATTCGTACACAGTTACGGTTCATTCTCGCGTTGACTACACAACAATCGGACGTGCTGGGAGACGCATTTGGTTCGATACTTTGACCAGCAGTGCCGCGATCCTTAGAGGTCCACGATTGCCGTTACCACGTTCCAGTTTCGACGTGTCGCTGCCATTCCCAACTTCTTGCCCACGTCGGTGAAACGACCAGTTCCAAGTTTCTCCTTATCCAGCTTGCTGTAGACGTCACGGCCGCGGATTTCGAATGATTCCGCTTCGCTCTGGCTATCCAGCAGCTTCTCACGTTGTTCGGCTGTCGGTACCTCGTTCAGAAATGTGAGATACCGTTTAATCGAATCGTTACTGGGCTCACCAAACGGTTGGTCGTCAACGGCGTCAGCGAGTTCGGTACGTGTCCGTACCATGACGGTGATGTCGTAGTCGAACGTATCGGCGATGGCGTCCGTGACAGCCGAACGAATCGTCTCTTCGTCACTATCCGTCTCGAATACGACGTTTCCACTCTGAATGTACGTCTGAACGCTTTCGTAACCGAGCGACTCGAACAGTACCCGCAGATCATCCATCTTCATGCGGTTATGAGCGCCGACGTTAATGCCGCGAAGGAATGCTATGTACCTCGTCATAAGATACCTCTTTTGAAAGATTGTATGCTTAGGCTGTATTTGAATTTTTTCAGTCTTTTAGCCAAAATCGTTTACTCACTCCGTATTCTCACTCTCACATGAGTGCCGGTGACTCGGCTTTGACCGATACAACGGTCGATATCATATCGTAGGACACCGAGTCCACGTGCACTCTCGAGAAAGAGAAGTGGCGGACTGATAACTCTCCACGCCTCTTTCAGCCTTTCATTGCCAATAGGATGATTCGGACACCCCTGGTGGGAGAGGAAAGTGTTCTCGAAGCCTCGTAATAACGAATCGCGTTTCGGAGGGACAGATGACGAAACGTAGTCGATGGGCTAACCCCCGACGTGAACAAGGCATCGTGTGGATGTCAGTAGATGCGCTCGGTTGCGAGTTCGGCACCTTCGACGAGGGCTTCCAACTTCACCCACGCGATTTCGGGAGAAACCATCCCGAGTCCGGCTTGCGTGCCGAAGCCGCAGTCCGGTGCGGCGATTAGCGGCGTCGAGTCATCGACTGCGTCCGCCACCCGCTCTAAGCGGTCCGCAATAGTTTCGGGGTGATCGACGGTGTTCGTTTTCACGTCCACGACGCCTGGAATCAGCGTCCAGCCATCAGGAACCAAGTGCTCGGCAAATGCACGGTACTCGTGTTGATGACGGGGGGGCCTGTTCGACGCTGAGTCCGGTGATGTCCGCCTCGTAGATTTCCGGTAGCAGTTCAACTAAATCCGTATCGAGGTGGTGGGGGCCTTCGTAGCTTCCCCAGCAGGTGTACAGTCGAACCTGCTCTTCTGGAACGTTCGACAGCGCCTCGTTGAGCGCCTCGACGTGGAGGCGCGTGGCTCCCTTGATGTCCTCGAGGGACTCGTCCGCGTACGCCGCTGTCTGGCCGACGGTGAGGAGTTCGGGAGCGTCGATCTGGAGATTCATTCCGGTTTCGGCGACGAGTTCGTACTCCTCTGCCATCGCATCCGCGACGGCAAAGAGAAACTCCTCGTAGGAATCGTAATACTCGTTGACATGCGTAGCGGTGACGACGCTGGGCGATGCTGAGGTCGTGACATCCTCCCGCGCCTGAAGATGCGGGCCTCCCACACTCACCAATGAGCGGTTCGTTGGGATGGTTACGGTTCGCACCCCGACGAGGTGCTGGCTGTGCCAACCAGCCGGTACTCCTATCGCGTCCAGAGAACGGACGGGACTCGGAGGTACCTGGTTGTTTTGTGTCGGTCCGCCGTCCGTGGGCTTACTTTTTGATGCGGCAAACACCCAGTCAACTGCCAGTTGTCGGACTGTCAGAATCCGATGGGATACCATCGAATCGGCACCAAGAGATACGCACGGAGAGCATCTAAGACTATGCCGTACAGTGAAAGTAACCAAAGACGGCGATACATCCACGCCCTCAAAAGCGTGGTATGCTCGCCTGCAATCCTATAAATATCAACATGACATCTTCAATGCCATATAAAATAATCAATCACCCGGTCAGAAGATATATGTGTGGTCTGGTCGTGAGCCTGGGTGACAATGGAAATCCTCCATCGACTACGTAGTGCTTTCAGTCCGGAAAAGGACTCTCAACGAACGGAAACGCAAGTGCGAGCGGTCGGTGATATTTTCGAGTGTGAAGAGTGCGGAACGACGTTCATTTCGAATCCGACCCAGTGTTCGAACTGCAATCATACCAAATTTCGAAACCACGGAAGCTGTTAATCTTCAATTGTCCTCCGATACCTCATCCATCAGGAGGACTCGATTAGCTGAATTACAGGCGCTAAGCCCCCTTCTTCAGGGAGCGCCGAAGGCGCGAGTAGGGAGGGGATACAGCGTCCACAAGAGCTTCGCTCTTGTGTGCGAACGAATCGCTTTGCGATTCGTCAACGTCCTCAGAATCGCAAGGCGATTTTGACGTGCGAACGAGAGGGGAGCTCTCGTTAGCGCCTGTGGAGACTGCGCTCCCTACGGGAACTGCTGTGGTTCCTGCACAGCGCGTCGTGGAAGCAGGAAACCCCGTCCTCAACGCGCGAAGCCCCTAGGGCGGGGTAGTTCACGACTTATCGGAGACAGGTCACCGCAAACGGTTACTGCTACCGATGAAACCCGTGACATCCTCCCCGTCGTAAACGACGGGGCTTCCCATAACAATGGGATTCCGGCAATGCCGTCGGTTTCAGTCCGAATACGCCGAAAGCGTCATCTGTCCGGTTCTCGGACTCGTCTCTCGGTTGACTGTGGCGGTGTCACGACCGCTCCCATCCTGTGGCGTGTCATTGCGTTCCGGTTTCCAAGGAACGCTCTCACCCCACGGGTCTACGCGACCGGCGATGTTCGCCGCCGCGTTAATGTCTGCTTGGAATGTCAATACGTGGCAGTCGTCGTTTGTACAGCGGAACTCCGCTTGCGAACCCCGCCGACCGATGTGGCCGCAGGCGTGGCACATCTTCGAGGTGTACGCTGGATTCACGAACCGAACGTGGATTCCTAACTCGGTTGCTTTGTCCTCAATGCGGCCCTGCAACCGTGCAAACGCCCACGCGTGCAACCGCCGGTTCATGTACTTGCCGTAATCCAACCGTTCACGGATGAACGACAAGTCTTCGAGAACAATCACCGGGTTCTCGAAGGAGCGAGCGTACTCGACGGCGTTCCGAGACGCCTTTTCAACGATGTCTGTAAGAGCGTTCTGGTAGTGGTCGAAGCGTTCATCAATCCGCCACTCGGACGCGTCTCGCTGTTGGAGTCGTTTCAACGTCGTGTACATCTCTTTGCGGAGGTATCGGGCACGACTGCCATTTTCGAGCATCGGCTTCGTCGGTGTGTTGCGTTTTAGGGCACAGCCCGTAATCAACGCGGATTCTCCGATGTCAAAACCGATGCGCGTCTCGTCACCATCGTGTTCGGGTTCGTCTACCTCATATTCGACGGCGATGTGAAACACCCAACTACTCCGATTCTGTTGGAGTTGTATCTGGCCTGTTTTGGCGTCACCTTCGAGAAGGTCATTCCAAAGAGGTTCTTGCTCCGGGTTCAACCGAAGCGGTATCCAGAAGTTCGTTCCGTAGCCGGGAAGCGGGACGTTCCAACAAATCTCGTAGTGGCGAGATTCGTCACGGTCGAATTTCGCGGCTTGATTCGTAAGTCGAATCGGATGCTCGTCGTCAATCTCACGAGCGTTGTACGTCTTCCGCAGTTTCGGGACGTAGCTACACAGCGCGGCTTTCGCCTGATACGGGAGGTCGTAGGGCGTCACAACGTCACTGACACCACCCATCGTATCGGCTCCCGAATCGAACGCTTCGTCCAACGCTTCGCGGTAGGTGGAGAGAAGGCGACGAAGACGCACCGTTTTCCCCTGCGTTGGCGGGGCAAGTGTGGCTTCGAGTGTCTTCGTCATCGTCTCTACCATACCACACTATACACACTATGAACACTTATGTGTTCCGATGATGTAGGGGATGTATGGAGCGAAGAAACGTCACAATCCGGGAAGAACAGGACGAATGGATACGGGAGAACCACATCAACCTCTCAAGTCTCGTTCGTGAATGTATCGACAACCGAATGGAATCCGGCTTAGCCGATTGACGGCGGCAAGTCAATTGAACGTACGCGATTCACGCCCGCCGTAAACGGCGGGATTCTCTCGCTGATTAAACGATAGAGCAACTCGGTTCCTCGAACTCAGCAGAGCCTACCTCGACCGCCCCCGCTTGCAGTAGAGAGTGAAGAACGACGGACTACGAGGCGTTGATGACACCGACGGTTCAGTTCAATACGCGATACTGTCGGAGTTATAGTCGGTTTCACGTTTCCACTGATTCCGACATTCACCCGAACAGAAGTGATACATGACCGTGACGTCCTCATCAATCTCGTTCACTTCCTCTCGGGTGAGTATAGGATGCGATTCAGTGATGTCTAGCGTGGCTGCACAGTGAACACAGCTCACGTATTGCCTATCGGCCTCCATACCCTTTATCGACTTTCGCGTTTCGCTCACGATATCTTATTACAGAGGATTATCATAATGGTTTTGGCTCCTGACTTCAAGACCGTATCTATCAGATTGCAACGAATAAGAAACGAAAACAGCAATAGTTGCAGAATGTGAGAGCACGTTCGGTGGAAAAACTCGGTTACGGCAGAAACCAGCAGAAACCATACGGAGAGAGTGAAACGTACACGGAATCAGCGTCGGGCTCAAACCGAGCGTCGCCGAAAACGAGCATCGGGTCGGCATTTAACGGAAGCTTCGTCGTGGCCGTCTCGGCGCTCAGATTATGGACAGTAACGATAGTCTCGCCGGCAAGCGAACTCGCGTGAGCGAACACGGCTGGATGATCCACGTCGAGGACGGTTCCATCGCCTCGGAGAAGCCCCGAGAACTCGTCGTGAGTTCGAACGAGATGGCTGATCCAGTTGAGTAAGGAGTCGGGGTCCGCCCGTTGGTCGGCGACGTTTACTTCCGTTGGAGCGAAGGTATCATCCGAAACGATCGGACGGATGAGGTCATCAGAATCAGCGGTCGAAAAACCGGCGTTTGGCTCGTCGGTCCATTGCATCGGCGTTCGGACGGCGAAACGACCCGGTTGATTCAGGTCCTCACCCATCCCTAACTCGTCTCCATAGACGATGATTGGAGTGCCCGGTAGTGAGAACAAGAGGCTATAAGCGAGTTTAATGCGCTCGCGGTCGCCGTCGAGAATCGGTGCCAGTCGGCGACGAATACCGCGGTCATAAATCCGCATCGTTTCGTCGGGGGCGAACGCCTCGTACACCTCTGCCTGCTCTGCCTCGGTGAGCGCGCCGATGTTGAGTTCGTCCAAATTCCGCAGGAAGTTCGCCCAGCCAGCGTTCTCGGGTGGGTCGGGGAGTTCCTCGAGTACTGACGCAAGCGGTTCGGATTCACCGCGTGCTAATGCGAGAATCATGTGCGCATTGAGTTGGAAATTCAACAAGAGGTGCATTTCGTCGCTGTTACCGAAGTACTCGCCCAATTCAGCGGGGGGTCGGTCGGCCTCTGCAAGGAGTACGGCGTCACTGCGACGCTGAGAGACGAACTCGTGCATTTCACGCAGGAACCCATGAGGGTCGTCCAGCGGTTCCTCTACAAGCCCTTTCGCCTGTGTGAGTAATCCAGCAGCGTCGATGCGGAAACCAGCGACGCCCAACTCTAGCCAAAATCCGAGTATCTTCTTCACTTCCTCGCGGACCTCGGGGTTGGCAACGTTCAAATCCGGTTGGAAGTGATAAAATCGATGATAATAGTACGCGTCGGCCTCGCTGTCGTACGACCACACGTGATCTTCCTCACCGGGGAAAATCGGACCACGATCGGGGCGTATCTCTGGCTCTTCGTCTGCCCAGAGGTAGAAGTCTCTATACTTCGAATCAGGGTCGCTGCGAGCGGCTTGGAACCACGGATGCCGATCCGACGTGTGATTGATGACGAGATCGATAACGACTCGGATACCTCGAGCATCAGCGGCGCGTACGAATTCCACGAAGTCACCAAGGGTGCCGAGCTGCGAATCCACTCCGTAGTAATCCATTACGTCGTACCCATTATCCCGTCCCGGTGACGGATAGAACGGTAACAACCAGATGCAGTCGATTCCGATTCTGGAAAAGTAGTCCAGACGTTCAGTAAGTCCTTGAAAATCACCCACACCGTTTTCGTCCGTATCCTGGAATACTTTTAAGTCGAGCGAGTAGATAGTCGCATCCTGATACCACGTATTCTCAATATCTTGCATATTAGCAACTAAGGATGCAATGTAGGAAAATCATCCGGCTCGAACAGCGTATTAGTGAGAAAACAGATGCATATTAGTCGATAGCCTCGTCTGAAACTGGCCGGAACGATTTCGCCGGTCCACCCGAAACAGGGGCCCATGAGCGACCAATCAGACGACGCTGTGGCGGAAATTCCCTCCTCCACCGGATGGCACGATGTGACGACGTACGGCGCGACGGGCGACGGAACGACCCCAGATGCCACTGCAATTCAGGATGCCCTAGAGGCGGCAGCGGACGGTGGCGGAACCGTCTACCTGCCGCCCGGAACGTACCGCGTCGAGTCACCGGTGACGCTTCGCTCCGGCGTTCGGTTCCGGGGTGAGGGCATGGGTGCGACGACGCTGGTGGCGGACGGCGACGACTACGCGGCACTCGAAGGGTTCGGAACGAGAGATGACCCGCTAACTGACCTCTCGGTCGAAGCGATGAGTATCGACTGCTCGGCGCTCAGCGACGGAGAAACGTACTCCACCGGCGAGAAGTGCATCTACCTCCAGAACGTGCGGCGGTGTCGAATCGTCTCTGTCTACGCCTACGGCGCGCCCGCCACCGGTATCGGGACGGATTTTATGATCGATAGCTTCGTCCACGGCTGTATCGCCGAGCGCAACGGACGGCTCTGGTCGCCCGGTGACATTGGAGCGAACGGCATCGGCATCGGGGCGGGTCGGGTTTCGGCAGAAACTGTCGTCGTCTCCGACTGCCACGCCGTGGACAACGGGAACAACGGCGTGATGTTCGAAGCACAGGGCCCAGACGAGAAGAACGTGCACGCGGGGTTCATGACGACGCTCGGGTGTACCGCGCGCGGAAACCGTATCGGCTTCAGAGACTCGGCCGACAGGTGCGTGAAGTTTGTCAGCTGTTCGGCGACCGAAAACGACGAGCACGGGTTTGTCGTCAGCGACAAGAACGACACTTCGCCTCCGGCGACCGAACACCGAATCGCCGACTGCCACGCAGTCGATAACGGAATTCACGGTGTCGCGGTATTAGACGGTGCAGGCTCCGTACTCGACGTGACGGACTGCCAGCTATCGGGGAATGTGGGATGTGGCGTGTTCGTCGCGCCAACCGTGACTGGGACGGTCTCCGTCTCAAGCGCCACCGTTTTCGAAAACGGACGGTCGGGAGTTCGGTTCGAAAACGGGGGCAACCACCACGATGTTTCTCATTGCTCCGTCTTCCGAAACGGTGTTCGCGGGGACGACAATGATTCGGACGACGCCGCGGGAATCCGACTCGTTGCCGCGGCGAACCGGTACCGATATACGACGCTCTCGAACAACGACGTCTACGACGACCGGGACGAACCCACGCAATGTCTCGGTATCGACATCGAGGGTGACCACGAGGGGACCAAGGTGGTCGGGAACACCCTCCGTGGAACCGAGGCGCTTCGATTCACGACCCCTCCGGCGCTCGTCCGTGACAACATCGGGTACGCGACCGAAAACGGCGGTCGAGCGACCGTCGCAGATGGCGAGGCGATTGCGCATGGACTCGCGGAGTCACCGATGAGTGTCGTCCTCCAAACCGAATCTGCCAACCGCGCGTTTCCGACCGAAATCGACGACGAGACGGTCACTACCTCCGTGGTTGGTATCAATGGCGAGCCAGTCGATTCGCCGGAACCCGTTCACTGGCAGGCGCGAGTTCGGTAAGACCAGCGACGATCAGTGTAGTTCACACTTCCAATCGTCCAACTGTATCCTATTCTAACTATTTGACGGGGAGTGCCGAGGACGCTATTCGATTCGGAAAACCAGCGCGGTAGTACTGGCAGTACGAGGACTGAGTACTCCAGAATGACGGAGTTTACTTGCAACCATCGTTACAAAAACGGCTTATAAAAATCGAACCCCTATTTTGAACTGTCAGTCCATCGACGCCGGAGAATCGAGCGTTCGAACCCACTGCTCGAGTTTCTCGCGTGTCGGTGGTCCCGAAAAGAGACTGACCGGGACGAACACGAGGAGACTGCTAAGAAGCCCGTAGATAATGGGTAGATTCGACGAGAACCCCTCGAAAAACAACGTTGCAACGACGACCACTGCACTGATACAAATCGAGGAGAGAGCTCCTTGCCACGTCGCTCGCTTCCAGAAGAACGCCCCGAATATCGGAACAAAAATACAGCCAGTGAGCAAGTCGTACGCGAGGGTTAGAGCGAGTACGACACTCCCGATTTCGATCGCTGCGTAGGTCATGATTCCGCCGAGGACGATAATGAGCCCTCGAGAGACGCTGGAATACTTCGCGTCGGATGCATCGGGGTTGATAAACTGTTTGTAAATGTCGCTCGTAAACTGCCTCGGGATCAAGCCCCGAGGCTTTCGCATGGACTCCCGTTCTATGCCGTAGTGGCAGGGGGGACGTACTCCCCACTCACGTTCAACATCCCGCGATTCAAGCGCACGTCTACAGGTGCGCCTCCGGCGGCTGCGTTTTGCCGCCGCCGGAGATACCGAAAGCCGATATTCTTCGCCGCGTTGTAATCCGCGTGATTCTGATACCCGCACTTCAAGCACTCGAAGTGCTCGCCGTCGCGGTTGTCCTCGTGCGTACACCCACACGTCGAACAGCGTTGGGACGTGTGGTTTGGCGGGACTTGTACGGCGTCGACGCCGTGTTCTGCCGCTTTGTATTCGACGTATTGGAACAACCGGCGGAACGCCCAGACGTGTTGCCACGTCGCCTGCGGGATGTTCTCGCGGATATGCGTTAGGTCCTCGAAGACGATGTGCGAACAGCCATATTCGACGGCTTCCTCAATGAGTTCGTTCGCTACGCCATGCAGGTATATCTCAAAACGCCCGTACTCCTTGTTGCCCACGCCTTCGATGGCTTCGTGTGCCGCTCTTGTTCCGGTTTGTTGGAGCGAGCCACGACGCTTCTCGTACTCCCGACGCCAGTGGTTGAACTCATCGGCAGACCAGAACGTTCCGGTTGACGAAACCGCAATGTTGTTGACGCCCAAATCGACACCGAGGACTGTTCTGTGCTCGGTTTGGGGTTCGGGGTCGTCGGCTTCGACCTTTCGCATCGAGGCATGAAGGTACCACTCGTTGTCCCGACGCTGTAAGTGCGCCATGCGGAACTCGTAGTCTTCGTCATCGAGATACGTCCGTGGATGGCACTCAGGGTCATCAGGAAGGATGTAATCGCACTCGATACGTCCGTTGACGGTCGAAAGCGACACGTAGTCGCGGTGGAACGTCGCGCTTCGTTTATCGTAAACCGCGCTATCGGCGGAGAAGTAGGGTTGTGACGTTCGTTCACCGCGCTTCAGCCTCGATACACCGCTCTTGACAGCTTCGACCGCCCGACGAATCCCCTTCTGAACGAGGTTCGCGGTAAGGTCGGTTTCGTCTCGGAGTTGGTCGTACAAGGCACGTTCTGCTTTGGCCTTCGAGATAATGTGGAACCCGTCGTCACCGTGCCAACACCATTCGCTCGTGGTGTTTGCACAGTGTTTGAATTGCTTGACTGTCTCACGGAGGGACGAATCGGCGCCCTGAGGTACGTCGAGCTTGATTACGGCGGTACGACGGTATTCCACGATATTTCACATATGGAGTCTTGGTTACTTATTGTTATGGGAATAAGCCTGCCGATGTGTGTGGTTTGCGTCGTGTATCGACGCGCTTCCTCCCCGAGGTCAAGCCTCGGGGCATCCGCGCTGTGTTTTCTGTGAAGAGGGTACTCGAAGCGAGCAGAGCGGAGTCCGCCGTCGACATCATCGCTGAAACGAATCCGGCAAGGATGATTCCCGAGAGCCCGACCGGGACGATGTCGAGAATGAGTCGCGGAAGGGCGAGTTCCGAATCACCAAGGGACGGTAAGACGACGAGGGCAATCATTCCGAGAAACGCCGTTGTGAGTCCGTAGACGATCGCGTACACACCCGCGGCAATGTTTCCTTTTCGAGCCGTCTCGGCACTGTTCGCGGTAAAGACACGCTGCCAGATGTCTTGTCCGATCATGATGCCGAGGACGTACAACAGGAAGTAACCGACAATCGTGTTCACCCCGATAGCAGTGACGTCGAAGTACGAAGGGTCGAGTTCCGTCATCAACCCCGAAACACCACCCACGGAGTTGAGACCGAGTGGGAGTGCGATGAAGAAGATACCGATAGTCATGATACACCACTGGACGAAATCAGTCATCGTCACGGTGAGCATGCCACCGAGTGCTGTATAGGCGATAATGATCGCTCCTGCGAGCAGAATCATCGTACTCTGCTCGAAACCGAAGAGGACGCTTAGCACTTTTCCAACCGCGATGGTCTGCGTGGTCGCGATAGTGAGCGCATAAATTCCGGCGATTATAGCACCGATCGTTCCCGAGTATTTGTCGAACCGACGTTCCAGTACTTCGCCGAGTGAGTACGCCTTGAGGTTGGCCAGATTCGTCGAGATGAGTAATCCGAGAGCAATCGTCCCGATACCGAGTGTGATGACCAACCAGGCCCCTGAAATCCCGCTTTCGTATCCAAGGCTACCACCGCCGACAGTGGCCGCACCACCGAGGATGACGGCAGACATGACCGGGACGTACATCCAAAGTGGGATATTACGGCCGGCGACGAGATAATCGTCTAACGTTTCCGATTTTTGGTACCCCCAGTAGCCGATACCGATCATACCCACCATGTACAAAATGAGCAGACCAGTGTCAATGGGTGACACAACCATGGCATGACTATGCCACCTCCAATACTAATATATTGTCCTTCCTGTCTGTTCGGAATAGTGTATCGCGTACGTTTATCGGTTAGGACTCCACTGTGAGAGTATGCCCGACCGTCTCGATAACCGAGAGTATGATTTATTGCGGCTCATCGAGGTGTATGAGCCGATCGGGAGTATCCGTCTCGTTGATCAACTCCAACATCGCGGCTATTCGATTAAGGGACGAACCGTTCGGCTTCTCCTTTCAGAACTGGATGCGGATGGGTTTACGGAAAAAATACCGGGACAAGGTCGGCGTTTAACCGAGAAAGGCCGGTCCGAGTTGCGTTATGGACACGTCAGCGGACGACTCGAACAAGTCCGAGAACGTATTGCTGTCCTGACCGGACAAGTTACGTATGATCCGTTCGAGGACACTGGTGAGCTGGTCACTTCTGCTATCGATCTCCCGAGTTCGATGGTCGAAGACGCTTTAGAAGAGCTGACCGCGGTCGACTCCTTACCGATAGAGCCCGTTATAGTCGCCATCGAAGAAAATCCAAACGAAAACCAGAGCGATGATACCGTTCGCCTATTCTTCCCGTCCAGTATTACCCTCGACGGAGTGTTGCTTTCACGGGGTATCAACAGCCAACTGCAGGTCGCTGGGATAGTCGAATATCATCCCGACCCAGCGCCCGAACAGTTCGCTCACGAAGGAACGATCGTGAGCGACCACGGTGGCGCAGTTCTCCGATACACGGATGCGATCAGTGGGGAAGGATCCACCGTCGACATCGCTGATCTACTTATCGAGGCGAGGAGATCGTCGATTCGTCCACTACTCGACGGAGAAGACTCTGGCTTGTTCATCGTGGACAACCGGGAGTTCCCATTGCTCCGATACGAAGAAGCGTTCGACCTCGCTGCTGCAACCAGAGCACAACTCGGTGGAGTCATCGACCTCCGAAAGCCACGGGAGAACGGACCGTTCCCGTGCGGACAACCGGGATGGGACTTCGCCTCGCTCACGTACGGAGCAATCGGTGAACTTGCGATTTCACTTCTCGTCGAAGAGGGATATAGTGGGTCGTGGACGACGCTCCACGGATTGAAAGAACGGTCGGCGTTTCGACCCGTTGCAACCGTGCTCGCCCAGCACGATTAGTAAAAACTACTCCGCAAATTGCCGTTCGAGCAGTGTTACGCCAAGGAACGCTGCGAGTGTCTGTGTCGATTCCGTCGGATCATACTGTGGCGAGACCTCCATCACGTCAGCAGCACTAACGGCATCGTGCGTCCCCAGCACTTCCATTACTCGCACCGCTTGGTGTGCACTCAATCCATCGGGTTCTGGAGTCCCAGTCCCCGGTGCAATACTCGGGTCTACGCCATCGATGTCGAACGTGACGTAAACGGCGTCTGTGTCAGCTGCCGCCGCCTCGACTGCGTCGACAACCACATCGGTGATGCCGCGGTCGTGGACGTCACGCATCGTAAAGAGGTTGAGCCCGGTCTCATCGGCGAATTCGAAGAAGTTCGGGCTCTCATAGCCACGAATTCCGACTTGACTAACATGAGAAAAGTCACTATACTGGGATTCAGCGATGAGTCGAGTACTTGACCCATGATAATGCTTTCCGAATGTCGTACTCTCGGTAGAAGTATCCGTATGTGCATCGATTTGAACCAATCCAACAGAGTCCGTGTTCGAGCCCTCAGCAAAGCCACAGAAGGCTGGATACGTACAGTAATGGTCCCCACCCAACGTCAGCGGGAAAGCGTGTTCAGCGATCGTTGCGACGTGCGACGTGATGCTCTCTGCGGTCTGTTCGTAATCCATCGGAAAAACCGGAACATCGCCGCAATCGGCGACCTGGAAATCGGAGTAATCGACCTGCGCACCCGTGTTCATGTTTGTCAGCCCGCCCTTATAATTCGATAAGTAAGCCCACCAAGCACTCGAACGGCGGATCGCTTCGGGTCCGTACCGTGCACCGGGTCGATTAGTGAGCGCTCCGTCATAGGGCACTCCAAGAACACCGACATCGATGTCATCGAGATCACCTACACCGCGTGCTTCGCCCTTCAGAAACGTGTTTCTGCCCGCATACGCCATTTCTACATCCGCACCGGGGTGCGTTGACTGAAACTCTGCTGCAGGATTTTTCATTGGTAACTTCCCTTGGGGTTGTCAATTGCTCGTGTGTGCACATTCAACACATGCATGGCAATGTATTGCCACCCTTCTATTATACGCATTTTGGTCAGCTATTTGATTCACTCGGCAGGAGCTTCACTAAGAACGGAAAGATATGGTCGAATGACCCCCCCTAAACGAGAGGGGTATTAAATAGGTTCCACGTAATGTACAATTAGAAGATGCGTAGCATGACAGGTCGGGGGGTGCTCTGAGGCCACCCAGAGAAACAGGACATTTTCCCCAACCAGCATCAAGAATTGAGTCCACTAGCGCTTAACAATTATCCACGTTACTTGATAGGCGAGAATGTCCATTCGGACGCCAAGAGGATTCGCCGACGAGGAGTGGAGAATCGTTCCCCGGCTATCTAACAGACTTAATGGAATGAGAACTAGTTTCTCACACTTACTGATTTCGTAATAATCCGAGTGTTAGTAAGTATAACAGGTTTACTCACTGCTTTTTCATATTGTAATACTGTCGGGCCATTAGACGAATATCTGATTGATACGCTCCGAATTCGATATCTCCGGGTCGGAGGTCAGTCTCTGCACAGTCCGCAAGTCCTCTGCGCGAAAAAACGGCCGAGTGGGAGAGACTTCAGGAAGTGATAACGAGCTTTCCGACGCTCTCACGGTTCTCCATCGACGCAAACGCCTCGTCCGTCTCCTCGAGTGGGTAGGTTTCGTCGACCTCTGGTGTGAGCGCACCATCGGCGACGATTCGACCAGCGTTTCCAAGTCGGACTGTGTCCCCATCGTACTCCCAATGACACGTTTGTGACCGAGGAACAGGTTGGGGATATCGATTTCGGACGTGCCACCGGCCGTTCGCCCACACACCGCCATCCGTCCACCGCGCCGCAACACGTCCAACCCGAGTTGCGTATACGCGCCACCGAGGTGGTTGAGTACTCCGTCGACCGGACCGATATCGGTGACCGCAGCCCGAATCTCGTCCGGTTCGGTACCCTCGATAGCGTACTCGAGACCGAGCGATTCGAGATGATTGAGTTTCGTTCGGGAAGAAGACGTCCCAATGCTGTGGGCACCAAGGATCGCTGCGAGTTGTACACCGGCCACACCGACGCCGCCGGTTGCACCTGGAATAAACACGAGGTCGGTCGGTCCGGCTTCCACTCGGCGAAGCATATGGTAGGCGGTCATGTAAGCCGTTGGGAGAGCCGCCGCCTCGACCATCCCCACGTCGTCGGGAAGCGAAACGAGGCGGTCAGCCTGGACCTGAGCGGTCTCGGCGAGGCCACCGTGGTAGAGGGAGAAATTCTCGCACAGATTTTCCGGCCCCTCGCGACAATAACGACACGTTCCGCACGTCTCGTTCGGGCAGAGTACCACGCGTTCGCCGGGTTCGACGGCAGTGACGTCCTCGCCAATCTCTTCGACAGTCCCGGCGAGGTCGAGGCCAGTGAACTACCCCGCCCTACGCGCTACGCGCGTTGCGGACGGGGCTTCCTGCTTCCAAGACGCGCTGTGCAGGAACAACAGCAGTTCCCGTAGGGAGCGCAGTCTCCACAGGCGTTGATTCGGAGCATCCCGCACCTATATCCGCATTCTTCAACCCTCGGACGAGGATGTTATACGCCGCGTTCCAGTCCCTATCCGCCGTGAATCCACAGGACGGGCATGAGTGTTCACGTACCCACAGCGGCTTGTCCGACGAGACACCGCACGCCGCACATTCTTTGGTCGTCCCTCGGGGATTCACCGGAATGTAGTGCGTTCCATCGCGTTCACACTTGTATTTGAGCATCCGCAGAAAAGTACCCCATGCGGCGGATGCTTGGTTGCGTGAATTTGAATCGAACTGCATCATCCCCTTCACGTTCAGGTCTTCAACGGCTACGAGGTCGTACTCCCGCGCGTAGTACGCCGAGAGCTTGTGCAAGAAATCATGGCGCTTCTGTTTCAGGTCGGCGTGACACCCTGCGACTCGTCGCCGTTGTTTCTCGTAGTTGTTCGAACCATGCTGTTTTCGAGAGAGTTTTCGTTGCTCGCGTTTCAAGCGATCACGTTCGTCCGATAGGTCGAGTGATTCGACGGCAGTTCCGTCGGTATCGTGAGCGTATTTGAGAATCCCGACATCGATACCGACAACGGTCTCGGGCGTCTCGGATTTCTTTGGGAATTCGCGGTCTTCTTCAACGCTGAAACTGGCGAACCACTCACCGGTTGGCTCTTTTTTTAGGTGGATCTGTTTGATAGTCTTTTCGTCGGGGATCTCTCGGTGCATCTGGATGGGCACATCGCCAATTTTCGAAAGGTGGAGCACAGTCTGACCGCTCTTCTTGTCGAGCTTGAAGCCAGACTGTGTGTAAGTGAATGATCGAAAATCACGTGGGCGTTTCCAGTTCAGTGAGCCGACTTTGAATCCCTCTTCTTTGAGCCGTCCGAGTGCTTTGATGTTGTCCACAATCCGCATGACGGCTGTCTGAAGGACCGTCGAATAGACATCGGTGAGTGCGGTCCACCACTTCTTGAGATCAGGAATCTCGTCACGGACTGATTGAACACGTTGCTTGAGAGTCCCACTCGACTCGGGGATTTGTTCAAAGCGATAAAGGCCATGGTTGTACAGTTGTCTACAGATATCGCGGTGTGAGTCCATGACTGAACGCTGTTTGTCGGTCGGACTGAGTGCATATCTGTAGGTGGTGCGCATTGACTATTCGCGCTCCTCGATCAGTTCGTCTATCTTCTCGCGTATAAACGATGAGAGGTTGAGGTGTTGCTCCTCAATCCACTCGTCTTGGTCTTCGCGGATGGTGATAGTCTTGCGCTTCACCGTATGCACATATTGCACGCTATGCACTATAAACATGCCGATTACGTGGACCTGCAATAGAACAGTATATGTAAGACGATGACGGCGCTGTATCCCCTCCCTACTCGCTCCCTTCGGTTGCTCCTTGAGGAAGGGGCCTTAGCGCTGGCAGTCAGGTAAAAGTGAGCACCCTCTCAAATCAACATCTCCGCTTGGCTCCCTCTCGTTCAGAGGTGTTCACTCTGCTTTCGACGGGAATAGGCTTGTATCTGCAAGCAATAGTCGTATGCATCTCGGTTGGCAATTGAACCTGTGCCTGATCTTGGTAATCCAATTGGTTTCGACCTCGCAACCGTTCTCACTGGCTCGGGACTCACCCTTCTGTTGTCTGCAGCGATTGCAAAGTATGGCGAACAGTTCCAGTACAGCACCGTCGAGTTATACGGAATGAGCGGTGCCGTCTTCATCGCCATCGGAGTGATCTTCGGCATCGTTCTCGTAGCGACTGGTAATCGCTAAGCTCCAATATTATAGACCTCAAATCGAGAGTGAGGTTATGAGTCGAGTTTTGAGAGAAGAGATGTATCGGGAGTCCCATCGATTTCGAACAGTACTTTCATCTCGCCATCGGAAAGCTCGAAGTCGAATACGTCGAAATTTCGTCGAATACGGTCCGGTTTCGACGACATCGAGATCGGCGAAACCATGGGTTGTTGAAGCAACCACCGAATGGCGATT
The DNA here is from genome assembly GCF_056892285.1 of Haladaptatus sp. HS23. Classification (NCBI taxonomy): domain Archaea; kingdom Methanobacteriati; phylum Methanobacteriota; class Halobacteria; order Halobacteriales; family Haladaptataceae; genus Haladaptatus; species Haladaptatus sp. HS23. The sequence goes on along the minus strand of NZ_JBXGLH010000003.1, from coordinate 354,334 downwards.
TGTGCTGCCGTCTTATCGTACCTCCCCGCGATTTCACCGAGCGTTTCGTTATCGAGTACGTCACCGCCTCCAATGGGGCTATAAGCAGTGAGTACGATATTTTCGTCGATGCAAAACGAGAGGAGGTCGTCCTTCCGCTCGTCGATGTTATATTCGACTTGATTGGTAAGGATCGGTGCGTCCGAATAGTCCATAGCATCTCGAGTCTGGGCGATCGAGAAGTTCGAGACGCCGATATGTTTGACCGACCTCTCGGCAACGAGTTCGTTCATTGCTTCAAGCGTTTCCCGATGTGAAACGTCTTCATTCGGGAAGTGGATCAGGAGCAAATCGACATAGTCGGTTTCGAGTCGACCGAGACTATCATGCGTCGAGTCGATAACCGCGTCGTGCGTTCGATTGTCGCCGGACAATTTCGTCGTAATGAACACCTCCTCACGGTCGAGAGCAGCGTCGCGGACCGCATCTCCGACGGCAGACTCGCTGCCATACATTTGGGCGGTGTCGAGATGGCGATAGCCGGCCTCGAGTGCGGTGGAGATCACTTGCCGACGTTCGTCATCGGTGTTCATACGAGCAGTACCAAATTGGAGGGAAGGGACCGTCGTGCCGTTTTGTGTAGTAAAATACATGTGACCAGGACTATCTACGGCTAGTAGTTACAAAAAGAGTCTTGCGAATGTGACAGTTAGTCAATAGGCTTCGTGTCCCTGCCGCATCACCGCAGAATTGGGTCTACTTCCATCTCCACAGGGAATAACAAATAAGAACACGATCCACGAATCGCTGGAAAAATCCCGACCGGGAAATCAGTTCGCGAGCACAGCAGCGGGTCCATGCCCACGTCCGGGTCGGAATCGAAGACGATGCGATAGCAGCGTGATGTTCGGGTAGCCGATAGTGAACTGAGTTCGCAGTTCACAACCTTGTCGAGAGAGCGTGTGTGCCTCTGACATGGCTTCGACAGGCGTAATGGCCGAGTTTCCTCGAGCCAGCTAAACCAATGGACGGACCTAAAAAATAAATTCTGACCACATTCTCAAAATCGACTCGATAACAGCTACCAGTCTCCCTCGAAGCGACGACGAAAACGAGGTCGTCTCGCTGGAAACGGTAGTCCCCGAGGTGGGCACCGTGCGTTGTGACAGTCGAAAACTCTCGGCCATGACACCAGTTTCCCGTGCATCGACCGGCCCACTGACGCGGGGGATACTCAAAGTCAATCGTTTTCCGTCCTCTGTTGTAATGCGGTTTCGTCGAGAGACCTTCCGTGAACGGGTGATTCTTTTCTATTATGCACGGCAATCCGGATGCGTGACCAGATACGAGACAGCCACGGAGTGTGACTTCCGCCCAGTTCTATGACGTGCATCTTGGCCAAAAGGAGATAGAGCGAGAGCGAAAGGGCGTATATGAGTGGCACTATCGCCAGTTGCCAGAGAAGTGTCGACGTCAGGTCAATCCCAATCGCCGGACGCCAAACCCTGTTCATCGTCCGGAGGAGACGAATCAAGGGGACATGAAGCAGATATATCCCAAGGGCGTGTTGTCCCACTTTCGGGAGAACCGTATTCTTCCCCCACTGCGGGTTCGAGAGTACGTATGCGAAGAGGGCAAGAACGAAAAATGTCGTCGAAACCGTGTACTCGGTCAAGTATATCTCTTGGCGAAGAACGTTACCACGAATAACGTAGCCGATTGCATACTGTTCGAGAAGTTGGATGACTCCAAGGAAGCAAACTGCCCCGAGGTAGATGTGACGACGGTCCTCGTTTGGTGTCCAGTCCACCGAACTGATTTGATATCCGAGAGCGACGTAGAAGAATCCGAAGAAGAGGGCGTCCCGTGTTCGAAACGGTATGTCTACAATCATTTGATAATTCGTTCCGATGAGGCCAACGAGGTGAATGAGCACAGCGATGGGCAACAGATAGCGGGTTTTTCGGAACTTGACGAAACAACCGAGGAAGATGAGTGAGAATATCAGTGCTGTCAGGAACCACAATGGAACGGCAAGTGCGGTTCCATAGTACAGTAGATCGATTCCGGAGATGTCACCGATGCCGCGAGCGATGAGAGCGTTCGCTACTGGAACGCCCCGGAATAACGCGAGACCGACCACTGCTGTTATAGAGATTATTCGCCCGAACAGATAGATCGAGCCGAGTTTCTGGACGGAGTTACTCACGCTCGATTTGACGGTATCGATATTCACCGTCTCTGCGAAAAAGTATCCAGACGTCAGGAAAAAGAACGGAACGTCGAATTGGCCGATAGTGTCCAATACGAAGTAGACGTGATTTCCGTACGTTCCGAAGCCTCGAAACGGTTGGACGTGTGCAATGACGATAAAGAATATAGCGACGGCTCGCAGCGTATCAATGCTATGAATTCGATCACTCATCGTATCTCAAAGGTCTAATGGGGAATCCCTCGCGCCTAATTAAAACGTCTCTGATTGTGGCTGGAAGCCGAATGGGACTTGTTTACACAGGTTATAGGTGACTGGTCAGAGGCACACCGGTGTGTCACTGCCTACGTCGGGAGGTTTTCCGCGAAGAAGTCCTGGTCTTCTTGTTCGATGCCGAGGAGGTAAAGGACGCCTGCGAACGCGACGAGACCAATGACGCCGCCAACCGCGCCCTGAAGGAGCGCAACGATTTTTGGCGATCCGATTCCCACCATGTAACCCGCGAGGAAGGACTTTGTACCAAGCATTGCAAGCGCTGAGACACCACCACTCAACACCGGCTTGATGTACCGCTTAGAGTAGGGAATTAGCCGGACAGTATACCAGACCTGAACCACCCGAACAACATTGATGAACGTGATGACCGTCGCAGACGCAAGTGCGGCTCCGATCAGACCGAATTGCTGGATGAACAGATAGTTGAGAATGACGTTACAGATGCCAAGGACCCACTGATTGACCAGTGTGAGGTAATGATGGTCGGTCATCAACAATACGTAGCCCGAAGGACCAACGCTTGCATTGGCGAGTTGTGCGACAATGAACAGCAACAGGACGGCCTCCCCTTGCCGGGCGAATGAATCACTGAACAGGACCAAAAGCTCGTGTGCGTACACGGCAGCGCCGACCGCAGGGAACAGTCCCAGTGTGAAAGTCCAGCGGGTAATGCGGCGGTACAACGCCTCCAAATCACCCATCTTGTCATTGTTGTAGAGGCGAGAGGCGATTGGCGGGAAAAGTTGACTGAACCCGCTCAGTGGAAGGAGAAGAACCCCAGCAAGCACGGACGCGATTTTGTAGATGCCGACGGCATCCTTGGTCGTGATATACGCGCTCGCCAGGAATCCAACCATCAGCAAGTCGACTTTGCTCGCGAGGACCTGTCCAGCGTGATTGAGCGTAAGGGGTAACGAAAAGTCATAGAACTCAACGATATCGGAACGAGAGCCCCCGAGCTTGGGTTTCAGGTCAGTTTTCGAGATGACCAGATAGACGGCGATACAGAACACAAGAAGTGAAGCGACGACTGTGGCGGCGACTGTCCCAACGAGCGCGAATCCAAGAAGAATCGCGATGCTGATCCCGATAACACGAAAGAGTGGTGTCAGAATATTCCGTACGAAAACCTGATATTCGGGCATTTCCAGGCTTTTGAACAAACTTCCAAAACAGCTAATGAGCGTATCGACTGGTAGTAGCAGGGCAAACACACGCAGAACGTTGGTAAAGTACGGCTGATATGCAGGGTCGACATATCCATTGATGAATGGCGCGGCAAACCACAGAGCGGCCCCGAATATGATACCCGCGGTCAACGACGTAAGATACGAGAGCCCAAGCATCCGTCGACGTTTCAGCGGGTCATCGTCATACTTTGGGATGAACTTCATGATGGCCTGGTTCGTCCCAAGATTGGTGAACACCTGCGCGAAGGTCAGAGCGACTAATCCAAGAGTATAAACACTGAACAGAACGCCACCGAGCCCCTGCACGAGAACCCAGTTGAGAACGAATCGAAGGGCGTTATCGAGCCCTTTGCCAGCCATAAAAAAGGAAGCACCGCGGGAGACCGACTTAAGTGAAGATGACGACTCCGAAGATTGGTCTGCCATTGGTTCAGGATGTCTATTTCATCAGAGCCGATTATCTCTTCCGCTTTTGGGACTGTGTGCGTGCATCTGTGTGCCACACCATCTCCAGATGGTCGTTCGTCTCTCAGCTCACAATAGTTCATACATTGTCTGCCACTTAATTTCTCTCTCCAGCAATCGACCAGTGGATCGTGAATATCAAAGGTTTATAGATTTGAGAGGATCAAATTAATCTAGTGAGAGCACAAAATGTCCGAAATAGGATGTGAGTCAATAACACACAAGTTGCTTACCAAAACGGAGGGAAACCACCAAACAGCATGTGTATTTTCGCTACCATACTCCTGATAAGCCGTTAGCTTTAACCATTAGTTGTGAGATTAAAGACATCATGAGTATGGACAAGGGTGTGAGACATCAGAACCAGTTTTTGCTTTGCGACCCTCAGTTCCAGCCGACCCTCCCCACTAGTTTTTCACACGAAGCCATCTCGGATGACTTGGAGATTTACTACTCCGAGATTCTCCCCTTTCAGCACGTCTCGGATAATGAAGCCGAACTCGCGATTATCGGAGATGTGGTCGTTCCAAACGGGCCAACCATTCGGAAATGGTTAATGGAAACGGTGAGCAAGCAGTTGACGGAGATTTTCCGTCGTTCACAAGAACTCACCGGACGCTACGTGATTATTCACTCAACAGAGGATTCCACGACCATCATTCCAGATGCGATCGCGAACAAATCCCTCTACTATCACACCGACTCTTGCCTAATCACCTCCTCGCTAAAACTGCTGGCCGATTCTGTCGACATCGAACTGGCAGAGAATTCAGCGGTCACGTCGTTCATGAACACGTCGCAGTTCAAGGACAACGAAAGCGCGTTCGTCGGGAATAAAACGGTATTTGAAAACCTCCGCTGTGTCCTCCCCAACCACGTGCTCGACGCTACCGAGATGGAGGTTTCACGGCGCCCACTCTTTGTGCCGGATATCCAACGACCACCAGCCGAGTACATCGCAGACCATATTTCAGGAGCGATGAAGTCATTCAACGACAACTACCGCCTCCTCACCCCGATTACAGCGGGACGTGACACGAGAATGCTACTCGCTTGTTCTCGGGACATCATCCAGGACATTACCTGGTATACGTTCTCCGATTGGGGAAAGGGTGAACATCCCGACGTAAAGATACCAAAGCGGATAGCCACGGAACAGGATTTCGACTATTCGATTCATCACCCTCGGTCGCTCGATGATGACTTTCGAGCGGCGTTCGACGACTATCTCTGTTGGACTCGGTACCTACCTAAGACAAGACACATTCAGTTTTTCTACAATAATTTCGACGTAAACAAAGACCTCTATGTGAGCGGAAATGGGCCCGTTTACAAGATGAACTATGTGATGCCCGAAAACGGAGAAAATCTGGTGGATCACTTCTGTAACGAACTCCAATATCCCGATAGTGAGTTTGTCAGAAAGGAAATCAAAGAATGGTTACCTGGTGCAGTCGAGTACGCGAAGGAGTACAACTTGTCGCCCGCGAATCTCCTGTACTGGGAGCAGCGGATGGGCCGATGGGGAGCATTGGCACCACGGGAAACGGACTTTGCACTAAGAGGAGTGTCTCCTCTCGTGAACTATGATCTACTACTGACGGGGTTGCATGTCGAGCGATCGCGAGTCTCACCACCAGAGTATGACCTGATAAACAGTGTCATCGAGACGAAGTGGCCCGAATTACTGAAGTACACCTATAACCCCAGTGAAAACCCGTATAAAGCGAAAATCGGTCAGATCGCCCCACCGCAAGTGAAACAGGCATTGACCACGATCAACGCCAAACTGGACGATTTCTTCTAGGCGAAACAACGACTCATTTGGTTGCGCCATCACCGTCACTGTCGTTTCCGACCAGCGAACTTACAGCGTCAATGACGGCTGTCGCCGTTTCACGACCCACGCGATTCGTCGCGAATGCCGCCCGTTCGTACCGTTCGGTCACATCACCGATGGTAGATAGCGTCTCATCGCCGACATCAGCTTCCTGGCAAGCGTTATAGAACTCCCAGTGAGTCAATGCGGTCGTCGGAACAACGCTTGCAAAGCGGTTTCGAGTTGCTGCATACCCCATCTCGACAGCTCTTTCAAACTCTCCGTCGTCGCGTGCCGAGCGGGCACGATCAAGGAACGCCATCGCGGATGGTGACGGATCAGATGCCGTCTCCTCGGTAGTGGGAACACTATCAGGTTCCGGCGTACTCTCATCGTCAGTTACCGTCTCCTCGTCTTCATCGTCATTCGAGCGCAAGAAGAGATATCCACCGAGGGCGGCCAGGACTCCGATTCCGGCGATTCCCAACCCTAACCAACGACGTGGTATCGGCAGCAGTGAATCACTTTCAACGGATGAACCCAAAATCGTTGTCGAAGCGCGTGCTGATTCGACGTTCTTTCCTCGGCCATTGAAACGTGCGACAAACGTGGTATTGCCGTTCGAGGAAAGGAGTGCTGCTGGAATCGCTGCTGAGATTCGATAAGACCCGTTTTTGTTTGTCCGTGTGGTTGCTACCTGTGTTCCGTTAGTGAAGATCTGTACCCGTTGACCAGCAAGTGATTGCCCAGATTTGGTCTTGAGCTGTCCAGAGAAGTCGACGGTTTTTGGTTTCCCTTTCGATCCTGAAAGCGTGAGTGTAGTTTTTGATGTGTCGATAGTGACCGGCGCCGTTGCGTTTGCTGCAGTGAGGGAACGATTGTGGAACGGGAAGGATACGCGAATCTTACGGGTATTCGCAGGTACATTAGTGGGAAGAGAACGTGTAAATGAGAACGTACCATTCTGTGCGGTACGAGTCGTTCCAAGCTGAACGTTACCAGCATAGATGGCGACCGGAACATCGGCTGCGACGATTTCGTCTGCTTGAACGCGTCCCGACACCGACACTGTATCGTTGTATCCGACTCGTTGTGTGTGTGACGAGATCGAAATGTTTCCTTCGACCTGTGAGACTGTCGCTTGAACTGAATCGTTCGAGCCGAGATAGATAGTGTCGTTTCGCGGTCGGTACTCGACACGGAATGACTGGCTACCAAGCGCTGTTACTGCTGGTCGTCCAGTCAATGTGAACTCACCATCCTCGTCGGTCCGGTAATCAGTTCGTTTCGTACGATTCTCTCCCATCAGAAGGAAAATCGACTTGTTTTCAATTGCCTCCCCGTCTTCATTCGTCAACTGGCCAGTAACAGTAATCGGCTCAAGAAACGATACTTGATCTGACTCAAGCGAGACTGACAGATTAGTTTTAATGAACTCCGTTTCGCGTACTTCAGTTTGCTGGGTAGAGATGTTCTGTGTGACGTTCTGAATCCGTTGTTTTTCTTTGTCTGTACTGACGTTCGTGCGGTTCGAGAGCTGATTGTAATTTGACGTCAGATTGCCACTCTTTTGATTGATTTGTCGCGCCAGTCGGTTGAGCTTTCGAGCGAGATTTCGAGCTTTTCCATCGTTTCCGTTCTGTTTTGCTCGTTGATATCGATCATGAAGTGTCCGATAGCGCTGAACTTTCGAGACGTATGTTTGCTGGTTCTTTTGAGTGTTTTTGAGCGTTTCTGCAGTCTGGTCGTCCTTTGTTCCCTCTGTCTGTCCGGAGACCTCGACGTACTTACCTAGGAGATCGTTATAATCATCTCCTAATACCGAACGGGCCTTCTGATACTGCCCTTGTTCGATTTGGACCGAGCTCCCCCCGAGACGTGAGGATAACTGACCGGCAAGATATGCTTCAAGACCAGAGAGATCTTCCTCAGATTGGGCATCGTCGGGATCTTCATGATGAACCGAGGAATTGTTGCGAGCGAGTGGCACCGTTTCAACTTGATCCGGCGTCGACGTGAGCTGGGTACTGTCAGCTGCCGATATTGCGGCTACCTGTGCGGGCAGTACTGTCGCTATGAGGAGGAGAGCGAGAAGACCGAGCGAAGCGGTGAACCGAGACACACCTATCTTCTCACATTCCATCGTAAAAACTACTTCTTTCTTGATTCGACACTATCTATTTTAACTTCTCTTCGACAGGCATTCGGTTGTCGAATTCTGGATACTTTCACATACCTAAACTAGTTGTTATAGGAGGTCATTTAGAGAGGAAATGGGAACTGGCCTCACTCAATGTCCTGACTGTCGATGGACCGGTAAGACAAGTAGTTGCGTGATCGATGATCTCGAACGAAAGTGTCCTGTCTGCCACTACGTGTTTCAACGTAATTCGTGAACTGGGAAATCTATCTTTTTGAGGCGAGAGAATCCCGCCGTCGACGGCGGGCGTGAATCGCCGCACAGTAGATTTACGTGGTCAGTGGCTGTACTGGATGCTAACTGACGTAAGATAACCAAGATACTTCCGAGTCAGCAGGGCAGAACCATGACCCCACTGCCGGATAGGAATAACGGCAGCGTGGCCCTGCCAGTATCCTATCGGTTTACAAACGTAAGTTCCCAAACCAGCGGGTCTCGGCTCGTGAAAGGCCTCCGCGTTTCCGCCGAGGAGGAGGTCACCCCAACCATATCCATGACCCACCGAGCAGAATGGTAATTTGTTATCCATAAATGCTTAATAACCAATACTGGATATACTTATCCAGATAAGACGAGATCGTGATATATGAGCGTAAATCGGAAAATTACAATTATAGCTGTTATCATAATGGTTCTTGGAGCTGGTTGTTCATCATTCGGTACTATTGATAACGAAACAACTACGAGTACACATGATAGTAAAACGACATCGGAGATTGCAGCCGACAATACAGCAACCACAACCAATAGTGAGGGCACAGCAACGGTAGCGGACTCAACCACCGTGTCGTCGAATATAGATACGTCCGAAAGCGGGCACAGTTCCGACTCGTCGAAAAGCGATTCGACCACCACGGCTGAAAAGGCAGGAAAGGATACATCGACCGACAAATCATCCTCGGTGACAACCCAAGAGCCAATCGAAGACTCAACAGACGACGGTGACGCCGCAACGACCGACGAATCGGCAACGAGTTCCAATTCGTCAACTGACGACACATCGAGTGATGATTCGAATAGTGATTCATCGAGTGGCGATTCAGCCTCTACTGATGGCACAACTACTGCAGGGACACGAACTACTACAACACAAGACCCAACGCAGACCTCAACATTGACAGCTGCAACTACATCCGAATCGCCACAGACAACGTCTGACGAAACAACGACCACGACTTCTGTTAAGGGCGAAGATAGATATCGAAAGAAGTTCCTCGCAGAAATCGAATCGAGTGGTATCACTGTGGTTCACTACTCCCATCATACTGGGAACCCATCTGTGATCTATGCCACGCAGTATTTGGGCGACGCAAATGCTCAACACGAAGAGATGGATATGATCATCGAAGCATTTGCTGCAGGAGTCGAAGATGGCTGGCAGACAAACACTCTTCATGCCACCATCCAAGAAGGCTACAATGAGCCGCTGGCTTACTACCATATTGAGCGGACATGGGTTGAGCAGTACAACCAGGGAGAAATCAGCTACGACGAACTGAAGAAGAACGTTGACGAGACGGTCGAGTGGTTGTATAATGAACCATCAAAATCGACGACTGAATCGAAGCTCATCCACTACCACGCCAGAAGGTGAGATCCTCCCCGTCCTCAATCACGGGGTTTCTCACACCCACCACTGGGCGGTTCGTTGGTCTCTTCGGATATAGCACCCATCGCTGCCCCATCGTCTCTGTAGTACGTTTGTCATAGCACTTGAACGAACGCTAAGTCAACCGCAGTTCTGAGATCATATCGAGAAAACACTCCGTGAGCACGTTGAGAAACGGGAAGCGACGGAGACGCTCGATGATGCGAAAGAGACAGCAGAGGAAGCCGCTGAAAAAGCCAATGAGACAGTCGAAGATAGCGCAGACGAGGCGAGCGATGATACGGATGAGGCGGAGGTTACGGTGCGCGGCAAAGAATAGCTCAAATTGACTTTAAACAATCCTCTAGAACTCCTCTCATACTCTGTTGTCCAGAATTCGATGGAAAGCCTTAGGAGAGATTTGAACTCCCGACCGACTCCTTACAAAGGAGTTGCTCTGCCAGCCTGAGCTACCAAGGCAGTCGGATATCATTACGCACCCAACAAAGGCTTTCTCCTTTTCTTTGCTCCTCGTCGTTATTATTGGTTCCATGTCTCCCTTCCAATGGGTGTGTCTCGTAGTCAAGGCCCTGAATATTCACACAAAACTTATACATATTTGAGGAAAAGAATTCGTCATGAAATCTAGAACTCGGCGGGGATTCTTAAAAACGGCTGGCGTTCTTGGCACAACACTTGCGGTTGGATCACAGTTCACTCCATCCACAAAAGCTGCTGACGGATATAGCGATACATGGACGATGCCTCGTGGAAATCCGGGACGAACTGGCGCAACCACCGATCCTGGTCCAGGATCAAATGTCACTACCGAATGGTCATTTGATATGGACGGTGGAATGCACACCGCAGAACCGGTTGTCGATAATGGGACCGTGTATTTAGCTGTAACAACGGCACACACCCCTTCAGTCAGCAAGGGCTATGTAGCTGCCTTTGATCTGGAGCAAAAGACCACAGTTTGGAAGCACGATGGGATCGCTCGCCCGGGGACACCGACAATCAGTGGGGACACCATCTTTTTCAACACCCACGGTTCCGAGGATGCCGAAGCATCTGGATTCTTCGCGCTTGATAGCAACAGCGGCAAACAGAAGTGGCACAAATCTGCGTCGGCCGGTCTATCGAATGCACTCGTTGCGGACGGTCGGCTCTATGTTGACATCTCTGGAAGTATTGCTCAACTAGATCCCTCGACTGGTGACAGTATCTGGACAACCGACGGAGTTGATGGAACTGCGTGTTATACTGATGGAATTGTCCTCACTGCGGATGGGGTCGCACTCCAAGCCGACGATGGCTCTGTTCTCTGGGATGTCTCTGCTGATGAAGACTGGATACAAACAGCCGTCGATAGCCTCGTGTATGGCATTGGAAGTAAAGACGACAACGAGCCGGTGGTGAAAGCGAGGTCCACGAGCGATGGGACAGTTCAGTGGGAATATCCACTTGGATTTAAAGATGAATGGTGGGGGTCCCGACTGACAGTCGCTCACGGACACGTGTTTTTCGGAGTTGGAAATTCGATCCGGGCAGTCAACGCAAAGTCGGGCGAGGTAGCATGGAGGACAGAGATCAGTGCAGAGCTTTCTTCCACGCCAACAGTTGGTGGTGAGACACTCTACGTTCCTGGGCGAACAACCCCAGAACAGGATGATGGAGACGCACTAATCGCTGCTCTCGACCCACTATCCGGAGATCAGAAGTGGGACTACTCATTCGGGAGTTGGGAGATTGATGATTATGGCCCTACCGCTCGATCACCCGTTATTTCTGATGGACGAGCATTCATTACGACGTATCCGATGATGTCGACCCTCGATTGGATGTACACAGAATATGCAGACTTCCACGTTCTTGGTTCCGGGTCTGAACCAACTACAACAATAACTGAACCCTCGACCCAAACAACAACCGAGCCAACGACAGGGACGGAGACGGCGACGACAACCAAAACAACAACGGTTCAAGAAACGACTACCACCGGGACGAGTTCAGAGGTCACAACCGCTTCTACATCCACCACTAGGCAATTGACGATGTCTAAAACGACGACCACAAGGACAGGCAAGACGACTACGGGAGAGTCAACAATTCAAACGACCAGTACGAGTACTACGAACTCCGATGGACAGCCAGGTTTTGGAGTACTCACCACGATTGGTGGACTTGCTGGCGTCGGCGCGTATCTTCGATCACGACTCGAAAATTCAGAGTAATAAGAAAGTCGAGTTTTCACGTTTATTGTTCGTAGGTACCTCGACAATTCCTTCACCCATGGAACGCCGTAACTACCAGGCTACAGTCACCAGTGACATCCTCCCTGGCGTAAACGCTGGGGCTTCCCGTCCCGCAGGAGGGATATTTTCCGGTCTACGACACGACCTGCTCTCTCGTGCGAAACACCCCGCTCTCGCGGTCGAACACGTATGTCGGTGGCTGTGCCACACAGCCGTTACTCCTATCCTCGCCGTGAGGACTTGGAGTTATCTTCTGCCGCATGTTCTCCGCCGCGTTGCAATCCGCATTCCCGGCTAATCCACACGACGAGCAGACAGACAGGCCACGTTCGACACGGTTCGACTCGTGTCGTCGCCACACCGTGAGCAGGTCTGTGAGGTGTCCCACTCGTTCTCTTTCAACACCTCGACGCCGTGCTCCTCGCCTTTGTACGTGAGGTACTGGTAGATGCGGTCAAACGCCCATGAATGCAACTTCTTGTTCCCCGTCTTTCCCCAGTCCGAATCACGAACGTTCTCGGGCCAACTCACCGCGAGCGTGCCGACACCGCGTTCAACACATTCGGTGATGATGCTGTCTGCAAGAGTGTGGTAGAAGTGCGTCTCACGGTCTGCGAGTTTTTGGCGTGCCCACATCGACTTCTCGGACGGGCCGTTTTCGCCTTCTGTGTCGTACTCTGCACGTGTGAAGTAGTGCTTGTCTTGCTTGAGTGAATTGCCGGGGTGCAGAACGTACTCGTTGGGGAACGCGACTGTGGCGATATTCTTGATGCCGAGGTCGATTCCGGCCACTTCGTCGCCTGCAGAGTCGTCGGTTTCGAGTTCGACTTTGCAGACAAAGTGCAGTTCCCACTCGTCGCGGTTCCAGACTGCCTGAACGTTCTGTACCTTGTTGACTTCTGAGAAGTCTACATCCGGGTGGGTTTGGTACTCGCAGAGGATGAAGTTCGCAGAGGATGAAGTCCGAGAAATGTTCTTTGAGGTTCGAGCCTTTCGAGAGTCGGACTCTGTTGTTCTCGGAGTCGTGTTTGAAGCCGTCCGCTTTAAACGTGACCGTACTGCGTGGACGAGTGTCGCCGTATTTGCGGTAGCCGGGTGGATTCGCCATGTCGTCTTTCTGTCGCAGGTCGAATCATGACTGTAAAGCGTCGGAAAGTTCTTTGATGACTTTCTGACTGGATTGTGCGTTCAGGTCTTTCCAGCACGCTTTGGTACTTCATATACGCTTTCAGCGGGCCCTTCATCGGGAATCTCACCGATTGTATCCCACACGCGGTCTGCTGTCCATCGTGCGACGTTCCAGAGTTTCGAGGCGGAGTTTCCGAGCGAGTCGAGGCCATCGCAGACCTGTTGGTAGTTCTGGATGGAACCAACGTAGGTACGTGTGACCTCAATCGCCATACATAGCCAATATCGAACCAGTTACCTAATGCTACGGATTGGCGTTGAATATACGATCTGCCATCGGCGGTAGATTACGTAGGAGTTGTCGGATTCACTCCCGTCCCCAGAACGCTTCGCGTTCTGGTGTGCGAACGAGACGCAACCCGTCTCGTTAACGCCGTAAACGGCGGGATTCTCTCCTCGAAGAAAAATAGACCACAGCAACTGTCGAGAATTTTGCTCGCCAGTACTCACAACAAGCAAAGCAGAAACTCCTAGTACAACCCAGACAATCAACGCAAAGACGGGGTGAACTACCCCGCGTCGGATGACCCGTAGTACTCTCGCTGTATTTTCTATAGAGATAAAGTCGATTCAGACCACATTACTGTTGTTTCAAGACAAAATACTTCGATTTGGGTACTGAGATAACACAACGATCGTCTTTGCTCGGCCAGAGAATAGCACGCGTTCGAACAGGAAGGAGGGTGTGGGTAGGGGTAATAGTGGATCAGGAGTGATGGCACCAGACCCACGTTGAAGACCCATTCAGGGATCATTAGCGAACGCACCGCATTCTGTACCTTATTAGGGATCGGTAAATGCTTTGTGCTACTGTTCGAAACAAAGACGATCAGATTTCCTTTGAGAACGACTGAGTACTGTCAGTCAATACCACATCAGGTGCTGCAGTGCCCACGTTATCTCATAAGAGCACTACGAAAAGACTCGCGTGGCGTGTAGCTAGTACTCTCTGTCGTAATGTCAAACACATCGGTATGTCGGAATGTCTTCATTACGAGATAGAGGAGATACGCTTCGACAACAAATTTGACAATCGAGTATGCCCGTGTAGATGTCCGCAGGATAGCTGACAATCCAAGTACAGCAGCTGTTGTATGGATAATACTTCCTTTTGAAGACACCAGTGCGGCCAACACTTCCGACGATTGCCCATCGCTCACATTGCGAACCAGTATATAAATGCTGTTAGGACTGGTCGAAATAATGAGCGCGATTGCACCTGGGACAAAGGCGATGAGGACTCCAATACCAAACACGCATCTCGTTTGTGGAGGAATTATTACTGACACAAATGTTGTGGCGACCAAGGAGATAGGTGTCCTGACGTGATGGCACAGAACTGGGCACAGGTCGAACAATTTGCTATTCTGAGTGCTATCATCTCGAACTTCTTCTCAGGCCGGGACATTCTAGTTGATAATCTCTTTTCAAAATGTGTTGTCTATGTTGTAGGTACCAGTCTTTACTGTTCGTGAACTCTAACATCTTATTATGGAGTTATCACATGGCACGGTATAAAGTCGAATGTGTGACCCTCGACTACGACTCCCAATATGATGATTGCCGTTGTATTGAGGAAATTGGGTTTCGGACTGAAAGCGGGGGATAACTACTCGAACGCCACGTCAGGTGTACGAGATGATCAAACAAGATGGCGATACAGTCCACGTTGAGTACAGAGGAGATCTTACCGAGGTGATCGGTACGACTCATGGAACAACAAAATACGTCCGGACAGAGTCGACAGACTCTAAAGACGATACTCTTCTAAAAAAGCCAAGTTGTTGAGAACGAATCTTAAACTCTGTGTGCCATTGGTTCGGCATACTTTTTTATGGGACAATCTTGATTGACTTGCTCAATCTTGTTCGGGAATTGTAACCGTTGATTCGCCATCGACCACCCGAAACCCACCGGCTTCTTTCCGAGCCGACACCTCCTGCTGAGGATATGGAATTTTGATTCCTTCTCGGTCATAAGCGAGTTTGACAGCTCGAACCACGGCGGTCACTGCTCGCCATTTCCGACGACTACTTGGTTTCTCGATCCAGAACCGGAGCTCGAGCAGTACTGCAGAATCTCCTAGCTGTTTTAACACCACGTCTGGACTGGGTACCGTTAGGATATCATCGACACCCTTCATTGCCTCCTTTGCGATATCCATCGCATAATCAGGATCTGCTTCGTAATCTACTCCAACTTCAACATTGAGTCGAAGGCGTCCCTTCCGCCCGATATTGATGAGTGTACTACTACTCACAAAGTCATTTGGGAGCATAACATATTTTCCCTCAAACGTCTCAATACGCGTTGTGAAAATCGTGATATCAGTCACGATCCCCTCGTGCTCACCAATCTGTACCCAGTCGCCGATCTCGAACGGCCGGGAGAACATGAGTTGAAAGCCAGCGAGCAGTGACCCAAGCGTTTCATTCGCTGCTAATCCGATTGCAGCACCAAGCAGTCCAGCACCCACAAATAACCCTTGGAGGTTTATTTTCCAGACACCCAATATGGCGACAAAACCTACGAGATATACACCGATAATAGACAATCGCGAAACAATCTTTGCCTGATGCCGTGTGATCTCCTCGGTCTGTTGTAAGAGTCGGTCGACGACCCGATCAACCATCCCAGAACTCACGTACGCTGCGACACATACACCAAATGTCAGCACGATCTGAAATCCGGTCTTTCTGACTGCGCCGAGTGCTTTTACACCTTCTTTCGCTTGATTCGTCTGTTCCCAGATGATGACGAAAAGACTGCCACTGACTCCAATGAGAATCAGACTCGCGATGAAGAGACCGATATTTACGAGGCGAAATGGATAGTCACGCTTTGCAACCCGCGAGAGTCTCCAGAGTAGCCACTCACAGAGGATGAACCCGATACCGACAATGAGTGAGAGGAAAAACTGGCCCTCGGAACCAGGGAATTGATTGATAGCCCACTGAAGAGGCGATGCGAAAATCATCGATACTCATCTCTTGTGGGCTGGTATTGGAGGGAGCTCTTAAAGCGGGATATCCAGGTCTGTAGATGTAATTGCTGTACGACGCGCGTCATGCGTCACATTCGAAGACAGCCACGTCACAAGAGTGTACCGAAATTATATTTCACTACCGTAGACCAGTCGTCGATGAGCAGACGGTCAGTTGATCTCAAATATATTCACCGTCCCGTAGTAATAAATCCGATTCACAGAACAGTGACGACGGATTCTGATCGACAGGTAATACAGTACATTAAATTAGGTGGGGATTGCTGTCGATAGTATGGAGGTGACGCGGCGATACGAAGCTGGGGTGGTACTTGTCTGTCTACTCGCGATCAGTGCATGGCTTCTCGATCAACCCTTACTTCTCGTGGGAGCAGCCGGAATCGGCGCGTCACTGATCGTTCAGCAGTATCGCTTTGTGCGTGACGTGCTGGCAACGACAGACAACCTCACCGTAACCCAATCAGCATCACGCGATCGCGTGAGTACTGACGAAGAATTATCGATCGCAGTGCGTGCAACGCTTCCGGAGCCTTCCGGGCTTTCAATGACCGTTGAGGCACAGCCGCCAGTGACTGCAACCATCCGCGACCCGGAACACCAACAGCTTCGTCTTGCCACTGGGGATACGGAAGCGACGACGACGTTGTCACTTCGCTGGCCGGTCGCCGGAAAATTCGAGTGTCCGCCACCAATCGTGACGCTTACAGACCAAACTGGGATGTTTCGCTCGACGGTTTCGGCAGGGAATACCACAAGTATAACCGTCAGACCGCGACGCCCACGCTCACTTCATGTTGGCATGGCTGGCAAAGGGATGTCCACCGTCTTTGGTGAGCACGAAACTGGCGAAAGTGGCGCCGGCCTCGACCCAGGGGAGATCAGACAGTATGTGCCAGGAGATACGGTTCGACAAATCGACTGGAAGGCCACTGCGCGAATGAGACGACCCCATGTCCGTGAATTCGATGCCGAAACAGACCTTTCGACCGCGCTCGTCGTCGACAATCAGTCGGAGATGGCAACGGGGAAAACAGGAGAAACGAAACTCGATTATCTTCGACAGGTCGCGCTCGCCTATGTCGATAACGCACAGATGAATGGAGAGCCAATTTCGCTCTACACCGTTGAAGATGGAGGCGTGACTACCGTCCGGCAGCCGGCTGCAAGCACCCGCCACTACATTGGCTTAGAAACAGACCTACACGACCTTGTTCCGCACCCTGCGGAGGACGGAAGAACATACGGAGACAATGTATCCCTGGCACGCGCGACAACAAGGCGGAGAACAGAGAGAACTCAAACACCCCGCCAAGCACGAGAAATGGCGAGTCGCCTCCGCGATGACAGTTCGTCGTTCGGGCGAGCCCTTCTCCCCTATGTTACAAACTCTGAACGGTATGTACAACAAATCGAAGATGACCCGCTATACAAGGCGACTCGGACATATCTCCGAAGAATCCAGGGACCTCTCGTGACCGTGATCCTCACGGACGATACACATCGAATGGAAGTTCGAGAGGCAGTCAGAGCGGCACGTCACCACTCCAAACAGGTTCTCGTTTTCCTCGCGCCTACGGTGTTGTTCGAACAGGGCGGAATCGGAGATGTCGAAACAGCATATGAAGATTACGTCGATTTCGAGCAGTTCCGCCGTGATCTTACTCAAATCGATGGTGTGACCGCGTTCGAAGTCGGTCCAAGCGATCGAATCGAAGCGATTCTCACCGAAGCCCAACGAACGAGAGAAATTGCCGTTCGGGGGCAATAACGATGCAAGAGGAGACCTCAACTTGGCTCGGTGGCATCGGAGCGCTCCTCATTGGAATCCTTTGCACCGTCGCCACTGGACTACCGGGAGTTCTCGCCGGAGTAGTATTCCTACTGGTGTGGTACACTGTATCGACGTTGTACACCGTCGCGTTTGGGCAACTCATCGTTGCTATCCTCGCCGATAGCATCGCCGCTGAATACCTTATCCTACTGGAGATCGGCCTCCTTGCTGTACTCGTCGGACCATTATTGACGATTGATCGACCGCGCTGGCGTGTCACCGTCACAAGCGCTATGGCTGTTCTATTCGGTGTGGGTACACTGAGAAGCCTTCAGTGGAGTAATCGGCTTTGGATTGCAATCGCCGTTGTAATCTTCGTCTTTGCCATCGCCTCGTATGGACTGCACCGATACGAACGCGTCGCACTCGGACTCGTAGAGGAGAGTACTCATGAGTAAACAATCTGTTTCACCTACCCCAGAACAGGGTAACCAAACGGAATCGGATGCTGAATCGGTCGCCGACCTCACTGCCAGAATTGAACTCCTTACGGAAGAAAACAAACGGTTGCGCGACGAATATCGCCGTGCCCGACGGACGAGTTACCGACAAACCGCGCTTGGAATGGTTGGACTCGGCATCCTCGCCGGGATGGGTGCTCTGCTATTTCCCACCGCACAAACCGTGCTCCTCGCGTTGGCCGGCACCGGATTGTTCGCTGGTGTACTCACATATTTCCTCACCCCGGAACAGTTCGTCTCAGCGTCAGTCGGCGAGCAGACCTACGCCGCCCACGCTGCAACTGGTGGAGAGCTTGTAGAGACACTAGGCTTGACCGACACGACGGTGTATCTTCCGACGACAAATACAGCGAGCGGGGACGCAGGCGTACGGCTGTTCGTTCCCCAACACCGCAACTACGACCTTCCCGCGAAAGACAACGCGAACACATTATTTGTCGTGACGGACGATGAGCGTCAACGAGGAGTGACCGTCCCCCCTACCGGGTCGGGACTATTCTCAGAGTTTGAGTCGATGGTGGGTGATACCGCGACCGAACTACCTGACCTTGCAGACCAACTTGCGGATGCACTCGTCGAAGGATTTGAACTCGTTGAAAGTGCAACACCCGATGTGGATCCCGAAGAGGGACGCATCACTATCGCTATTACCGGGAGTCGATATGGTGCTGTGGACCGATTTGATCACCCCGTCTCTTCGTTCGTAGCCGTCGGATTGGTGCGAGGAACTAATCAACCGGTTACGCTCGAAAGCAGCGCAAGCGACGACGACCGAACCGATTATCTCGTCACTTGCTCGCTTGTCGTCGAAGAGTGAGAAGGAGATTTTTCAACACGTGCCGCCCCGTTTTTCACTGCTGTTGCCGACAAACAACTAAAGCAACCAAACACTTCATCGTCGTTGTTCCCACAGACGCGACCGAAGTCCGGCGTGACAAATGAACCGCAGTTGCGACACCGACGATCACTATATCCGACTTCCTGTTGAGGCATTCGTTTCGATCCAGTCATCAGGACACCACATCGGTCGTTCGCTGGAAGGAGTCAGCGTTCATCCTATCGTTGCTCGTGGTGAGAATTCTCACGCGCAAACTCTGAATGCTATAGCGGGTATCACACCGTTCGACTCTTCTTTTGATATCTGATTGTAACCGTGACATCGTGGTTGTAGGCGGTAGTCGTTCGCATCTCGCTGCTCGCTTTGGAGAGTGTTTGTTACAGAGTGCCAGTCACCGTACTGAGTCGGTCTATCCGCTGGGGTTTCAAACCTTTTTTCGTAGTTTTTTATAATTTAATAAAATAAAGATTTAGTTTAAAGGTCGGATTCGAAACGGTCCTATCCGAAGAGCAGTATCAGTGAGAAGAGTCAGGAATATCCACAGCACCGTAACCGTTCTGGCATGAGTTTATCCGATTCAAGGAAAAAAGATAGAGTATGAAACTCCACGAAACGACCTCGAATGATGCGGAGCGGATTCACGAGTTGGCACGTAGCGCGATGACCACCTCGTACTCCCTAAGTCCACAGCAGATCGAGAACATCGTCGACGAGGAGTTCTCCGACGAACGACTTGCCGACGTGATAACGCGCTCGGAGGGCTACGCGTTCGCGCTCGAAGACGAGGAGTTCGAGACGCTCGTCGGATTCATCGAAGGACATCTCGACGGTGACACGGGTGAAATACGATGGATATTCGAAGACCCCGAACACCGTGGGAAAGGGGTCGGAAAGGAGTTACTCGAAACGACGGTAGAGAAGTTACGCGAGGACGGCGCGGAGCGAATCCACGTGAAAATCCTTGAAGCGAACAGGGAAGGTGCAGGGTTCCTCGCCGATTTCGACGTCGGGAAGACGGATGATCAGCAGGTCGAATACGGCGGCGAATCGTTCGTCGAGGATCGGTACACCCTCGATGCATCAGAACGAGAGGCAGTTGACGACGGGTCCGAGGAGGAACTCGAACCGACGGAAGTGGCATTGGAGAACACAGAAACGCAGGACGGAGTGCTGACTGCCACGACCGACGACGGAGAGACTGTATACCTGAACGTGGAGGAAGCGAAATCGGGAACCGAAAACCCGTTTTTCGTTACCTACACAGACGAGGAGTTCACCGAGCAATTCGGCTACTTCTGTGGCAACTGTGGATCACTCGATACGACGCGTGACGCCCAAGACCACATCGAATGCGCCGAGTGTGGAAACGTCCACACACCGAAGTCGGCCGAATCGTACGACGGTTCGTATCTCTGAACGGGATTCCTCGTCGGAAAAGTGGTCGCCCGTAATTGGCAGCGGTAACCCCTCCGTGGGCGCTGACCGTGAAACGGACGATGCTCGAAGCACGACGATATCAATGGAGGGTACAGAAACGTCTCCGAAATCGACCGTTGCGAACTCACAATCGACGCGCACACAGAAACCGATCCGAGTCCGACCGAGACGCTACGGGCCGTCGTACGTCGAGCGAACGACCTGTATCACGTCCACGACGCAGTTCGGGAGGAACTCCACGCGGACGTCAGCGTCCACGGTGACGCCTTCTGAGAACGGCAGAAGAAGGTAGAAATCGGGGCGGTTGTTTCTGCCGACGAACCCTTCCAGAAGCGGATAAGTTTTCAGTGATAGTTCAAATTTTCAGAATGATACGTCCATAATCAATCATAATAGTTAATGCCCGATGTAGCAACTATAGCATGTACAATGGTAGCAATTGACATCGAAACAGAAGAGGGGCAAAAAGAAGCGTTACGTCGGATGCTGACGATTCGGGCGTTCGACACGAAAGCGGGTGAGTTATTCGGCGACGGAGAACTCCCGGGATTCGTACACCTCTATATCGGTGAGGAGGCAGTCGGTGTCGGTGCGTGTTCGGCATTGGAGGAAGAAGACTACATCACGAGTACCCACCGAGGACACGGCCACTGCATCGCGAAGGGACTCGGATTGGAGGGGATGATGTCCGAGTTGTACGGCAAGGCGGATGGCTACTGCAACGGCAAGGGTGGCTCGATGCACATCGCAGACGTGGATGCAGGCATGCTAGGTGCGAACGGTATCGTGGGTGCCGGGCCGCCGCTCGCCACCGGTGCCGCCCTCACGTCGCAGGTCAAAGGGGAGGACACCGTCGCGTTGGCGTTCTTCGGCGACGGTGCCGTCGCACAGGGACAGATTCACGAAGCCATCAACCTCGCCGCGACGTGGAACCTCCCGGCGATATTCCTGGTCGAGAACAACCAGTTCGGTGAGGGGACACCGGTCGAAAAACAGCACAACCTCCAGAACCTGAGCGAGACGGCGGAGGCGTACAACATCCCCGGATTCACGGTGGATGGAATGGACGTCACCGCCGTCTACGAAGCGGTGAAAGAAGCCCGGAAGCGTGCGCTCGCACGCGATGGACCGACGTTCATCGAAGCGGATACCTACCGCTATCGCGGTCACTTCGAGGGCGACCAACAGCCGTACCGAACCGACGACGACATCGCGATTTGGAAGGAAAACGACGCGATAGAGAAATTCAGGGAACGGCTGATCGACGCCGGCACCATCACCGAATCAGAGTTCGAAGAGATGGAATCGGAAATCAGCGAGCAGGTGGAAGCGGCAGCAGAGAAAGCCAAGGAAGCCGACTACCCCGACCCAAGCGAGGCCTACGACGACATGTTCAACGCCAACGTACCCGAGATAAACGATTTCGCACAGCAGATGCGGACCGACGGAGGTGAGGACCGATGAGTACCGAGAGCATGCCCTCTTCGGGACCGTCGGACACCGAAGAGATGACAGTTCGCGAGGCGATTCGACTCGCGATGCGAGAGGAACTGAACCGCGACGACGACGTCTTCGTCATTGGCGAGGACGTCGGCGAGTTCGGCGGCGTATTCGAAGTGACGAGCGGCCTCGTCGACGATTTCGGCGAGGACCGAATTCGTGATACACCGATCAGCGAAGCTGGGTTTATGGGCGCGGCGGTCGGTGCCGCGGCGACAGGAACGCGGCCCGTCGTCGAAATCATGTTCGCGGACTTCCTCGGCGTCTGTTCCGAGCAGATAATCAACCAAATGGCGAAGAATCGCTACATGTTCGGCGGAAAGACTGAGATGCCAGTGACCGTTCGAACGACCGAAGGCGGCGGGATGGGTGCCGCAAGCCAGCATTCGGGCACGCTACACACGTGGTTCGCACACTTCCCAGGCATCATCGCCGTCGCTCCGGGAACGCCGCGGGCCGCGAAGGGCCTGTTGAAGTCGGCCATCCGTTCGGACGACCCGGTGTTCGTCTTCGAGAACAAGGCGATGTACGAACAGACGGGCGAAGTCCCGCTCGACGAGGACTTCACCATCCCGCTCGGGACGGCGAGCGTCGAACGCGAAGGTGACGACGTGACCGTCGTCGCGACCCAACGCTTGGTCGGCGAATCGGTCGAACTCGCGGACGAACTCGCGGGCGAGACAAGCGTCGAAGTCATCGACCTCCGGTCGCTCTATCCGCTCGATACCGACACGCTCGTCGAGAGTGTCGAGAAGACGGGTCGTCTCGTCATCGCCGACGAGAGTCCGCTCTCGTACGGTACCCATGCGGAGATTGCGACGCGCACCATGGAGAACGCGTTCTTCAGCCTCGACGCGCCGATTCAGCGCGTCGGTGTCGCGGACGTGCACATCCCGTTCAGTCCGGCGTTGGAAGAGGAAGTCCTGCCGGACGCCGACGACGTGAAAGCGGCCATCGACCGCGTCGTATAAGTGTCCCCAACAGTCGGACTCATCGTCAACCCAGTCGCCGGCCGCGACATCCGGCGACTGACGGGCGGCGCGAGCGTTAGTAGCAACTATGCGAAACGGCGAACAGCAACCTGCGTCCTCGAAGGACTGACGATGGCAGACGATGCCGAAGTGCTGGTCATGCCGGACAGCGCCGGTCTCGCTGACCGAATCGTGGATGGTGCACCAGACGACCTCGTAGTCGACCTGCTGGATATGACGGTCACAGCGTCCGGTGAAGATGCACGAAACGCCGCGGAACAATTCTCGGACGAAGCGGATGCCGTGGTCGTCCTCGGTGGCGACGGCACCAATCGCGACGTCGCCCACGGAATCGGGGACGTCCCCGTCGTGAGCATTTCGACCGGGACGAACAATGTGGTTCCCACGGCGGTCGATGGAACCGTCGCCGGTATCGCCACGGGACTCATCGCAAGCGGTGCAGTGCCCGCCGACGAGACGACGATTCGGCACGGAACCGTCGAAGCAGTCGTCAACGACGGGAGTGGGGAACGCCGCATTCGAGGGCTCGCAACTCTCGGGATTTTGGACCAGCAGTTCATCGGGACCCGAGCCATTCTCGACCCGGAAGACGTCATCGGCGGCGTCGTCTCGCGGGCGTCACCGAAAGAAATCGGTCTCTCCGGCATCGCCGGTGGTCTCGCCGTTCACCGTCCGGACGACCCCGGTGGCATCGGCTTTCGAGTAGGGACGAACGAAGCGCAACAGGAGGTACACGCGGTCACCGTTCCGGGCGTCCTATCGCGTATTTCCGTCGAGGAGTATCGCACACTCGACGACGGTGAAGCGTTCGCGTTCGACGTCACCACAGGCGTCATCAGCGCCGACGGTGAACGCGAACTCGAAGTCCGCGATGCGTCCGTCCAATTGCACCCCGTTGCCGACGGACCACGACTCGTAGACATCGACGCGGTGATAGGACGGGCCGCGAATGAAGGACTCTTCCGCATAGAATAACTCGATTCCCGGAAGGGAACCCGACTCCTGCGCTACTTTTCGCCCGCCGCGATCACGAGCGGCCACGGGTTCTCGACGTGTTCGACGAGCGTTCCGAGGAATCGGGCGGCGTCCGCCCCATCCACGATACGGTGGTCGAACGAGAGCGAGAAGGAAATGCGCTTGCGGACGGCGACCTCGTCGTCTTCGGTTGGGACCACTTCGCGTTTGATGGTGTTGACGCCGAGAATGGCTATCTGTGGCGGGTTGATGACCGGGTCGAAGCGCTCCACGCCGAGGACGCCGAGGTTCGAGACGGTTATCGTCCCGCCCGTGAGGTCGTCCATCGTGTACTCGCCCGAGAGCGCCTGGTCGGTCACGTCCCTACGCTTCGCCGCGAGGTCGGAAAGAGAGAGCGAGTCCACGTCGGGAATCACGGGCGCGATGAGTCCGGCGTCGATATCGACGGCGACACAGATGTTGTGTGCTTCGCGTAACCGGTGAACGCCGTCCTCGAAGGTGGCGTTGAACTCCGGATGGGCGTCGAGCGTCGCCGATAGCGCCGTCAACAGGATGTCCGTGACAGACACGTCGGGGGAAAGCGCCTCGTCCGCGGCGGACGCGGCGGCGAGGAGTTCCTCGGCATCGGCCGACCGATGTTCGGTGACGTGGACCGCTTCGCGGTCGCTCTGTCCCAGACGCTCCGCGATGGTACTGCGCATCCCCGTCAGCGGCTGTTCTTCGTCCCGCGTTCCGGGCACCGTCTCGACTTCCTCGCTCGTCGTTCCCTCGGCCGCCATCCGAACGTCGGTTTCCGTGAGACGGCCGTCGACTTCCGTTCCCACGGTTTCGACATCGACGCCCAACTCGCGTGCGAGTCGGCGAGCGCTCGGCGTGGCGAACACCCGTTCCGTGGGGACGTCGGGTTCGTCGGTAGCCGCAACTGTGGTCGCTTCTCCGCCCGCCGATTCGGTCGAAGTCGCCTCCACTTCGGCCGCCTCTTCTTCCATCGACTCCGCCGCGGCCTCCACGTCGCCTTCGGTCACGGCTCCCTGCGGTCCGGTCCCCTCGGCAGTGTGAAGCGGCACATCCAACTCCTCCGCCCGCCGTTTTGCTCGCGGTGTCGCCTTCACATCGTTAGTCGGTTCGGCCGAGTCGTCCTCGGCGGCCGCCTCGACATCGGTTTCCGCGATGGCACCCTGCGGTCCGGTACCGTCGATAACCGTGAGGTCCACGTCTAATTCCTCGGCACGTCGTTTCGCTCGCGGCGTCGCCTTGACCTCGCTCGCTGATGCGGTCGAACCGTCGGTGGCGGCCCGCGTGTCGCTCCCCTGTGCGGCACTCGAACCCCCGTCTTCGGCGGACGTTTCGGATGCAGTTTCCGCAGGTTCACCCTCGACTTCCGCGACCAAGTCGTCGATATCCGCGTCCGGCGCGGCGACGATGCCGAGCGGTGCCCCCGGGTCGGTCACGTCGCCCTCCTCGACGAAGACCCGTCGAAGCACGCCGTCCTCGCGGGCGTCGATTTCGGCCGTCGTCTTCTCCGACTCGATTTCGGCGACGACGGCACCCTCCTCAACCGTATCGCCTTCGGAAACGGTCCAGACGTTGAGCGTCCCGGAGTCCATTTCCAGTCCCAACTTGGGCATCTTGACAATATATCCCATGACATAGAAAGACAGACTCGGTTGTATTAAATCTCCACCGCCGGTTCGGGAACGGATTTTCGACTGACCGGAGCGATGAGAGGGTTCGGCTCGAAGAGGTGATAGCGGTGGGGATAGGGTAGGGTTGCATGTGCCAGTACAATCCTTTCGGTTCTCGCGCGAGAAGTCGAAGACATGGCAACCGAGTCCAACGAAGAGGCGTACTCTTGCGACCACTGTGACAAGGAGTTCGACCGAGAAGAACAGCTGTACGAACACGTGGAGGACGTCCACGGAATCACTCTGGAAGAAAAGCGCAGCGAGGAGTCAGCGGCGGCCACCTCGGACGCGAGCGCGTCAACGGGCTCGATTACCGACGAGACCAACGAATCCCCTTCGGCGGCCGAACCGTCAGAAGCGGCCGGACCCTCGTCGAACGACGACGATATCGAACCGAATTCGGACGACGAAAACTGAGACGTAGCGCCTTCGGCGGAGACGGACGGTAATTCGGTGAAACGCTATTTTCCCGTTAGTCCTTGCCGACGGACGACTGCCCATCTGGAGCGGTTCTGAACAGGTCCGTCTCGAAATGACATCCTCCCCGGCGTGAACGCCGGGGTTTCCTCTCGCTGGGGGTCTCGCTTACCGGCCCACAGAGGCAACTTTCGGGTTTGTGCGCTCCTCGTTGGAACAAATGCGTGGTGACGTTGACCATGAATGGTCGTTCCACTTGAGGCGCACGGGCCGTGCCATCGGCCGTACTACGTCGCTGTGCCGTCTCAGGAACGTCTCGCTCGCTACGAGATCCGCGTGGCCGTCGAAACCACAGGGACATGTGAGTGAATCTTGGTGCCGCGTGGTTCGGTCGGTCGAACCGCAGTTCGGACACTCTTGAGAGGTCCACGCTTCCGACCACACTTCGACCGTGATGCCGAACTCCTCGGCGGTACACGCGAGCCGATTGACGAATGCGCGGAACGCCCAGAAGTTGTGCGTCTTCGCGTTCGCTCGCACCGACCACGACGTTTCTAACACGTCGGTTAAGTCTCCGACGTACACCGTCGAAACGCCTTCGGCGTGCAGCCGTTCGATGAGGTCGCGTACCAGTGCGTCTTGGGCGTGGTCGCGTCGGCGGGTTCGTCGGCGGTACAGTGAGCGTATCTGCTTGCTGCTGTATCGCCCCTCCCGAAGTTTCGACTGAAGTTCGGCAATTCGGCGCGTCGTCTCGCGGAAGCGGTCGAACAGGTCGCGTCCTTCGTACAGGTACTGTTGGCCGGCCGTGGTCGTACACGCAACGAGGTTGTTCGCACCAATATCCAGAGCGGCTTCTTCCGAAGCCAGTGGTTGTGCCAGCCGAGAATTGTCGATTGTGACTGGCTGAAAGGCCCTGAACGTCTGTGCGGTCTCGTCGTAGTACAGCTCCAACCTGCCTTGTTTGTCGTACTCGTCCCAGTTCGGATCGCCGCGAACTTCGAGTCTGAGGCGTTCGCGGGGTCCAAGACCGTACTCGTCTTTCAGGTCATCCCCGACGAGAATTTCGAGCCGGGAGTACTCGCCCCATTCGAGCGTGTATGACGTGTTGCGGATGTACGTCCGAAGGTTGCGACCATCCTCGGCGTTGCCCCAGAATCCGGGTTTGCCGTTGGCTTCGCCCTTCTTCTTGAGTGCAAAGAACGAGTTCCACGCTTCGCGGTTCTTCCGTTCGATTTGCTGAACCGTCGAAGCACCGAGCGTTCCGCCATAGCGCCCGCGATACTCGCTGATTTCCCACACGTCGCCGTCTGGGTCGGCGTAGTTCTCGCGGCGCTCGTAGTTGATTTCGTTCCAAAGAGCGGCTGAAGCGTCCAACAAGCGGCGAAGTAACTCCTCGTCCGCGTCGGATTGGGGAATGACTTCGAAAGTGTTGGTGCGCTTCATCGCTACTTCTGTGTACGGTCGGAACTAACATAAACCTACGATTGTCGTAGATTGTATGTCGAACCATGTGAATATTGAAGTTCCGGACGACGAACAGTACGAGCGCCTCAAGCGAGTGAAAAACGAACATGGTCTGACGTGGCGAGGGATGTTAATCCACGCTGCTGACGACTTGGAGACCCCCGACAAGCAGTGACCGGCGGTTGCGGAACAAAGCGTACGCGATTCACACCCGCCGTAAACGGCGGGACTCTCTCGCTGAATTAGGTAGGCCAATTGGACGATGACGGAGACGATGGCGATCGCCGCGACAGTGTAGAAGACGCCGCCTTGGGCAGAAAAGAGGTGCCAGAGCATCATGGGGAGGAAGAGAACCGTCCCGAACAGACCGATTGCGGGCGGGACGGCCGAGACGGATTCGTGGTCGCTCTGGGTCAACGCGAGGTAGCTCATGCCCCCGAAGACGACGATGAAGGTCAGCGACGCGAACGACGTGATGCCTTTCAAACTGCGACGACGGTGAACGCCGCGGTCAGCACGCCGAGGATGACGATGATGCGCTTTGGAAGGTCCTCGCCCACGTGGAACTCGTTCCCCACCGAGTGAGGGCCATCGTCGGGATACTTCGAGCACTTCAGGTGGGCCGGACGATACAGACAAAAAAAGTGAACAGTTCGGTCGCCGATGACGGCTTCAGTTCACTTCGTTGTGCATCGCGTCGATGACTTCCTCGAGGTCGGGCGTTCCGCCGCCCGGCTGACGACCGTAGGAGAATTCTTCCTTGCCGTCGGCCGACTCGCCCTGCGTCCAGCGCTGGTCGGGATTCGGCCGCTCCTCCTTCGAGGTGGACATGAACTCGTAGTTGTACTCCTGATTTTCCTTCTCCTGCGGGAAACTGTTCGGGACCGGAACGTGATCTTCCATCGTTTCGAGAGCCGCGTGCCACTGGTTCTGGTGCATCGTATCACGTGCGATGAGGTACGACAGCATGTCCTTCATGCCGGGGTCGTCGGTCATCTCCCAGAGGCGTGCGGCGAGAGTCCGCCCCGTGGATTCGGCCATGACATTAGCGTACATGTCCGCGGCGAGGTTGCCGCTGGCGACGATGTAGCCCCCGCTGAACGGGACGCCGTTGGCATCGACGGGCATCGCGTGCAGGCCCGCCGAGAGCGCCTGCCGTGGCTGGCCGCTATCCATCATCTCGGCGATGACCGCGTCCTCTCGCGCCGCCTCGCGCTGTTCCTCGGACGCCCCTTCCAAGTTCTTGGCGACCGCGGTGGAGAGCATCTCGATGTGACCGAGTTCCTCGGTCGCGGTCTCCATCAGCAGTTGCCGGTACTCGCTCTTGTCGGCGGGCACCGCGAATGCCTGAAACATGTACTGGAGCGCGACTCGCATCTCGCCCTCCGCCCCACCGATAGCCTGCTGAAGCATCTTGGCGAACCGCGGGTTCGGTTCCTCGACCGTTACTTCGTACTGGAGTTCGTCGTCGTGATAGAACATCGTTTTTCTCCCACCCGATTGTCACGGGTGGAATCATTAGGCGCGGGGGTTGCTAATGCGCGGAAGTTATACGAGGTTGCTCAAAATCGCTCGTACCGGTCGAATTCGGCCGTCCTGTGCGAGACGCGACGCTTCGCACGGGCCCCCGGCCACAACCCATTGCAGGGAGGAGCGATTTAGACGAAACGATGGTCAATTTCAATCTCGACACGCTTCCGCCACGGGGTCGTCTCGGCTGGTGGGTTTTCGTCATCCTGCTCGCGCTCGTCGCGGGGTTCGTCGCCTACTCGTTCGTGGGGATGTTGGTTCTCGGGGTCTTCGGTTACTACGCGACCCGCCCTATCTATCGACGGGTGAGCGTCATGGCCGACTCGGACGGGGTGATAGCCGGATTGACCCTCCTCGTGGTGTTCCTTCCCATCTTCCTTCTCACGCTGTACGCCGGGTTTCACCTGTTTCACCAGGCTCAACAAGCGTTCGGCGGTGCCACGGACTCGGCGCTCGTCACGAACTATCTCGGGGCGCTTCCGAAAGCACAACAACAACAGGTACTCGCCGCTATGCAGCACCCACAGCAGCTGGTCTCGAATCCACAGAAGACGATCCAGACGGTGCTTCAGTCGGGACTCCAGGTCACATCGGCAGTCATCGGCGGGATAATGCTCATCGCGCTCTCAGTGGCGCTCGCGTACTTCTTCCTGAAAAACGACGATCAGCTCTCCTCGGGTCTCACCCAGTTGTTCGGAGGGAGGGACACGACGGCGTACGCCTACGCTGTCGCCGTGGACGAGGACCTCGAATCCGTCTTCTTCGGCAACCTGCTCTTCGTCGTCGGGATGACCGTCATCGCGGCTATCGCCTACTGGGGGACGAACCTCGTCGCACCCGCGGGACTGCACATTCCGATGATGTTCGTGCTGGCGTTTCTCACCGGCATCGCCAGTCTGATTCCCATCGTCGTGGGAAAAATCGTTTACCTGCCGGTGGTGGGCTACCTCGGGATACAGGCGATGAACGCAAACGGCGACCACCTCGTGTTCGTCGGAGCCGTACTCGTCGTCTACTTCCTTCTCCTCGATACGCTGCCACAGACGTTCCTTCAACCGTACATCACCGGCCGTCAACTCGACATGGTGATGATGATGTTCGCGTACCTCCTCGGCCCCATCCTCTTCGGTTGGTACGGCTTCTTCCTGCTCCCGATACTGTTCATCTTGATGCTGGAGACGATTCGCATCGTCCTTCCCGAACTCCTCCACGGGAAGCCGCTCACGCCGACCGTCTCGATGGGCGAGTCGGTCGGAACGAACCCCCGTTCGGTGCGGGATCTACCCCACGAAGAGAGTGCCGAGGGGGGAACGAACGCGGAGGCCGACACCGAGTAGGAGTCCGACCTCTGCGGACCCTACATCCACCGCTTCATCGGCCGGAAGATACAGCAAACATAAGCCAGTCTGTACTACGCAATGAGAGAGTTCCACGTCCGCGCTTCGGACGATGAACGGGAAACCATCGTGTCGATTCTCGACGAATACGACATCGACTACACGGTGGTCGATGGCGATGGTGGGAGCGTATTTTTCTTCTTTCCCCTGCCGACCGCCATGGTCGGACCGATTCTCGACGAGTTTCGGGAATCAGGGCTCGAAGACGACGTCAGTGCCGTCTCGACGAAGGCGGAACTGGTCGAGACGGCGAACTTCGCCGAACTTAGGGAACGGTACAGCCCCTCCGTTAGGAAACTCGCGGAGAACGAACTCCATGCGAAAATCCGGGAAATGCAGTGGCCGTATCAACTCTACTACCTCGGGACGTTCCTCTCAGTTATCGCGGCCGCCGCCGGGTTGCTGTTGGACCAACCTGCGCTCATTATCGGGTCGATGATAATCGCTCCACAGGTGAGTTCGGCCCTCGCGGCACCGACCGGCGTCATGCTGGGAGACTGGGAACTGTTTATCGAAGCGGTCAAGGAACAGGGGTTGGGCCTCGGGAGCGCGATACTCGTCGCCGCGGCGTTCGGATGGGGTGTTCGACAGGCGGGGTTCGTCCCGCCCGGCGTGTCCATCACAAACATCGAACTCATCGGAGTTCGTCTGGCGCCCACCGCCCTTTCGACCATCGGTGCCGTCATCGCCGGCGTCGTGGGTGCGTTCGGGTACACGACCGAACAGTCCACGACCCTCATCGGCGTCATGATAGCGGCGGCGATAATCCCGGCGGCGGCGGCGACAGGACTCGCTATCGCGTGGGTCGTCCCGCTGTTAAGCATCGGCGCGTTCTTGTTGCTATTGGTCAACATCCTCGCCATCAACGTCGGCGCGTTGGTCACGCTCCTCGCGATGGGGTACCGGCCGAGTTGGACGGACTCGGACGGGTCATTCCGGGAATCGATTCCGTCCGGGAAGCGAGTCATGGTTTACGCGACGTTGCTCGTTCTCCTGGCCGCGACGGTCGGCACCGGCGTTTTGACCGCGACAAACGTCGCATTCAGTAGCTCCACGAACCGGGAGGTGGCGGCGACGCTGGACCAACCCGCATACTCAAACCTCACGCTGTCCGGCGTCCGAGCGACGTACGGTGGGATGAGCTTTCAGTCGACCCCGGCGAACGTTACAGTGAGCGTCAGTCGGAGTTCCAATAAAGCGTATAGCAACCTTCCCGCTCGGTTGGAACGGCGAATCGAACGTGGGACGAACCGGAACGTCTACGTCACCGTCGAGTTCACGGAGTCGGGGACAGCGAATGAGCGGAACTCCTCGAACACATACCGTTCGCTCCCGAATTCGAGCGTTTGAGACAATATGGCGTGCGAGGGATATCATAAACGGGCTTTCATCAGCAGGCACAGCGAAGGAGTGGCCCCTCGTGGAAATCGAACCCAACGATGTCACCCGAAGACCGTGGTGAAACCGACCCGTCGGACCGTCAGCGGGCGTCGCTGGGCAAACGGTATCCGGGATTGGAGGTTCTCACCGAGAACCCGGAAAACGCACAGACAGCGTCGCGGGAACACCTCGAATCATACCTGACGCCGCGCGAGGAGCACTACATCCGGACCCACCACCGCACGCCAGACATCGACACCGAGGAGTGGACGGTTTCGGTGACTGGTATGGTCGGCGAGGAGGCCGACCTCTCGGTGGAAGAGATACGGCACGACTACCCGACCGAATCGGTCGTCCATATGATGGAGTGTTCGGGAAACGGACGGGCGTACTTCGACCCCGACGCGGAGGGCGATCAGTGGACGGTCGGTGCGGTCGGAAGCGCGGTGTGGACCGGGACGCCGGTCCGGGCCATCCTCGATGACTACGACGCCGCCACGGACGACGGGTTGTGGCTGTCCGTGATGGGTGGCGAAGCCAAGGAGGACGAGGACGTGTTCTGCCGGTCGATTCCCATGGAGAAAGTGCTGGACGACTGCCTGTTAGCCTACCAGATGAACGGGGACCCGATGACGCCCGAACACGGGTATCCCCTTCGACTCCTCGTTCCCGGATGGTTCGGGAACAACAGCGTCAAATGGGTGGACCGGATGCACGTCATGGAGACCATGGTGTCCGGCGAAGAGTGGGAATCGAGGAATGGACGCGACTACACGGAGTACCAGCAGTCCTCGTACCGTATCGTCCCGGCACAGGACGACGAACCGGAGCGCTACGAGTCGGTCGAGACGTTCAGCTCGTACGACCAGATGCAGAAAACAGACGAGATTCGAAACGCCTACTGCTTCGACCAACTGGTCAAATCGCTCATCACGTCGCCGACGCAGGAGACCGCGCAGTCGTCCGACGGCCGGGTGGAAATAACGGGCGTCGCGTGGTCAGGTGACGACGCTGTCGAGCGAGTCGAGGTGTCCGTCGATGGGGGCGAGACGTGGAACGACACCGAGTTCGTCGGCCCGGACCTCGGCCGCCACGCCGTCCGAAAGTTCCGATACGTGTGGGACGCGACGGCGGGCGAGCATACGCTCCTCTCGCGGGCTACCGACGAGGAAGGACGCACGCAACCGGCGACCGTCTCGGTCCCGGAAGAAGGGCTTCGCGGGATTAGGAACGGAAAGTATCCGTGGAACAAGAAGGGGTACGGCAACAACGCCTACCGGCCGCTCGGCGTCTCGGTTTCGGTCGAGAAATGACCGAATGGCACGAAAAATCCACGACAGCGCCCGTTTTTTCACTCCGCCCACGACAGTCGGTCGAACAGGCCGTCGATTACGACCACACCAGCGGCGATGACGACCCACAGGCCGAGAACAGCGGCTATCAACACGACCCAGTGCGGGACCGGCGTCGGCGAGGAAACCGCGTGAAGCGGGAGCAGGTGTATCGCTGTCGGGTGTTCGGAAACCCCGATTTCGACGGCGATTTGCGGTGTCATCGTCCCGGTTCAGACATTTTCGGAGGGCGTTTCCCGTCCCTCGTTCGACCCGGTTCGGTAGACGTAGATTCCGGCACCGATGATGAGGAGACTGACGACTATCCAGTGAGGGTTGTAGCGACCACCTTGGGAAAGCGGCTGGTGAAGACCCAACAGGATGTGGTCGACGAGCGCGTCGTAGAGGTCGAACACGCCGAGTCCGATGACGGCGGACCCGGCAATCGGTCGGATGGGCAACGGACTTGCCGTACGCCGCTCCGCTTTCCAGAGCAGGCCGCCGCCGATACCCATGATGACGACCATGGTGATGGAAAACAGCCCGTCGGCGAGGATGTTCGTTCGAAGCCCGTCCATCGTGGTCTGCGGGTAGATTCCGGAAACGAGGTGGTGCCATTGCAACACGAAGTGAAGCACCAGCACGTCTATCAGGCCGCTAAACCCGAACCCGAAAATCCCCGCGGCAATGAGCGCCCGGCGCGTCGCGCCGTCGAATCCGTCCCAGTCGTTACTCATGGTATTCCGGAAAACAGGACCGACGATATTAGACGACGGGGCTCAATTCGCAAGGTCGTTTAAAACCGGAGTGAACGAAACCGACGGTCATCGCTCCTCGACCCGAACGTCAGTGACGTCGCCGAGCACCGTCCAATCGTCCTGGTCGGGACCGTAACGTCGTGCGCGCGGTGTCGTCCAGTCGCCGTTCTCCCGGTCGGCGCGAACGTCGTGTCGGATGCGCGAATCCTCGTCGCCCTCTATTTCGACGCGCAGTCGCTCCTCCGGGTCGTAGTCGACGATGGTCGCTTCCCCGTCGATAGTCGAATCATCATCGACCGTTACCCGAACTCGTTCTCCCAACTCCAACTCTCCCAAGGTTTCGATTAGTGTCATTTGTGGATACCTCCCAGACGTGCGTCAGCGGGACCGGTCAGATGTGTTCAGTCGGGTCGTTCGAAAGCCCGAGAAAAAACGAAGAGCGGGGCCCACTTAGTCCCCAGCGGCCGCCTGCTGGTCGAACTGCTCGCCGGCCTGAGAGAGTTCGTCGAGGGCTGACTGCTCCTCACGGAGCGTTTCCGCCAGCATGTCCGACGCCTCGTCGTAGCCGAGTTTCTGTGCCAGCGAGGTGACGTTACCGTATGCGGCGATTTCGTAGTGTTCGGTCTTCTGTCCGGCGGCGATGTTGTAGCGGTCGAGTACCTCGCCGTCGTTCTCCGAGGCGAACTCCTCGTGTTCCTCGATGAGCGCGTCCAAGACGCGGTCGTCTCGCTCCTGCGGTTGTTCGTCTATCTGCTCGAACACCTCTTCGAGACGCTCGACGTGTTCCTGCGTCTCCTCGCGGTGTTCCGAGAACGCGTTCTTCGCGCTCTCGTCGTCCGTCTGTTCGGCCAGCGTCTCCAGCGCGTCGACGAGTTGCTGTTCGTCGTAGTACAGTTCTTGAAGGCCCTCTACGAGCAGCTTTTGTGTATCGTCTGTAGTCATTGTTATCTCCAACTAGGTTTTGTCGACCCACTACAATGAGGGACGAGGCTACATGCTCAGGGAGTCTAAAACGGGGGCAAAGGAGCGGTCGAACGGAGCGACTCCGTTCGACGCGGCCGTCAGCTATCGGCCGGTCGGTTTTCGGTGCTAGACACGGAATGGGATTACATGAGTTCGACGTTCGAATCCGAGTTCGACGACGTGCTCGCGGCGGTTCCGGACGAACACTACGAACGGTCGCGCTTCGTCCCGTCGGTCGGTCCGTTCGACGCCGACGTGATGATGGTCGGCGAGGCCCCGGGCGAACGGGAAGTCGAGGAGGAAGAACCGTTCGTCGGCAGTGCAGGCGGTCGGCTGGATAGCGCGCTGGACGCCATCGGGGTCGGACGGGACGAGTTGTACATCACCAACCTCGTGAAGGTTCGACCGCCAGAGAACCGAAACCCACACCGGGACGAGATAGACGCGTGGTGGCCCGTCCTGCGGGCGGAAATCGAACGGGTGAACCCGTCGGTCATCGTACCGCTGGGGAGTTTTGCGACGCGCGAGATACTCGATACGGACGAGAATGTATCGGACATCCACGGCCAAACGTTCGAAATCGAGGGCCGCGATGTCGTTCCGACGTACCACCCGGCGGCGACGTTTTACGACGAGAGCAAGAAAGGGGAACTCCAGCGGGATTTGGAGGCGGTGTTCGAACGGACGTGACCGCGACGAGGACCTGAACGCAATTTTCTCTATCTCTCTCTACGCGAGCGACCTCGCGGACTTCGTTTCCACGCGTTTATACGAGATCGAGGAGAATACCTGACCCTTTAGGGTCAGGATGAATCCGACACTACTCTACACTAACCACCGTTCGATTGCCCGGCATGATATTCCACGCTCTAATCCAAATTATTATAACACGACACTGCATAACTTGTTATGAAGACGTTTCACGAATGCATATTCATCGTACTTACCGTGCGAAAATCCGCAACCACTCACAAGTGGAACGGATGCTTGACCTGCATGGATGGAGTGCATCGAAACTGTGGAACGTTGCGAACTATCATTCCCGCAAAGTGTGGGATAACACGGGCGAGATTCCCGATGATTCTAACTTGAAACGCGAGTTGAAGACTCATACAACCTACAAAGGGCTACATTCGCAGTCCAGTCAGCGCGTTCTGGAGGAACTCGCTGAAGCCTTCAACTCGTGGTACGGCAAACGCAAGAACGACTCTCGTGCGAATCCGCCCGGCTACCGCAAGAAAAACTACTACGACGACGATGGCAACCGTGTTCACGAAGAACACCCCCGTTCCACCATCACGTGGAAGCAGAAAGGCATCCGTTACGACACCAAGCACAACCGCGTCAGACTCTCGAAGGGTGCGAATCATAAAGACCACCCCCGCGATTGGGATTACATCCTCGTCGAGTACGAGACTCGTCCCGAAGTCACGGTTGAAAACCTGCAACAGGTTCGGGCCGTCTACAGCAAGTCGAAGGAGCGTTGGGAACTGCACCTCGTCTGCAAACACGAAGTCGAGACCCCCGACTCCCCCGGTAATGAGACTGCTGGCATCGACCTCGGTATCTGTAACTTCGCGGCGGTTGCGTACAGCACCGAGGAAGCCGACTTGTACCCCGGCAACCAACTGAAACAGGATGGCTACTACTTTCCGAAAGAAATCGCTAAATGCGACGATTCAGGCGGTTCTGAGGCCACCAGACTTCACCACAAATGGTCGGAGCGCCGCACCCACTTCTTCCACAGCCTCGCCAAACACATCGTAGAGAAGTGTATCGAGCGTGACGTGGGTCGCATCAACATCGGGAAGCTTGCAGGTGTCCGTGAGGATGAGAACGGCGACTCGAAGAACTGGGGTCGCCACGGAAACCTTGACCTGCACGGGTGGGCGTTCGACCGCTTCACCAAAATCCTCACGTACAAGGCGAAAGTCAAGGGAATTGAAGTCGTAGACGTTTCAGAGCGCGACACGAGCAAGACGTGTTGCGTCTGCGGTAGAGAAGACGATAGTCAGCGCATTGAACGCGGTCTGTACGTATGCGACGAGTGTGAGGCGGCGTTCAACGCGGACGTGAACGGGGCGGAGAACATCCGCCTCGACTTGAGCCAAAGTAACTCCGAGTCTTCGGCCAATTTGGATGAGGATAGGAGTACCGGCTGGTTGGCACAGCCCGGAGTCTACCTTCATCACTTGTCCCACGGATTCTCACCGAGAGAACAAGTGGTGGACTGCAAACCCTAATCTCCCAACGCTTGGGATTCCCGCGTCTTCAGGCGCGGGAGGATGTCAACGCTCGTGTTGTCCTTCCTCGAACTCCTCAACTACCTTGTCACAGAAGGCAGGCAAGTCGTCGGGGTTGCGGCTGGTGACGAGTCCCTCGTCCACGACGACTTCCTCGTCAACCCACTCCCCGCCCGCATTGCGGATGTCGGTCTGTAGGCTCGGGTAGGAAGTCACCGTCCGTCCTTCTACGACGTCCGCTTCGACCAGC
Organism: Haladaptatus sp. HS23; assembly: GCF_056892285.1. Classification (NCBI taxonomy): domain Archaea; kingdom Methanobacteriati; phylum Methanobacteriota; class Halobacteria; order Halobacteriales; family Haladaptataceae; genus Haladaptatus; species Haladaptatus sp. HS23. Next base: position 316,703 of record NZ_JBXGLH010000003.1, on the reverse strand, counting down.
GTCCACGGTCCGTGGCAGATGACGCCGATGGGTTTGCCCGCGTCGAAGACATCCCTGACGAACTGGACCGCGTCTTGGTCAGCACGAAGGGTGTCCGCCCCCACAGCACCGCCCGGAATCAACAGGGCGTCGTACTCGTCCGCGGATGCCTCCGAGAACGCCCGTTCAACCTCGTAGGAGCCACCCTCTTCGAGGTCGTTGTTGACCGTTTGAACCTTACCGGTCTCGGCACCAACGACGTCTACGTTCGCGCCGGCGTCCTCAACGGCTTCTTTGGGTTCGGTGAACTCGACTTCCTCGGTTCCCCGCGGTGCGATGAAAATTGCGACGTTCGTATCGGTGAGTGTGTCTGCCATCGTAATCCAGTCGGCGATACCCTGCCGATTTCCCTAAAGGCAGTGGCAGAACACAGAGATTGGCAGTAACGAACCCCGACGAGCGGACAGAAGATACTTGACCTCTTCCCGCGCCTAAAGTCGCGGGAATCCCACCATGGGATTTCAGGCCGAGCGTGGCCCTAAGGTTTCAAGACGCATACGCCCCAAGCGTCAATTGCTGGGCTTCAGCATCGGCTTGGGAGTCTTGTGGGACGGTCAAACGTCCCCCTTCCTCAGCCGAGTCATCGTCACTCGTGTGTTTTCTTGAGTGACTCTCTCCGCTGAGGTAGCGGTCTGCAATATTGAGCGCGGCGTTAACGTCTGCTTGGTACTCCGACACCCAACACGCCGAGTTGGAACACTTGAACGTCGCCTGCTTCGGACGGTAGCCCGTCTCTCCACAACAGTGGCACGTCTTCGAGGTGTACGCGGGATTCACCGTCTCCACACGGATACCTTTCTCAGCCGCTTTGTAGCGAATCTGGGCGTACATCTTGGCGAATCCCCATCCGTGAAGACGGCGATTCATGAACGAACCGTAGTCCATGTTCTCACGAATGTGCGTTAAGTCTTCCAGAACCAACACGGGATTCTCGAATTGGTTGGCGTAGGCGACCACTTTCGACGTGACTGTGTGGAGAATGTGGTCGATGTGCCGCCACAGTTCGTCACCGTAGGATTCCGCGATACGTTCACTACCACGTTTCTGAAGGCGTCGGGTCGCCGTGAAGTACGTCTCACGGAGTTGTCGAACCGTCTTGCCTTCGTCGTTCCAGAGGTTGGGTGTAGTCGGGGAGCCGCGCTCGTCACGGTGACACACCGTCAACAAAGAGGCTTCCCCGATATCTACCCCAATCGGCGTCTCCGCCGAACTGGTAGTCTCTCGCTCTTCTACGTCTCGCGTGGCGACGATGTGGAAGTACCACTCGCCGTCACGGTCGAACAACCGACACTCACCCATCTTTGCGTCCCCCGCGTGCAACGCTTCCAGCCACTCCTGCTGTTCGGGATTTGGTTGGGCGGGCAACCAGAGATGGTAGTCGTCGTGGTGCGGGATTTTGACGTACCACTCGATAGTGTTCTGGGGCTTGTGGTCAAGCTTCGGGCCTTCGTTCGTGAATCGGACGGGGTGGTCGTCGTGAAGCTCTTTCGCGTCGTAGCTTCCGCCACAGAGTTGCGGGACGTACTTCTTGAGCGCGTTCTTCGCGTAGCCGCTCAGGTCGTAATTGACCACTATATCGTTGGCCGCCGACTGTGAGGTACAGTTGGCGTTGAACGCGGCTTCGAGCGCGTCTTGGTACCCCCGTTTCGTCTCACAGAGTTTCCGATGCTTGTGGGCGTTCGGTTCCACGAGTTTCAGATCCAGCGTTTCGGTGAATTCGGTCACTGTTCGTCCTCCTCGTGAAGCTGGATGTAGTTTTCGACTGTTTCACTCGAAACGTGCCCCGCCGTGCCTGCGTAGTACCCACGCGCCCACTTGATTTTCTCGCCGTCGTGGTCGGCATAACGGTGGTTGTATTTCCGCGAGCTGATGCCTTTGAACCAGTTGGCGAGAAGTGACGGAGCGTGTTTCGGTGGGCTACTGACGAACAGGTGGATGTGGTCGGGTTGGACGGTGAGGTCAATTATCTCCAACCCTTTCTCGTCGGCTATTTCGTAGAGGATATCTCGCACACGGTCGGCAACGTCGTTAACCAGCACCGAGCGTCGGTACTTGGGCAACCACACTATGTGGTAATTGAGGTTGTAAGTCGCGTGCCGTGTGGTCTTCATCCGTACTACAAACTATGGTAGCACCAAAGCTTCAATCCACCGAATAGCGTGGGAAATCCAGCCGTTTGTAGCAACAAGGAATGTACGAACTATGCCTACCGCTTGACCTCCGCCTGAAGACGGAGGTATGCGCTATCGGTTTGTATCGAGGAGGACGAGATGGACCCGTCGTATCTCGCAACGCATCGATTCTCGCTGGAGGAGTCGCCGCGTGGGTACGAGATGTCTAAACACAAAGAAGATGAGTGCGTTCGGGCGGTGTTTACCCCGTAGTGAGTATAGACCGCTAATGAGGTCTGAAAATTATTGTTGTTTTAAATAAATCCAAGCAGGAAAGGAGAGGGTACGGCTCTTCAGGCGGCTCATACTCTTGATGTTGGTAGTGATACCCCGAATACAGGGTTCAAATGGGGTATCAACGGGGGTTGTGTACGCAGTGGTCACGTCGTGACCGACTGACCATCGTCATCATCGCGGTAGCGACGGCGTTCCTTGTAGGGACGACGATACTGCTGGTCGCGGTAAACACACAAACATCGGCGATTTCATCAGGATTCAACAACTCGATGGCCGTCACGGGCTACAACACACTTGACGAGGCAAATGCGGCGGCGGCCAACGACGATATTGTGCTTCCTGTAGCAGCAGTCAAGCAAAATGGGACATCGCAGTACGTTGTCGGCGTTCCGAAGGATGCCCCAAGGGTTCTCGAAGATATCTCCGTCTCATGGCGGGAGGCACGGTTTCCCCAGCCACCCCCGGACACGGCGCTTGCCGGACCGGTCGATACGCAAACACAACAACGGTTTGTGGGAGCTGAACGAACGAAGACAGTGACAGTTTCACCGGCGTCTACGGAGAAATCCGTCTTCCCACAATCGTGGTACGTCGGTGATCCCACGACGGTTCAGTCGCTGGGAACGACTCGTGCGTATGTTGTCGATACCTCTCCCAGTGACGGCGGCAACGGCATGCAAGCAATGGATCGGGGCGTCGTTACACCGGGTCTGTACAACTACTTCATCGCAGGAATGGGAGGCGTAGTGAACCTATTAGGACTGGCGACCATCGGTGGTGGTGTTCTCGTTCTCGTCGTTGTGTACAACGTTACCCGGATGAGCGTCCGCGACCGGTTAGATGCCATCGAAGTTATCCGCGCCACCGGCGGAACGCCACGGAGCCTCCTCATCCTCTTTGGCGCGCGAGCGGGTCTGCTCACAGGGGTTGGTATCGCATTCGGCTATGCAGTCGGGGTCATCCTTACGAAAGCTGTGGTCATGGGCGCAATCGCTGCTGGACTTCACATTACTCTGTCGCCTTCGGTCACACCAGCGGTTCTCCGTGTCTTGCTACCCGGACTCGCTTGCTTGCTATGTGCTGGTATCAGTGCAGGCGTACTGGCCGTTCGACCTGCGACGATTACGCCGCCATCTCTTCTTCAACAGACGTATAGACAGAATGGAAAAACGACTGGAACACACTGGTCGAAAGTCGTTGAACGACTGCCTTCGATTGTGGAACCGACCGTCCTCAGATGGCGAGCCGTCGTTCCAGCGGCGACAATACTGACCCTTTTCGTTCTTATTGTCCTCCTCGTCGGGTCGTTGGTTGGCGTCCTGGCCCCAATCGCGACCACGTCTGGCGGAACGGTAACCGAACCAGGCGCACCGTATCCGATGGCGAGTAGAATCGATGCAGGATACGCCGACCTGCTTCGCAACCAAGGCGTAGAAGCCAGCCCGGAAATCATCGTCGTTCAGCTCCGGGACGGGCAGCCGTATCTCGCCAGAGGAGCGAACTGGAGTTCGTTCTCAGCGGTATCCAACGCGTCGCTCGTGGAGGGACATGCGCCGCAGACCAAATACGATGCTGTTATCGGCCGCGACCTCGCTCGGACACTGAACGTCGACGTCGGCGATAACCTTACACTCGGCGGTGCCTCCTCGCCTGCCTTTACTCGCGTTAGGGTTACCGGCATGTATACTGCCGAGGGAATTGAGGACGACCAACTCATCGTTCCCCTTCCGACCGCACACGATCTCTCGACAGAACCGGGAACTGTTCATTTCATCCGAACGTCCGGAGGTGCAGAGCGCCTCTCACGGTCAGAATCGAAGACACGGGATATCATCATTACGAGTGTCTCAGCCCCGGATGCCGTGGTCCACGAATCGCAATTAACGATTCGGGTGTCTATCCGAAACCTTCGGTCTGAAGAACGAAAACGGCGGGTAACTGCGAGGCTCGGATCCGCCTCGGAATCCCGTACGGTCACACTTTCGGGTGGCGAACGTCGGACAATAACGATGAAAATGTCTCCGTCGTCGCTCGGAGACGAGACGCTTCGTGTCGGGTCCTATACACAGTCGGTTGGCGTGTATCGCCACGCGCCACTTCGGGTGCCGAAATTGCCCTCACAAGCACCGCCAGGCGAAACGATGGCCATACCTGTTCGTACAGTTAACGGTGCGAACGTCTCGGGAGCGACTGTCCGCGTGGGGAACCAAACAGCTCACACGAACGATGGAGGTGTCGCGATCGTTCGCCTCCCGAGTGATGAGGGTACCTACAACCTGACCGTGCGGAAGGGGGATCGAACGAACACATCGACAATACACGTCATGTCAGGTGCAACGCGATCACTCATTGGAGCTGTCCGCGTGTCACCAGACAATGTGAGTGCCTCCTCCCGGCCGACCACGAAACTCGTCGTATTCAACCCATGGCAAACCTCGATTACTCGAACGCTTTCACTCGTCACACCGACGGGGACGAGAGAAAAAACGGTCTCTCTTGGACCGTACGAATCGGCAGTTACAACGACGGAGTTAGGAAAAACGACAAAGTCCGGATCCGACCAACTAGTATCGGGTGAATATTCGGTTCGGTTGGTGTCTCGGGGGGAGACGATTGCAACGGACTCGTTTACTGTCCATGGAGACGACCGGGCGTTCTCCACACTCGCTCGGAATACCCAGTACGCCAGTGGAAGCGGACTTGGGCAGGCAGTTCGTGGCGTGTTCGGCAACTTCAACCTCCTCCTCTTAGTCATGGTAATCCTCGCTGGACTGGCGGCAGTCGGTGGAACGACGGCGACGTTCGCTCAAGCAGTCCACGCGCGACGCCGCGCTGTTGGTGTGTATCGGGCCACCGGCGCGACACGAGCACAATTGGTTCGACTCCTCCTCGCCGACGCCTGCCGGCTTTCGATTCCAGCCATCATCCTCGCACTGGCCGGTGCGCTGGTAACGATACATCTCCTTGCCATCACCGAGTTATTCACCGTCTTTGGAATCCGGCTTTCAACGCAGATTTCACTCCCGATACTGCTCCTCACGGTAGGGAGTGCGCTCGTGTTGATGGGTCTGAGCGTCTTCATCGCGGCCCTTCCCTACCTTCTTGCTCAGCCGACGGCGGTTCAACGGGGAACGACATCGAACGGTACAGTCACCGATACTGGGGCGGATCCAGGCCCCGGTCATGAGACAGAATCATATGCCGACTAGGATATACGATCGAAACCAGCATCACCGGGAAACAGTCACCAAACCGGAAGAGACTAGACTCAACCAATTGTACCAAGGGTCAAGAGCAATGACCGAAACCGTACTGGAAGCGAACGCCGTCCGCGTTGTCCGGGGTGGAGAGGACGTTATCGAAAACGCCTCCCTTTCAATACCGACAGACGCACAACTCCTCGTACAGGGACCGAGCGGTGCGGGAAAGACGACGCTGTTCAACGTACTCGGTCTGCTCGATACCCCGACTAGTGGGACCGTTACGATTCGGGGGGAAGATACCGCCTCGCTTTCCGAGCGAAAACGGGCTAAACTACGGCGGGAAACACTGGGGTTTATTTTTCAGGATTTCCAACTCATCGGAGATTTGACCGCGTGGGAGAATGCTGCGCTCCCACAGGACCACACGGGAGATCGGGACGAGGAGTGGCTCGAAACACTGTTCGAACGGTTGGAGATAACCGACCGAGCCGACCAGTACCCGGCGACGCTTTCGGGTGGGGAAAAACAGCGCGTCGCTATCGCCCGTGCACTGGCGAACCGGCCCGCAATCGTGCTGGCGGACGAACCGACTGGCCAACTCGACCCCGATACGACAGAGCAGGTCCTCGATTTGCTGTTTAGATTGCAGGAAACGGCGGATACCGCGCTCGTTGTCATCAGTCACGACATGCAGTTGACACCGCGTTTCGACACTGTGGTTCAACTGGAAGACGGGACAATACACGCAGATGTAGCCTAAGTGACGAGTAGACAGGGTTCAGACCGGCTGCGGTTTGCTGTTTTCGCTACAGAATCGCGTTCAGTCGTCGTTCGGCGGTTCCGGGTGCTCGGCGTCGGCGGAGTCAATATTCGAATACTCAGAATCGGAAGTGGCGACCACATCGTCGATGTCCTCGTCGTTTGTACCGTTCGGCGGCGTCACCGTATCCAAGAGGTCATTTATGATTTCAACAGTCGAACGGTCGCTCAGTTCGGCTTCCGTACTCAACACAAGACGGTGACGCATCACGGGCACCGCCAGCGCCTTCACGTCGTCGGGAATCACATAGTCGCGCCCATGAATCGCCGCCCGCGCTTTCGCGGTATGGAGCAGCGCGAGCGTCGCACGAGGTGATCCACCGTGGGCGAGGTCCGAGTGTTCTCGGGAGGCGCTCACGAGCGACTGGATATAGGATCTAACCGACTCGGCAACGTGAATGGTTCGCACTGCCTCACGTGCGTTGAGGATGTCATCAAGGGAGACGACCTGTGAGAGGTCTTCGGCATCGAGGTCGGGCGTCTCGTTGAATCGGTCGATGAGTTGCAGTTCGTTTTCATCTGACGGGAGTTCAACCACGAGTTTGCACTGGAATCGGTCGCGTTGTGCCTCGGGCAGTTCGTACGTCCCGTCCATCTCGATAGGGTTCTGGGTAGCAATGACCATAAACGGTGATGGCAACAGAAGGGTGTCGCCCTCTATCGTCACAGTTCGTTCTTGCATCCCTTCGAGGAGAGCACTTTGTGTCTTTGGCGTCGCGCGGTTGATCTCGTCAGCGACGAGCAAGTTCGTGAATATCGGCCCACGCTGGAGTTGGAACTCCCCGGTCCCTTCCCGGTAGACGTGGGTCCCCGTGATGTCGGCCGGAAGTAGGTCGGGGGTCATTTGAACGCGCGCGAAATCCAATCCCGTTGCGTGCGCAAACGCGTTCGCAATCGTCGTTTTCGCCACGCCTGGGACACCTTCAAGAAGGATGTGTCCGCGAGTGAGTAGTGAGACGGTAACTCCCTCCACGACGTCATCGTTACCAATGAGGACTTCGTTCATCTCCTCGGACAGGGCAGCATAGACAGCCTCGGGGTCCATCGTTGTCAAGTCTTTCGAAGCAGAGCAGATAAATCAACGGGTTCGTTGAGCGAAATAGATGTCGTTACTCCGAGCGGTCGTTACGATGGGCTGCAACGACACGCCGGATGCGGTTGGATTCCCAGTTGGGGTGTCGCTCACGGACGTAGGCGACCATCGCCGATTCTGACATCTCCGGGGAAAGTGAGTCTGGGTGACCTGTCGCGTTCCCCTCCGACAGCTCCATCGGTTCGCTCGATTCACCGTTCCGCCAGTCTCTCGGTCGACCGTTGAGACGGGACCGAACAGAAGACAGAAGACGATGGGTAGACTCGGGTCGCTGTGCCCAGACGAACACGAGCGCAAGACAGCCTCCACCGACGAGGAATTGCAACAACGATGACTCCCGAAGCACCAAAACGGCGAGCGCAAGCGGAGGGAGGCGCGACGTATGCGAATAATCGAGCAGAACGGTCTGATTGTCGCCGATGACATTCCGGACGAATGCTCGATTACCCGGGCGTTCGAGCATCGTGTTGATCATTGCGCTGGAGTCCCCGACGACTATCACTTGCCCGTCACCGAGTTGTTCCACAGTAGCGACGGGTCTCGACGAAATCGTCTCGTTGTCATCCAGTTTTTCATTGCGATTCACATCGAAATAGGCGAACCCGGACGTATTGACGAGGACGGTTGCATTATTCGGTTGGACAGCTGTTCCGTGATTGAGCGTGAGCGCCGACACGTTCGCCACGAGTGAATGGTTTGAAACGTTTCCGGCAACGGGCAGGGCCGGCGATCGATACTGCCGTCTTTCGTCACGAATCGGGCGACCATCGAGTCGTGCATCAGTGCTGAGTGCCGAAAGCAATCGGTTTGTTCCTGGACCGTAATCGCCCGCGACGAGGAGCGTTCCCCCTTGTTCAACGAACTGGCTGATCCGAGCTCGGTCAGTTTCTGAGTAGTTCCCTTCCGGTGAGAGAACGAATGCAACGGTATCGTTGGGTGTGACACTGGAGTAGGCAGCGGTATCGTGCCCAATTTGTGGCTCCGCACCGGCGGCCGTTGCGACATCACGAAGCTCGCTCGTCCCGTCCCACGCGCCATTGTACGCGCCAAAGGAGGCGGCCGATGTCGAAGAAGCAATGAGCAGCCCTCCGACGACGAGTAAGAGGAGTACGCCGAAGACAAGCGTTGGCACCGAGTACTCGGTGGGGCGTTTCACGGTTAGAAGACCCCCGGAGGGAGAATCGATAGGATTCTGCGAACGACGATGATACCGAAGACAAGCAATCCAAGTGCGATGAACCACTTTAGTCGTCGTCGCCACCGCGGTGTTACGTTGAACGGTGCAGTGAGTTCAATGATGACGAGCAGGACAATGAGACAAAGCACGAAGAACAACTCGAGTGAAAGGGAACCAAGTGCCGCCAATGCGACGAGGGAAGCGAGCATCCAGGCAAGTTGCGCGTGGATGAATCGTTGACGACGTTGCGTAGACATCTGCAATTAACTACAGACACCGGACTTACCAAAGTATCGGTCCTCGACATCCGGTCCGATTTCAAAAGCCAAAATACCTACCACCGTGTTCGAGAAAGGTGTAAGTATGTGGCCTTGGGGACACCTCGCTGTTGGCTATCTCTGCTATTCGCTATGGTCTCGGTACAAAAAACGACCTGTGTCAGCCCTCGGTGCTGTGACTGTCGCTTTTGGCACACAGTTTCCGGACCTGATAGACAAACCGCTCGCGTGGACGTTCGGCGTACTTCCCTCTGGACGCTCCCTGACCCATTCGGTGTTCACCGCCGGATTCTTACTCGCCCTCCTCTGGGTCGGCGCGCGGCGATACGACAAACGACTCCCGTTGGGGGCGTTTGCAATTGGCTACCTGAGCCATCTCGCTATGGACCTCCCAATCACACACTGGGAATGGGCGGGGACGAGTTTTCTCGTTTGGCCAATCCTTCCGTCACCAGAGTATGAAACATCCATGAGTTTCCTCGCTCACTTCGCCAACTTTGAACTGGCTCCATTTGTCCTCCTCCAGTTTGCCCTCGCTGGACTTGCGTTCGTCGTCTGGCTCAAAGACGGTGCACCGGGATTGGACGAGGTTCGCAATCTGTGGCCGACAAGGAACAAAGACCACGTCGGTGAAAGGTGACATCCTCCCCGCGCTAACGCACGGGTTTTAGCGCCTGCATTAAAGAAAACCGAAGCGTACGGCGAATACCTCCTCAGCCGCGTTGTGTCGGTACGTCGATGCCGTCGGGAAGGTGGTCCTGTAGGACAGCGATCGCGGTCGCGGAAAATCAAGGAGAAAGCCTCGCACTTTAGGGCGGGGGGATGTCAATTCTCTTTTGTCCCCGTATCCGATTCATCCGACGTAGCAGCCTCGTATACCGTCTTGCGGTCGTCGAAGTAAGTCGGTGCATCATGGTCAGCCTCGAACTGGACGACGCGCTCCATTGCCTCCCGCCCGTCGTCAACGTCGGTGTGGAGTTCCTCTGCAAGGTCGGAATATTGGTCTGCCAACTTACGGAAGGCAACCATCCGTGCCCGTTTGGCTTCGATGACCGCCCGCGTCTCCGCGATATCATCCTCCAATTCCGTCACCGCCGCGGCGTCAGCTTCGACTGCTTCCGAGGCAGTTCCACCCTCCACTTCCGGGTCGTCCGCATCGTCTGTCCCCGAATCGTTCTCTTCGAGACGAGACCGTACTGCCGCGATACCGTCGTCCACTTCTTCCAACAGCTCGTCAGCCTCCGACGCCATGGTCTCGACGTGTCCGGAGAGGAGGCCCGCCTGCGTTTCACAGTACTCGGCGAACTCGTCGATAGAAAGGGAAACCTCGTCGTCATCCATGCTCAATGATTGGGACGTTCAATAGAAATCGTTTGGGACCGGCGTTGCACGACTGCTCGACTACTGTTGGACCCGGTCGACGCCTTTCTGGCTTTGTTCTTTGACTTTCTGACTCTGTTCTCTCACTTGGTCGATTCGTGACCGGGCAGATACCCGCGTTTCCCCGACCATCGCACCGATCAACGCACCGATTGCACCGCCGGTGCTCGCGGCGTTTCGACTGATGAATCCACCGATTGCACCGCCAATGGCGGCACCGATGGCTGCGTGACGGGCACGACTCAATGCGCGTGTAAGACGAATGGAACGCATACACACCTACTAGTCACCAAGAGTGATAAATCCACTCGCGAACTGACAGGAGAAGCAGCGTTAAACCAATTCAAAAATCATTCATCGCAACGTATGCGTTGCTGATGGGATGGTAGCCCGGTTCGACCGCCGTCCCGCGGTTCGGGTCATCGCGGTCGTTGGTCCGGCACAGTCGCTCGAACCAGTTTCCGTGTCGCGGGTTGATGAAGTTCGATTCCGCATACTCCCACAGTCGGTCGTACCAGTCCAGATACGCCTCGTCGTCCCGCCCGAGGAGCGCCGCCGCGCCGATGCCCTCAGTTATCGCCCAGCCGTATTTGTCCGCAACGACGGGCGCGCCGTCCTCGTCCACGGTGTAGTAAAAGCCGCCGTACTCTTCATCCCATCCGGTTTCGACCGCCCAGTCGAACAGGTCACGGGCGGCGGGTTCGAGCCACGAGTCGTCGCGGTACTCGGCGAGGAGCGAGAGGAGTTTCGACCACTCCAGATGGTGCCCCGGTTGGTAGCCCCACGGACGGAACTGGTGGTTCGGTTGGTCCTCGTTGTACTCCATGTCGTGGGTCCAATCGGAGTCGTAATGCTCCCAAAGTCGCCCGTCCGTTTCCGCCGCGAGGTCTCGGGCGATGCGTTCGGCGATACCGTACGCTCGGTCGAGGTAGCGGTCGTCCCCCGTCACGTCGTGTGCGACGAACATTGCCTCGCAGGTATGCATGTTCGCGTTTAGGCCGCGGTACGGGGCAACCGCCTCCCACGCGCCGTCAGCACGGTCGGCGTACACCCCGTGGTCCGGTTCCCAGAAGTGTCGGTCGAGGACTTCGACGGCGCGTTCGAGTTCCGCTTCCGCACTCGGAATCCCAGCTTCGAGTGCTCGGGCGCTCGCGAGGACAACAAACGCGTGGCCGTAACAGTATCGTGTGTCGTCTGCGGTGTCCCGACCGTCAAGTATCCAATCGTAGCCGCCGTTCTCGGCGTCCCACTGGTGGTCCGAGAGGAACGATAGGCCGTGTTCGGCGGCCGTCCGGCACCAGACGGGGCCGTCGATGAGCGCGCCGACGCTGAAGTTGTGGACGGCCCGCGCGGTGGCGACGAGGTGTTTCGTCCGGGCGTCGTAGACGAAGCCGTCGCGTTCGTCCAATTGAGCGACGTAACCGCCGTAGCGGGTGTCGATGCAATCTGGATAGTAGAAGTTCAGGACGCGGAGTATCTCGCGTCGGAGCAATCGCGGGTCGCGATAGTTCAGTGTGGTCATGGGTCGTGATTTCGTTGGATGTACTGAAAGGATTCGGGTTCGTTCGGAGGACGGTACAGCATCGGATGGAGGGCGGTCACTGTGAACCGAAATGGGCGACGAGGTGTTCGGCCCATCGCTCGTTCGCGTCCCGCGTCCGGCCCGCGATGTGCGGGGTGTGGACGACGTTGTGACGCCCGAGGAGCGGGTCGTCAAGGGGGAGCGGTTCTTCGTCCCACACGTCCGCGGCGAGGACGATTTCGTCGGCGAGCACCCGCTCCCGAACGGCGTCCATGTCGCAGATTCCGGCCCGCGTGACGAGGACGAGTATCGACCCCTCCGGGAGCGCGCCGATGTGGTCGGCCGTCACGACGCCCTCTGTCGCGGGGGTCAATGGAATCGTCGGGGCGAAGACCTCGGCGTCGCTCACGAGTTCCTCCATGCTGTACACCTGCCGTGACCCCGTGCTGTGGAAACACGGTTCGTCGGCGAACGGGTCGTAGGCCGCCACGTCGGCACCGAGATGGTTCGCCGTCGCGGCGTAGCGACTGCCGATGTTGCCGATTCCGGCGACGCGAACGCGCTTCCGTGCGATGGTTCCGCTCACGAAGTTCGGGTCGTCCGCGAACTGGTGGCCGCGCGCGCCGGGCACCTCATTGTCCAGTTGGTCGAGGTCCCACGGGTCGTGCGACTCGGTCATGGCGGCGTGTTTCCGCGAAATCTGACGAAGCGCGTCGATGGTCAGTCCAATACCGAACTCGGACACCGACTCGCTCCAGAACCCCTCGTTCGTGTGGTCGTGGACCGTCACGCCGCGGTCGCGGAGATAGTCGGCTAACTCCTCGTCCACGCCGTACATGGAGTCGGTCATCACGAACGCTTCCGTCAGGTTCGTGAACTCTTGCAGGTCGGAGACGGAAGCGTGGACGCCGAGCGAGACGAGTTCCTCGACGGATTCGGGCGAGGAAACGGCCTTTCTCAGGCTCGTCTCCCTTGTATCGGGCAGCCGAACGAACTCGACGGGCGTGCCGTCTTCGGTCCAGAGTCGGTGCAAGTGGTCCGCAGCGAGCGGCCACACGTCCTCGAACAGCGGGTCTACGACGATTGTGCGTGTCATGGTGAATATCAAATATCAGTCGGTCGATTCGAACAGGTACTGCATGGTGTCGAGTACGTCGGGCGGCATCCGGTGGGGTTCGGTGTTGTATGCCGGGATTTCGGCGGAAATCCACCCGTCGTAGCCGACGTCGGAAAGCGCCGCGACGACGCTGTCCCAGTCGATGTCCCCCTGAAGCGGATACGTCGGTCGGTGAGCGTCCGTCAGCCAGTCCTTGACGTGGACCTTCGAAATCCGGTCGCCGAGTTCCCGAATCCAGCGGTCGGGCAGGCCCCAGCGGAAGCCGTTGCCCACATCGAAATAGGCGGAAACCGACCCTGCCGACTCGACGGCGTCAAGAAATTCGACGAACTCGCGCGGCGAGTACAAAAAGTCGTTCTGGACGTTCTCGATACTGACGCCGACGTCGGCGTCCGCCGCGTAGCCCGCGATTTCGCGCACCGATTCGACCGCACGGTCGTAATCGGCGTCATAGTCTGCGCCGGGAGCGATGAGTGCCGGGACGATGAGTATCTCCTCGGCGTCGAGCGTCGCCGCTGCGTCCACCATTTCCCGTGCGACGTCGATACCTTGCCGTCGTTTCTCCTTGTCGGCGCTCGACAGCGGATACTCCCAGTGGAGCGTGGTCGAAACGGCGGGAACGTCGAGGTCGTGTTCGATAGTGGCCCGCCGAACCCGCTCGCGTCCGTCCGGCGTCGTCAGCAGGCCGTCGGCTTGGTAGTTCGGTTCGACGCCGTCGTATCCGGCGTCGGCGAGGATTTCGCACGTCGTTTCGATATCCGACGTCGGAAATCCGGCTTGATTGAGTCCAAATCTGTGATTCATGTACTTGTAGATTCATCAATCGCTGGGTCATCCCCATCCGCCTGCCCGACAACGATAGCGCGCAAATCGTTGACGTTGGTGCCCGTCTCGCCGGTTTCGATGAGCGCATTCCGGTCGTCGAGGAAGGGATACACATCGTGGTTTCGCAACGCTGTGCGTGCGGCCGCTTGCTGCTCGGGCGAAACCGTCTCGTGATCCACGAGTGCGCCCGCGGCGTCCGTGCTGCCGTCCAAACCGTCGGTGTCGATGCTTGCCACAACGATTCCGGGACGATCTATCTCCTGCGTCGCGGCGAGGGCGAACTCCTGATTCGGCCCACCGACCCCGTCACCGTCGACGGTAACGGTCGTCTCTCCCCCCGAGAGGAGAACCGCGGGCGGGTCGAGCGGGTTGCCGGTCGCGAGACATTCGACGGCGATTGCGGCGTGGGTGCGGCCGACGTCCGACGCCTCGCCGCCGATGCGGGACGACAGGACGAGCGGCGTATAGCCGTGTTCGCGTGCGTGGTCCGCTGCCGCGTCGAGCGCGGTCCAGTTGTCCGCGATGACGTGGTTCGTTACGCGAGCGAACGCGTCGTCTTCGTCGGGTCCGGCGGCGGTCGTTTCCCGCCCGCCGAGCGCCGCTTCGATGTCTTCGGGAACGTCATCGAGGAAATCGTGGAGAATAGCGCGGGCGTCTTCGGGCGTCGCTTGGCCGGGATACGTCGGGCCGCTGGCGACCACCGACGGGTCGTCGCCGATGACGTCGCTCACCACCAACCCGACGAGGCGAGCGGGGGCGGCGGCGCGGGCGAGGCCGCCGTCCTTTACGCTCGACAGCGCGCGACGGACGGTGTTGATGTCGTGGATGTCGGCACCGGAACGGAGCAAACCGTCCGTGACCGTCCGAAACGAGTCGAGCGAGATACCGTCGGCGGGGGCCGAGAGGAGCGCGCTGCCGCCGCCCGAAATCGGCGCGAGGACGAGCGTCCCCTCGTCGGCGTCGCGGGCGGCGTCGAGGATGTCCCTCGTCGCGTCCCGGTTGCGTTCGGTCGGCAGCGGATGGTCGCCGGGTCGAACCTCGATTCGCGTCGTTTCGGCGGGCGTGTCCGTCACGACGATGCCGTCGGTCAGGTGCTCGCCGAGGACGGATTCGAGGCTGACCGCCATCTCCCCGGCGGCGTTCCCCCCGCCGAGGACGACGACCCGCGAAAAATCGTCGAGATCGAACGTCTCGTCTGCGACGGTGAGCATCGACCCGTCACGGGAGAGGGTTCGGCGGACGACTTCCCGTGGCTGTGCGGCGTCGATACCCGCATTCAGGCAGTCGAGCGCGACGGTTCTCGGCGACAGTCGGTGAGTGTGGTCGTGAGTCATCGGTTTCCACTTTGGGGTTTCTTACCCTTCGTTCGCGTCCCGTGTTAACAGTGCGGTTAGATACTCGGCGTGGCACCACGCGAGCGGCATGGCGAACCGAACAACGTCGCGGTCCTTCGTCTGCGCTTCGAGGTCACGGTAGGCTTCCTGCATATGGCCCAGTTCCTCTGCGACGAAGTCGAAGGACACGTCGCGTAGGACGTCCTCGTCGAACTCCTTTTCGAAGTCCAGTCCCGTATCCCACTCGTTCTCCATGAACGCCTCGAACCGCCGTCGCGTCGTGAGGTGTTCGGGGATGTGACCCTCCTCGTTGGCGTGGCGTACGATCGTTTCGAGGACGTCGTTACCGCGGTCGGTTTCGCCGTTCGCGAACCGGTACTGGGCGTGCCACGCGGTGTACTGCAACCACGGCCCGTTGCCGCCGTGTTGATGCACGTCGAAATCGCGGTAGAATCCCATGAATCGCTGGATGCCGCCGATTTCGGGGTCCTCGAGCGCCGTCGCGCTCCTGTTTGCCGCCTCGTGAAGCGACTCCCCGAAGAGGCCGCCGAGGCCGAAGTAGAAGGGAGCGAACAGCGTCACGTCGGGTCGCGTGTCGAGTTCGCCGGACGGCGCGTACCGCCGTGGGACCTGTGCCGGACTCGTGAACGCGCGTTTCACGCCGCCTTCGAGGTGCGACCGGAACGTGGAGACGCGCCGTTCGACGGCCTCGGACTCCTCGGGGAGGAGCGAGAGCGCCCGTTCGATGTCACGGAGGGCGGACACGAAAACGCAGTTGACCCACAGGGTGTAGCCGGATTCGATGCGACCCTCGTGGATGCTCGTGGTGCTCTCGACGAGATGGGCGTTCGGGTCGAACAGGTCGTCGCGGACGTGCGAGACGGCACGGTCCGCCGCCTCAATGACGCCCTCGCGGAACGATGCGTCGGTCGTTTCGAGCGCGTCGGTCGCATCGAGGGCGAACACGGCGTTGGCGAGGATTTGGAGGCCGTGTCCGACGTTGTCCTCCTGCTTGTAGATGCCGCGGTCGGTGCCGTCGAGCGCGTATCGCTGTCGCCACCGCCCGTCTTCTTCCTGTGCGACGAGGAAGAACCGGGCAGCGTCGAAGATGTGTTTTCGGCACTGGTCGGGGCGGACGCCCGTTTCGACGGCGTGAAGCCACGCCTTCGTGATACAAGCGATGTCCCGTGGATAGGCATAGGGATAGCGGTCGTCCGGGTCGCTCGCGAGCGGGACCGACCCGTCGCACTCCGCTGGATAGACGAGGTCTTCGAGGACGTCGAGGTGGAACGTCGGGTCGTCGAGGGCGGTCGTCGGTGCGTCGTGAATCGAGTCGTTAGTCATGTTATGTGACATTTGTTGGGAAGCGCGGTCAGTTGGAGATAGAGGGTCGATGTTTCCGCTCGTCGGAAAGCCCCCGTGTTTTGCGTGCGATGCCGGTGTCCGAGTCGAAGAGGAACACGTCCCGTGGGGAAACCGTCACACCGAGCGTCTCGCCCGGGTCCGGATAGGTGTCGGACGGGACGCGCGCCATCACGTCCTGGTTTGCAACCGAGAGATGGATGAAATTATCATTCCCTTGGTACTCCGAGACGGTGACGGTCGCGGTGAACGTCCCCTCGGCGGAGTCGTCGAACAGTCGAACGTCCTCGGGTCGGAGTCCGAGCGTCACGGTGTCCCCGTCCGTCAGGGAAACCGCGTCGGACGGAACCGTCGCGAGCGTCGTCCCGTCGTGGCGGAACGCAAGTTCGTTCTCGTCCCCGTGGACCGTCGTCTCGAAGGTGTTCATCGAGGGACTGCCGAGGAACGTGGCGACGAACTCGTTTTCCGGGTGGTCGTAGGCCACTTCCGGCGGTGCGACCTGCTGGAGTTCGCCGTCGTTCATCACGGCGATGCGGTCGGCCATCGTCATCGCTTCCGTCTGGTCGTGGGTGACGTAGACGGCCGTGACGCCGAGGTCCGTCTGGAGCTGCTGGAGTTCCGTCCGCATCCGCGCTCGGAGCTTCGCGTCCAAATTGGACAGCGGTTCGTCCAACAGGAACACGTCCGGGTCGCGGACGATGGCCCGGCCGAGCGCGACGCGCTGTTTCTGCCCGCCGCTCATCTCGTCGGGGTTGTCGTCCAACAGTTCGGTGATGTCGAGGAGTTCGGCGATTTCGTCCACCTTGCGGTTGCGCTCGGCCTTGCTCAGGTCGGTCGAGTGTTTCAACCCGTAGGCCATGTTCTCGCGCGCATTCATCTTGGTGTAGAGCGCGTAGCTCTGGAACACCATCGCGATGGAACGTTCGCTCGGCGCGAGGTGTTGCACCTCGCGGTCGCCGATAGTGATGGTCCCGTCGGTCACGGTTTCGAGTCCGGCGAGCATCCGGAGTGTCGTGGATTTCCCACACCCGGACGGCCCGACGAGGACCAGAAACTCGCCGTCATCGATGTCGATATCGAGCGAATCGACCGCGACTTCGCGGCCCTGTGCGTCGTCGTATATCTTCGTGAGGTCGTTCAGTTCAAGCGTCGCCATCCGTCTCACCTCCGTTGTCGTACTCGGCAGTTCGGTTCATCGAATCGCCTCCCCCGTCGCGTCGAACGCGTGGAGTTCCGTCCGGTCGAACGCCGCCTCGACGTTCGCACCGGGGGAGATGCCCTCCGGAAGCGCCCGAATCCGAGCGATGAAGGTGTCGTCACCGCTCGCGAGTTCGAGTTCGTAAGCGTTGCCGAGCGGTTCGATGACCTGCACGGAACAGGTCATGGCGTTCGTCAGGTTCTCCGAATCCGGTCGGGAGACGTTCGCCACGTCCTCGCCGAGCGTTTCGAGCAAATGCACGTCCTCGGGCCGAACGCCGAGCGTTTCGGTATCGTCGGGAAGCCCCGCGTCGAGCGAGAGGGCGTCGCCGTTCGGCAGGAGCGCGACGCCGTCGTCGACGACCACGTCGAAGAAGTTCATCGGTGGGTTGCCGATGAAACCGGCGACGAACTCGTTGGTCGGCGTCTTGTAAATCTCCTCGGGCGTTCCGACCTGTCGCAGTTCACCGTCGTTCATCACGGCGATTCGGTCGGCGACGCTCATCGCCTCTTCCTGGTCGTGGGTGACGTAGACGGTGGTCGTTCCCAGTTCCTGCTGGAGTTCACGAATCTCGAAGCGCGTTCGAACCCGGAGTTGCGCGTCCAAGTTCGACAGCGGTTCGTCCATCAGGAACGCCTTCGGTTCACGGATGATGGTGCGGCCCACTGCGACGCGCTGTCGCTGGCCGCCCGACAGTTGGCCGGGTTTCTTTTCGAGGAGGTCCTCGATTTCGAGGAGTTCAGCCGTGTGCTCGACCTTCGCGTCGCGTTCCTCGTCCGTGACGTCCATCTTCCCGAGCGGGAATTCGAGGTTGCCGCGGACGGTCTTGTGCGGGTAGAGCGCGTAGCTTTGGAACACCATCGAGAGGCCGCGCTCCTGCGGGAGCGTTCGCGTGACCTCCTCGTCGCCGATGTCGATGCGTCCGCCGGTCGGCGTTTCGAGTCCGGCTATCATCCGGAGCGTGGTCGATTTCCCACACCCGGACGGGCCGAGGAGGACCAAGAACTCGCCCGGTTCGATGTCGAGCGAGAGGCCCTCGACGGCTAACACGTCCCCGTAGGACTTTTCGATGTCCGAGAGCGTGATACCGGCCTGCTTCGTCTCGACCGCAGACCGGTTCGTTTCCGTACTGGACGCCGACTCGGCGTCGATTTCGGTGGCTTCAGAGGACATGGATTAGCCCTCCACCGAGCCGAAGGTGAGGCCTTCGACCATGTATTTTTCGAGGTACACGAACATGATGATTATCGGGATGCTCGTCAGCAGCGATGCGGCCATTATCTGTCCCCACACCTGGTGGAACCCGGACGAGAGCGCGTCCAAACCGATGGGAAGCGTGAACGTCGACTGGGTCCGGAGGAAGATGCTGGCGAAGAGGTACTCGTTCCACGCGATCATGTACGTGTAGATGAACACGGCCACGATGGCGGGTGCCGACAGCGGGAGCGTGATGCGGAAGATGACTTCCAACCGCGAATAGCCGTCCATCATCGCCGCCTCCTCGATTTCCGGCGGGACGCTCCGGAAGTAGTTCCCGAGCATGTACAGCGACACCGGAAGCGTCTGGACGAGGTACGTGACGACCAGACTGCCGAGGTTGTCCACGAGTCCCATCCAGACGATGATTTTGAACAGCGGGACGACCAGCAGAATGCCCGAGAACATGTACACGAGCAGGACGCCGCGCGAGAACAGCCCCCGTCCGGGGTAGTTCAAGCGGGCGAAACTGTACGCGCCGAACGTCGCGACGACGACGGACATTCCCGCGGTTATCACCGAGATGATGAGGCTGTTTTTGAAGTAGGTGACGAACGGGAACGTCTCGGGGCTGAAAACGCTCTGGTAGTGTTTCAGCGTCAGGTCCTGTGGCACGAACGACGGCGGGAGCGAGTAAATCGCGCTCTCCGGCATGAAACTCGTGACGACCATCCAGTAGAACGGGAGGAGCGAGACGAACAGCGTCAGCGCTATCGCCCCGTAGAACACGACCCGTTCCCACAGGCTGGTTTCGATGCGACTTCGCCCGAAGGCGTTACCGAAGCCCTCGGATACCGTAGCGAGTATCGTTTGTATCATGTGTTACCACTCCAGAATCCAGCTGACGTACACGAGGACGAACACCATCAGCGCGACGAACAGCACCATCGCGATGGCAGCCGCCTGCCCGTGGTTGTAGTTCGCGAACGCCGTCTGGTAGGCGTACAGTGACAGGGTGTTCACCTTCTTGGTCAGCAGCCAGATGTCGGCGAACTTGTTGAAGTTCCAAATCCAGCGAAGCAGGAAGACGGTGGCGAGGACGTACTTCAACTCGGCGAGGGTGATATCCTTGAACCGGGCGATGTAGCCAGCGCCGTCTATCTTCGCCGCCTCGTACATGTCGCTCGGAATCGCTTGCAGTCGAGCGATTATCATCAGGAACGCGAACGGGAAGTAGCGCCACGCGTCGAAGGCGATGACCGTCCAGAGTGCGGTTTTCGCGTTGTTCAGCAGGTCGATGTCCCCGCCGTAGATGCCAAGGACATTGCTGAAGAAGTACGGAACCATGCCGTACAGCGGGTCCAACAGCCACTGCCAGACGTAGGCCACCGCGATGAGCGGGGCGACGTACGGCAACAACATGAGACCGCGAACGAGGCGACGGCCGCGGAACTTTCGGTTGAACAGGATTGCGACGCCGAGGCCGCCGACGGTCGCGAGCACGTCACTGAGGAGCGTGAATATGACCGTCGTTTTGAGCGCCGCCCAGAACTCACCGCTCGAAAGGAGGGTTCGGTAGTGTTCGAGACCGACCCACGTCGGGGAAGCGTCGGGCGACAGGGGGACGTTGGTAAAGCTCAGGTAAACGTTGTAAAGGACGGGATACACGATGACCGCGGCGACCAACAACAGCGCCGGTGCGATGAGCAGGTAGCCGAGGATGGCCTCCTTCTGCTCGACGGTGTAATCGCCGTCCAACGACAGCTTCGTACGATTTGCTAAACTCATGAGTGAAATGGGGTCATGGTCGGTTTCGAGCGAGCGCCGATTACTCCTTGACGGCGTCGCGCATCTTCTTCGCCTGCTCCTTGGCGACGGTGTCGGCGCTCTCGCCGTCGGTCACGCGGGAGATGGCCTCGGCGATGAGGAACTTGTTCGTGATGTTTCCGAGTTCGGGGAACGCCTTGCCGTCGACGTAGCCGAAGCGCTCGATGTTCTCGAAGGCGGCCGACACGTCCTCGACCGTCGAGCCCCACGCTTTCAGCGTCTCATTGTCTTTGAACTCGTCGCTGCTCGCAGTTTTCTTGAGGACGGGGTTCATTCCGCCGGGGGCCATGTGGAGCCATTCGACGTACTTGTCATTCATCATGTACTCACACAGCGTTTTTCCGGATTCGAGCTGGCCCTTCGAGGCCGACTCGAAAAGGTTGAGACCGACGATTTGACCGAACGAACTCTTCCGTTTGTGTTCGACGTACGGGGCGAAGCCGGTGTCTTTCACCATCTTCTCGCCCTTGTCCACGAGGTCGCCCATGATGAACGTCGAGTACTGGATGACGTGTGACTGCTCGTTGAGGTACGTGTTGTTTGCAGTCTTCCACGTGTCCTTACCCGGCGGCGTGTATTTCGAGAGTTTGCCGTAGAAATCGAGCGCCTCTATCATCTCCTTGCTGTCGAAGACGATGTTGCCCTCCTTATCGAACACGCGTGCGCCGTTCGAGCGGGCAAAGGGCGTGAAGCACTGGCGGGCGAACGCCGTCTTCTTCGTGCCGACGACGATACCGTATTGGTTCTTATCTGGCTTGTGGAGCGTCTTCGCCGCCTTCAGCATGGCGTCCCACGTCGTCGGCTGTTTCAGGTTATTCTTTTCCAAGACGCTCTTTCGGAACCACATCCCCTCGACCCACCCGTACATCGGAATCGCATAATGGCCACCGTCGGGCGCTTTCGTGAGGTCGAGTGCGCCTTTGTAGAACTTGTCTTTACCGACAGAGCTGATGACGTCGTCGGCCGCTTTCGTCGAGAGGAGACCACCGCTGCCGAGCTTTTGCATCGGCGAGAGGCCGAACTCCGCGACGGTCGGGAGCGTGTCGGATGCGCGGGCCGACGAAATCCGGGTCGGCAGGTCGTCTTCCTTGACCGCGTTCATCGTGACCTTCGCTTCGTGGCTCGATTCGAACGAGTCGAGGATGCCGTTGATGACCTTCTTGCGGTCGTTCTCCACGTTGCTCGTCCAGAAAGTGATGTCCTTGGATTTACTGTCGTCACCACTACCGCCAAGACTGCCGAGACAACCGGCGAGAGCCGTTACGCCGGCCGCTCCGCCGAGTGATTTCAGCACCGTACGCCGCGTTTTTTCCCCGTGTTTGTGGTCTCCTGTCATAGGAACTCTGTCCTACTCAACCATGAAGAATAAGACATATATAAATCTTGCTCATAGGTTTGATACAGGAGTGAATATGAGAATTTGTATGGTCGGCACGAGGGACAATTCCGAGATTCGGTTAGAAGATTCAACTTGGTAGGATGGTAAGGGATACACAGATGGACACCGACGAACTTCGCAACGGACTCCGAGAGACGGGGCTGTCGACGTACCAAATCGACGCGTACGTCACCCTCCTCTCCCTCGGGAGCGCGTCCGCGACATCGCTCGCGGAGCAGGCGGACGTTCCGCGGTCGCGGATTTACGACGTACTCCGGGATTTGGAGGAGGGCGGCTACGTGGAGACGTACAAACAGGACGCACTGCGTGCGCGGGCCAGCGAACCGACGAACGTGCTCCAGAACCTCCAATCGCGGGCAGAAACCCTCACGAACACGGCCACCGAGATTCGAAATCGGTGGCAGCAGGCCGGCGTCGGCGGCCACAGAATCAGCGTCCTCAAGCGGGTCGAGACGGTCATCGAACGGGCCGAGGAAGCGATACAGGACGCCACCAATCAGGTGCAACTGTCGGTGACGCCCGAACAGTACGAGGCGCTCGCCCCCGCCCTCGAAACCTGCCATGAGAACGATGTCTTCGTCTCCGTGTCGCTCAACACGAGTCACGAACAACCGACTGACCTCCCGACCGAGGAGGAATTGGACAGCGTCGTCACGGAAGCGCGCCACCGCCACCTTCCCGCGCCGTTCCTCGCCCTCGTGGACCGGAAGATAACCTGCTTTGCACCGCACACCGACCCGGTGGAGCAGTACGGCGCGGTGTTCGAAGACGAGACGCTCTCGTACGTCTTTCACTGGTATTTCGAGGCCGCGCTCTGGGAATCGTGGCCCATCGTCCACACGAGCCACAGCGAGACGCTCCCCGCCGAATACGTGAACATTCGGCGCTGCATTCGGGACATCGCGCCGCTCCTCAAGGAGGATGCGACCATCACCGCCACGGCCAGAGGTCGAGAGCGGGGAAAACGAAACGTCGTGGCGCTCACCGGGGAAATCACGGACGTGTTGTATGCCAACGGAGACCTTCGGGACGCGACACAGACACCCTCGCTCTCCTCGCTCGCGGGGCAGGCGACCATCGTCATCGGGACGGACGATGGCGAATACGGCATCGGTGGCTGGGGTGCCGTCCTCGAAGACATGGAGGCTGACCGAATCATCATCGAAACAGTGAGTTACCCCAACGACGAGGAGGCGGACGCCTGATGCTACCCGACGACTGTGCGCTCGCCGTGGATTCCGGCCGACAGGTCATCGTGGACTCGCGTGGGAACGTTACCCCCGAAACGCCCGAAACCGGCGTGTACGAATCCGACCATCGCTACCTATCCTCTCTCGAAATCGAGGTCGGAGACGGAGACGAGTGGGCCGTCCTCGGCCGCGAGTCCCGCGACCGCGGCGTGACGACGACTCTCGCCAGTCCGACCGTCGGAACCGGCCGTGGCGAGCAGCGACTGTGGATGCTCGGCAAACGCCTCGAACTGACGGAGACGGGCGTCACCGCCACGGTTCGACTCACGAACAACACTCGAACCACACGGGAAATCGGAATCACGTTCGACCTCACACCGGATTTCGGCCACATCTTCGAGATTCCGGCGTTCTTCTCGCCACGGAAAAACCAAGACAGACTGATAACGGTGGAAGAGCACGCGACCGGTTGTACGTTCGTGGGAACCCTCGCGGACGGAACGGAACGACGAGTGAAAGTCGGGTCGGAGTCCGCTCTCGAAGCGACTGTCGGCGACGAGTCGGCGACGTTTTCGGCCACCGTGACGGTTCCCCCCGCATCGACGCGCACGGTCGAACTCGACGTCGACCTCCCGGACGGACGGCGGGAGACGCCCGAAATCGAGGTAAACGTCGATTACCCGCAGTACGAGCGACTCGTAGAACGCGCCGCGAGAACGCTTGGCGCGCTAATGCTCCCGTGTGGCGTCCCGGCGGCGGGCGCGCCGCGATTCCTCGCGCCGTTCGGACGGGACTCGATAGTCGTTAGTTATCAACTCCTACCGTTCGATTCGAGCGTCGCGGAGCGAACGCTCCGGTTTTTAGCCGACGAGCAGGGAACGGAAACCGACGACGCGACGCTCGAAGCGCCCGGCCGCATCATGCACGAGAAACGGCACGGCGACCTTCCGGCCATCGGCGATAGCGTCCGGACACCCTACTACGGAACGGTCGACGCGACGCCGCTGTTCGCCGCGCTGTTCTCGGACACGGTGACGGAAACCGACGACGATTCGCTGTTCGATTCGGTGTACCCCCACGCCAAGGCGGCCGTCGAGTGGACCCTGGACGAACTGGACGATGAGGGACTCCTCTTCTACGAACCGCACGACCACCCGCTTGGACTCACCCATCTCGGATGGAAGGACAGCGCCGAGGCGCTCTCGCATCCCGACGGAACGCCCGCACAGGGGTCAATTGCACTCGCGGAGGTCCAAGGGTACGCCTTCCGCGCGCTGACGCGGTTCGCGCCGCTCGCCGAGCGTCGGGACGATTCGGCGCTCGCGAGAGCATGCGACGACGCCGCGAAAACGCTCGCAGCGACGTTCGAGGAGCGACTGTGGCTTCCCGAGGAAAAATGTTACGCGCTGGGAATGGACGACCGAGGCGTCATCCCGAGCGTCGCGTCGAATCAGGGGCACGCGATTTGGGGCGGATTAGGGAGCGACGAGCGAGTCGCGCAGGTCGCGGAGCGACTGACGAGCGACGACATGCTCACGTCGGCGGGGCTTCGAACGTTCGCGGCGTCGCACGATTCGTTCGACCCGCTCTCGTACCATCGCGGGAGCGTCTGGCCGCACGACACGAGCATCGCCGCGATGGGGTTCGCGGAACGCGGGCACCGCGAAGCCGCCGAATCGCTCGCCGTATCGGGGCTTACGGCACTGTCCGACACGGTTCGGGCGGACTTCCCGGACCGCCTTGGCTTCCCGGAACTCATGGTCGGCTTCGACGGGGACCTGTCGGTGGGGACGGTTCGCCATCCGGACGCGTGTATTCCGGCGGCGTGGAGTGCTGGGAGCGTGTTCGGCTTTCTGCAGGGTGTAGCGGAGTCGAATCGGGAAGCGGCGGATGCGATAGCCGAATTGGTCAGGTAGTCACGCCGAGCGACGAACGACGACGAGGAGTACCGCCGCGACGCAGGTCAACCCGGCCAACAGTTCCCACCCGGTTCCATACCCCGACCGTTCGACCACCAGGCCGAAGACGGGTGGTGCGACGAGTCCGCCGACGTTGATGGCGGTCTGTCCGCCCGCCGTCGCGGCCCCGATGTCGTCGCCATCAACGAGGTTGCTCAGACAGGAGTAGAACACACCGGTCGAACCGTAAATCGAGAGGCCGAGTCCGGCGAACACGACGAGTGCGAGGGGGAACGACGAGATACCAACCGCGAGCGCGGCGAACAGGACGACGCCGCCCGCGATTTGCACGAGGGCAACGGTCGCTGAGCCGCGGGCACCGCCGAGTCTGTCGGCGGCGGTTCCGGCACCGATGCGGGCGGCGCTTCCCATGACTTGCGTGAGCGCCAACACGATACCGCCGACGGCGGTCGTTTTGCCGAGTCCGTCCACGACGTAGAGTACGATGTAGCCAAGCATGGCGAAGATGGACGCACCGAGGAAGAACCCAGCGGCGGCGAGCAACAGATACGGCCCGTTCGACCGGAGTTCGGAGAAGTCCGGCCGCGACATCCGTCCGTCGCCGGACGACCCGCCATAGACGGTGGCGAACCCGAGCGCGTAGCCGCCCGCGAGGACCGCGATGACCCAGAAGCCGAGTTGCCACGCCGCGATGGCCGCAACGCCGGTGATGACGAGCGAGGCGACCCCGCTCCCGGCCGTGACGCCGACCTGTTTCAGTCCCATGGCGAGGTTCTGTCGTCCGTCCGGTGCGCTGGCGATAATGCCTCGATTCGATGCGGGCATCGCAGACGAGTAGGCTGCGCCCAACACGACACCCGCGACGAGCAGCCACGCGTAGGAAGTGGCGACGGAAACGCCGACGGTGGCGACGGCGAGGCCCGCCAATCCCACGACCATCACGCGTTTTTCGCCGTACCCGTCCACGGCTGCACCGCTCGGAAAAAGCGCGAGCGTGTAGCCGAACAGCGCCGCCGTCAGGAAAAAGCCGACGCTCGATGCCGACAGGGAGAAGGCGTCGCGGACGATGCCTGTCGCGGCGAAGATACTGTAATAGCAGAGGCTTGCCGCGGTTTGCCACCCGGTAACCGTCGCAACCGACCGCCAGTTTTTCGACACGAAAGTAGATTCCTCGTCGAAAACCACTCGCGGCGGGGCGGTAAATTTGACGACAGCGGTCAACGTTGTACTGTTCTTCCGACGCGGCAACCGACGGAAAATCGGCGGAGATTTCCGGTTTCCGATGCGGTTGGCATTTCCACTTATGCGTCTCGAAACCGTGAACCGAGGTGATATGCCAGAGACGATGCGAGCGGTCGAAGTGGACGAACCGGGAGGGGAGTTCGAACTCGTGGAACGCGACGTTCCTGAACCGAGTGCCACCGAGGTTCGCGTCGAAGTGGAAGCCTGCGGCGTCTGTCACAGCGACGCCTATGCGAAGGAGGGTGGCTATCCCGGCCTCTCCTATCCGCGGATTCCCGGCCACGAAATCGTCGGCCGCGTCGATGCGGTCGGCGAGGACGTGGAGCTGTGGGAGGAGGGCGACCGTGTGGGTGCCGGTTGGCACGCGGGTCACTGTTTCACCTGTGAGGCCTGTCGCCGCGGCGAGTTCCAGCAGTGTGAGAACGCGGACATCCACGGCGTGACGGTGGACGGCGGGTACGCCGAATACGCAGCGGTCAACGCCGAGGCGCTTGCGGACGTCCCCGACGAACTCGACGCGACGGACGCCGCGCCGCTCCTCTGTGCGGGAATCACGACGTACAACGCGCTCCGACACACCGACGCCCGACCGGGCGATGTGGTCGCGATACAGGGTATCGGTGGCTTGGGACACCTCGGCGTACAGTACGCCCGACAGGCCGGGTTCGAGACGGTCGCCATCTCGCGCGGCACCGACAAGGAGGAGTACGCACGCGAGTTGGGTGCCGACCATTTCATCGACGCCGAAGCGGACGACCCGGCGGAGAAACTGCAGGAATTGGGCGGTGCAAAGGTGGTCCTCGCAACCGCACCCAACGCCGATGCGATTTCGTCGGTCATCCCCGGCCTCGGCACGGACGGGAAAGTCGTCGTCGTCGGCGTTCCCGGTGAACCTATCGAAGTTGCCGGGGCTGACCTCGTCGGCAGTCGCGGCGCGGTGCGAGGATGGGCCTCCGGCCATGCCCGCGAGTCACAGGACACCTTGGAGTTCAGCGCTCTCCGGGACATCACGCCCGAAGTGGAGACGTTCGACCTCGCCGACGCCGCCGACGCCTACGAGCGAATGATGGAAAACGACGTCCGGTTCCGCGCCGTGTTGGAACCCTGAGCCGGGTCCATTTTACAGACGGGCCGACCTGAGGACCTTCGATTCGATAGTTCTCGACGTGCGTGCGAACACGATAGCCGGAATTGCGAATGAAACAACCATCTGGGAAGACCACCCCATATCATTGTTCAAGAGCACTGTTTAGAACCGCCATATAGTAATACTGATTAGAAACACTGACTGGAAACACTGTTTGGAGATTCTGAACGGGAAATCAAACGGTCGGGTCATACGAACATATTGAGCAGTGAGACACGGGTCGAGTGAGGAGGACGACGAGCCGAATAGCTGGAAAGTGATGAAGCGAAACTGGTCGAAAAGCGTCCGAAACACCTAGAATCCAAGAATAAGAAGGCAAGACTCCCAAGACATATTAGATGGGAACACTGGCCATTGACATCCTCCCCGCGCTAAAGCGCGAGGATTCCTCGAAGAGGATATTGAGGTTGCGCGTTTCCTCGGTTCGCAAGGACGCTTTCGCGTGGAACGTCAACGGTAGCCACCGAATTATGACCGACGGTGTGCATTACAGCGCGTGGAGCCGTGTCAAAGCGGCCTTCCTCCCCATCAACTATGGGCGTCGATGACGGCTGGCTGTTCAACCAGCAAGGGAGCACGGTTCGCCTCACCCGAAGTGTTAGGCCGTGCATGGTTCTCCCTCTCGTTTCCCGATGTTCGCCGCTGCGTTCAAATCAGCGTGGCGTTCGTAGCCACACGACGAACAGCTGAAATGGTCTCGGTTCCGCGAGCCGCGTTCACCACATGAAGAACAGTTCTGGCTGGTGTAGGCCGGGTCAACCGTTTCTACGCGGATACCTGCCTGTTCAGCCTTGTAGGTGATGAACGTCTGAAGCTGATGGAAGTGCCACGAATGGACACCTGACCATCCGGTACGGTCGCGGATTCCTTCGAGCGTTTCAATCCGAATCACTGGATTTTCGAATTGGTCGGCAAAGGCGATGAGCCGACGTGAGAGGGTATGATTGAGGTCGCGGATACGGCGGTGTTCTTTGTTACCAACGTGGTTGCGAGCACGAAGTGCTCCCACTTCTGACAGCGAATCACGAAGGGAACGATATTTCCGCCTCACATATCGCGCCTCTTTCCCCGAGACCAGCATTGATTCATCCGTCCCAAGGGCGTGAACGGCGAGAATGTGCCGCTCGCCAATATCAACGCCTATCGGCGTTTCACCGTCAGGAACGGTATCGTATTCGACGGTGAACGAGCAGAACCAGTTGTCACCACGGCGGTAAACCTGTAGACGAGATTTCTTCGCTTCGCCGTCGAGAATCCGCTCGACGGGTTCTTGAATCTCGTCATGGACACAAATCGGCGTATGCCACCACTGCGAAATGCAGGGAAAGCCGACGACAACCGAGCCGTTATCGGTCGTTTCGAGTGTCCAGTTCTGGTTGTTCGTGGCGAACGGCTGGGCGGCAGTGTAGTCCATCCATCCGTCACGCTTATACTCGGCTTTTGCTTCCCGAATAGCTTGGTTCTGAACTGCCGAGTACAATCCGTTATCAATGCTGGCGGTGGTCACGCTCATGCCGAGTTCGCCGGAGTCCCATCCGTTGATCAACTGTTGTTTGGTGTCGCGGTAGACAAGCATGGCGTCTTGCCATTCTTGCCGCCGTGACCGAGTTGGTTGATGGAATTTCGCGGTTACTGTCACCGTGACCATTACATGTGTAATAGAGTTGCATGCCTTAAACCTAACCGATATCGGCTATGCTATCGGCGGTGGGTTGTGTAGTCGATTGTCGGATTCATCCCCGCCCTAAAGGGCGAGGCTTTCTCCTCGAATCTACGTAATACTGATAGAGGAGATCGTTCGAGAGTACTATTCAGTAATGAAGTTGAGAGAGTATCGAAAGAACACCTGCTCAACAGCACTGAGTAGACACAACTTCCAGAACCACTGATCAACATTGTTTCTCAGCATTACTGACCAGTAATACTGTATGGTGCGTCTGACTAGTATTTTTATGGGTTGCTTACGATGGGATTCGTGTATGATTCCGTATACGGTTTGGTCGGAGGCGGGAGGAGTCGGGAAGACGACCTTCTCCGTGAACCTCGCGGCCGCACACGCCCGTCGGGGACAACGGGTACTCGTCATCGACATGGATCCACAAGAAGGTGGACTAACACACCACTTCGGCGCGGACGAGTATCGCTCGGACGCGAGCGTGGACAACATCGTCCGGCACATGGTCGAACGGCCGAACGGCGAGTTCGACGACCTCATCGTGAACGTCGGTGAGAACTTGGACCTCGTTCCGGGGCACAACATGCTTGGGTCGCTCGAACAGAATCTCACGCGTGCGGCCGAGATGGAACAGTCGATGCACGACGCGAACTACCGCTGGCCAAAGGAGAAACAACTTCGCCGCGTGCTCGCCGACGCGGACGTTCCGTCGGCCTACGACGTACTCATCATCGATCCCCCGGCGACGGTCGGGCAACACATCTACAACTCGATTTACGCGACGTCGAACCTCCTCATCCCGGCGGAACTCAGCGCGAAAGGCGAGCAGAGCGTCGAGGGGCTTCGGGACGTAGTGAACAACATCGAGGAAACGCTCGGCGACATCGAAGTCGGAATCTTGGGAGTCGTCCCGAACAAGGTCAGCGGGACGAACGTCCAGCGGTCGGTACTCGATGCACTCGAGCAACAGGACCTTCCCGTCGCACCCGTCTCGATACGCGAACGCGGGTCCATGCTCGGCGAGGCATGGCAGAACCAAGTGAGCATCTTCGAACTAGCAGAAAAAGACGAGTTCCGCTTGCGGGAGTACGAGAAAACCACGCTCGAAAAGTTCGATGAGCTGGCGGCATTCATCTCTGAGCAGTTCACCACACAGGAGACGGTAGCATGAAAACCGGCGCATCCGACCCATTTGGCGACGACGAAACGGAGGTAGAAGAGACGAAAGTGGCCGACGAGGAGGGTATGACTGAAGATACTTCCGAGTCAGAAACACCAAGCAGTAACACCGTTCAGTTTGAACGGTCAGACTTACCGTTAATACTCCGTCGTGACACCGTCAAGGACGAACGAGAGAGCGTCCATCAACTGTTCGTGCAGGACACAACTGACGGCCGGGCTAAGGACGCGGAGCGAGAGTTGGAGTCGCTCATCGGCGACGACGTCTACCGGCTCGACGCCCGGGAGGCCATCTATCTCGCGGGCATGCGGAACCTCGACACCGCGGCGGACATCCTCCGTGAGTGGGGCTACGACCTCTAACGCGAACACATTGATACGCTCAGATAGCCACAAAGAGAATATACGTCCGAAATGAACAAAACAGACATGGCAACGCTCAGTGACGAAGACGAAGGGAAGTTCCTGATGGACGCGGAGGGCGAACAACTCGGAATCGTGACCGAGGTGAAGGACAACACAGCCTACGTCGACCCCGACCCCAGTCTCGGTGAAGCGTGGTTGGAGGCGTTCGGATGGGGAAGCATCGATGACGATGACCTGAGCGTTCCCGGGGAGGTCATCGACACCGTGACCGACAAGGAGCTCCGCGTCGAAGCGGACCTCTGAGAGCGGGATTTCGGTCGTAGAATCAGCAGTTCGGGTTTTTTGTAGCGGTCGAGTAAAACAGCAAATAGCTCGTGAAACGGCGTTAGGTACTCGGGTTCGCCGATCCGGGGTCGACGGACGGTTCGAGCGCCGTCCCGGTGATGTCCCGAACCTTGGCGGTGAGCCGTTCGATTTTGGACTCTCCGACGAGCGCGACTTCGAGGACTTCGCTGATGTGCGAGACGGGGATGATTTCGACCATCTCCTCGTACTCTTCTTCTATCATCACGTCCTGCTCGTTGGCTTTCGGGATGATGACCGTCTCGATGCCGGCCTTCGCGGCGGCTTCGATTTTGTGCGTGACGCCACCGACCGGGAGCACGTCGCCGCGGACCGACAGGGAGCCGGTCATGGCGATGCTCTGGTCGATGGGGACGTCTTCGAGCGCGCTGATGACTCCCGTCGCCATGGTCACGGACGCCGAATCACCTTCGACGCCGCTGTAGGTTTGGACGTACTGGATGTGGATGTCCTTTCCTTCGATGTCCTCGTCGCTGAACTTCTTGATGATAGCGCTGACGTTCTGAACCGCCTCCTCGGCTATCTCCTGTAGTTTCCCGGTAGCGATGACCTCACCTGGCCCCTGCGACGGCGCAATCTCGGTCATGATGGGGAGAACGCGGCCGCTGTCCTCGCCCATGACCGCCAGACCGTTCACGCGACCAACCACGTCACCACTGGTGACAGTGAGATCGTAGTCCTTCCGGCGCTCGATGTGCTGGTCGGCTATCTGCTGTTCGATGGAGCGTGAGCGCTGTTTCGCCTGCAATACGTGGTCACGCGTGGTGAATTCAGCGTCCTCAGCACGGGCGATGTCGCCTGCAACGCGCACCAGTCCACCGAGGTCACGCAGTTTCAGCGTGAGGTGGTCCTTGCGCATCGCACGGCGCTGTGCCTCGTGAACGATCTCTTCGATACCAGTACGGGTGAAATGCGGGAGGTTCCCGTCCTTTTCGACCTCTTGGGTGACGAAACGCGCGTACTTGCGGCGCATCTTCGGCGTGTCATCGATAGTGTCGTTCATGTAAACTTCGTACCCGTATCCCTTGATACGCGAACGGAGCGCCGGGTGCATGTGCTCCATGGCATCGAGGTTCCCCGCCGCGACCAGAACGAAGTCGGTTGGGACGGGTTCGGTATGGACCATTGCGCCCGAAGAGCGCTCGGATTGGCCAGTGATGGAGAACTCGCCCTCCTGAATCGCCGTCATCAGCTTCTGCTGACTGCGAACGTCGAGGGTGTTGATTTCGTCCACGAACAACACGCCTTTGTTGGCCCTGTGGATGGCACCGGGTTCCACGCGGTCGTGGCTCGGTGTCTCCATCCCGCCGGACTGGAACGGGTCGTGGCGCACGTCACCGAGCATAGCCCCCGCGTGAGCTCCGGTCGCATCCTCGAACGGGGCGGTGGCCGTCTCGGAGTTATCCACCAACAGCTTCGGAATCACGCCGTCGGTTCCTCGTGAGTTGTAGTTGAACAGGAGGTAGATGAGCGCGATCGCGATGATACCAAACAGCGGCTCGCCCGCGAGGAAGATGGAGTATCCGGCGACGATGGCAATGACCGTCCACATCAGGAACTTACGCATTCGACCGCGTTTTCGAAGCTCCTCCCTGTGGGCGTCGATTATCTGCCTGCCTTTTCCGGCGGGAACGGTTCGGACCAACGGCTCGTTTCCGTCGTCGGGGTTGTGATAGACGAGGACGTCCTGTAACTCCTCTTTCGGAAGCAACTGACTCATCGCCTTGGCCAGCATCGACTTCCCGGTTCCGGGCGTCCCAATCATCATCACGTGGCGGCGTTGTGTTGCCGCTTTTACCACGGTGTCTCGTGCCGCATCTTGGCCGATGACGTGGTCGACCAGTCGATCGGGAATCGGAATTTCCTCGCTCGTCTCGACGTCGAGTCCGCCGAGAAGGTCGTCGTCCGTTTCGGGGTCGAAGTCGTCGGCGATCAGTGCATCGTCGACGTTTTTGCCGAGGGTGTCACCGTCCGTCACGGAGGCAGGTGTGTCATCAGGGCGGGGCTGAGAATCTCCATGGTCGTCAGGGTCGGACTCCTCGCCGTCGGGATCGGGCATCGTCTCCGACGGGGAAGGGTCGTCAGTATCGTTTGAGTGCCTCATACTACAATATCGTTGATATAATATCCGTAACGACGACAGATATACTTTCTGAAAGAAATGGTATTTCGTTGATTATTTTGGGTCCGAACCTTCGAACACGAGCGCGTTGCTTGAAACGGTTCCGCGACCCGACCCGCACCACAGGAGCGAGGTGGTCGAGTTGACCGGCGACGTCCCGGACCCCGCCTCACCGCCGTCGGGATGTCGCTTCCATACTCGATGTTCGAAGGTCATTCCGCCGGCGGAGTGGTCGCTCTCGTAATCGACGTGGAACGCGGTGTTTTCGCTGCGCGTCGCGCTCAGGGACGACGAACTCGGCCTCGAATCCGTCCGCGAGCGCGTGGCGAGTGGAACCGACGGGGAAGAATCAGTTTCACGGGCGGACCTCCGGTCGGAAATCCGTCGGGAGTACGGTATTCCCCGGCCGCTCGACGAAAGGGAGGTCGAAGAAGTCGTTTCGAACGCCATCCAAACCGCAATCGACGGGAGAGTCTCCCACGCGACGAACCTGCTCGCCGAACGGTTTCCGATGGTGTGCGAGCGGGAACACCCGGAACGACGGGGTGTGGACGGACGGGCCGTCGCATGTCATCTATATGACAGCGATAAGGACGTGACCGACCCCGATTTCGAGCCGGAAGGGACGTGGTGACACACCTCAGCTACCTTGATGGCGTTGCGACGTTTCGAATCGGATAGAGAATGCCTATCGAGTTGAACGGGTCACGGACGACCGCCCGCGTGATGGTCGAGGACGAACGCCTCGTCGAATCGGGCTGTTTAGCCCAAATTCAGGAGCTCATTGACCACCCGGCGTTCACCGAACCGGTTCGGATAATGCCGGACACCCACTGGGGCGCGGGTGCGCCCATCGGGTTCACGATGCCGCTCCCGAACCGCGTGGTGCCGAACATCGTCGGTGTGGACGTCGGCTGTGGGATGTGCGCCACGAACCTCGGCGACGACCTTCCACTCTCCGATGCGGAGCGCGAACGCCGCGTCCGCGACACCATTCCGATGGGCCGCGAGGTTCACGACTACGACGATGCGCCGCACCTGGTTAACGAATTTCCTTTCGAGCGGGCGAACGAAGTGTTCGATGGATTCGACGCCGCCTATCGGGAGCGATTCGGCCAGGACATCGATCCCATCTCATTCGACTTCGACGGCTACGACAAGGCGTACTTCAAATCGCTCTGTGAGCGCGTCCTTGCCGGACAGCGGCAGGGGATGGGCTACGTCATCAAGAGCGCCGGGACCCTCGGTGGCGGCAACCACTTCGTGGAGTTCGCACGCGGTCAGGAGTCGGGTGACTACTGGCTCGTCATCCACAGCGGGTCGCGCTACCTCGGCAAGGCCGTCGCCGAACACTGGCAGGGACGCGCCTCGAATTACCGTGCGGCCGAGCAGATACGGGACGCGATTCCGGACGGCTACGGGAAGTTCCTCAAGTTCGACCCCGAAACGGAGGGCGACGGCGAGATTTTCACGTGGGTCACAGGCGGCATGGGCGAATCGCACATCCGAGCGGAACGCGTCCGGGAGGCCTTCGATGGCGGCGACATCGAGGACGCCTTCGATACGCTCTCGGGGTCGAACCTCCGCCCCGACGAAGAGCGAAACGACGACCTCGACTGGTTGGACGGCCGGGAAGCACACGGCTACTACGTAGACATGCTGTTCGCCCAGCAGTACGCTCGCTGGAACCGCGAACTGATGAGCGACGCAATCTGTGACGCTCTCGGCGTCGAACCGGTTGAGCGCTTCCAATCGACGCACAACTACATCGACTTCCGTGACATGACGATTCGGAAGGGCGCGACGCCTGCCCGCGAGGGCCAGCGACTCGTCGTCCCGTTCAACATGGCCGACGGATCTGTCATTGCCCGTGGAAAGGGCAACGAGGAGTACCACTCGACCGCCCCGCACGGCGCTGGCCGGACGATGAGTCGCGGCGACGCCTTCGACACGATTTCGATGGACGAGTTCGACGAGGCGATGGACGGAATCTACTCCGAATCGGTGGTCGAATCGGTACGCGACGAAGCCCCGATGGCGTACAAACCGTCCGACGCGATTCGGGAGGCCATCGAACCGACCGCCGATGTGGAGGAGCGGTTGGACGTGGTCCACAACCTCAAGGCGAAGTAACGGCGATACGCGAGAACACGAGTTCGTACCTCGGGTTTCGTGTGTAAGTATTGCTTTCCGATATTTCGCTACGAGCTAGGTTCGGTCATTCCGGGATTACAGTTACAAAGACGACCTCGAAAGTCCTCGGACGTTCACGGCCCCTTTTAGCCCCTCCATCCACCGCACCATTGGTGTACCTTCGCGCGCCGTACGGTTAGTCGGTAGCGCATAGCCCGTCCGTGGCCGATGGCGCGCGCTGACGGGACGGTTTGGCCAGCGGTCGGCCAAACCGTCCCGGAAGATTCGTGCGAGGGATGACGGAGAGAGCGCCAGTGACCGGAGGAATCGGCTGGGAGGGATGTGGTGCAGTGCGGTCGCTGTTGGGATGGCTTAGAGACCTCTGCAGACCAATAGTCACCGCTTGGTCGCGCTTGATTATGCCTACCGCTCGACCTCCACTTGAAGACCGAGGTATGCGCTATTGGTCAATATCAAATAGCTACCGACAGCGGAATCGACGGCCACAGATGACATTCAAAAGCAAAGAAAAAGTTCAGTGTAGTCGGTAGGCTGATGTATCCCACCGTCCTACGTTCATCCGCCATGGCCGCAGAATCGACACCGACCCCGGACGGCGAACGGGACATCGAAGGATACGTGGACCAACGGCTGTTCGACGGCAGTTTCGGCACCCTCGCCGACCACGTCGCACGGAAAGCGGCCCTCGGCGACGCGCGGCGCTACTCCATGCTCTTTCTCCTCTACGAGCGCAAAGAACTCTCGCGCAAAGCGCTCGCGGACGCCATCGACGACCCGAGTTTCGACCTCACCCACCACATGGGACAACTGATAGACGCAGGTCTCGTCGTCCGAACCGGTGCCCCGGAGGGTGCCGACGGCCGACAAACATTCTACAAAATCTCGCACTTAGGTCGGCAGGAAATCGAAGCGGACTACGAAAACGTCACTGGACACGCCACATAGCGGCCATCATTAACGAGCGAGCCATCCGGCGCGGACAGGACTGGCACCCGAAACGAAATCTGCGATAGTTCTTGCAGTTCGCCGTCATCGACCGTTCGTTCGTCGTCGGGGGTTTCTGGAGGTTACACGAAGATATCGTCGATGTTCAAAAATTAAATCAACGTGTTCCGCTAGTTTCAGCATTAATTTCAACGAGAGACGGTTAGAAATCGAAAGCATCAATGTACGCCATACGGTGTATATTCCGATGCATTCCAGACGCCGTTTCCTGCAAACGGTGGGGGCGGGGGCCGTCGTCGGGATAGCGGGCTGTAATACCGCACGACGAGACGCACCGAAGACGAAAACGAAAACCACCACGACCGAGACGACCACGACCGCTACGACAGAGGAAGAGACCACAACAGCGACCACGGACCGATCGAAGCGCCTCGGTTGGTCAACCGCCGCGCCGCTCCCGACGCCACAGAGCGACGTCGGGAGCGGCGTCATCGACGGCACACTGTACGCGTTCGGTGGTATCGAATCGGACCAGGGGCTCGCCGCAGTCGCACGGACGTACGCCTTCGACCCAACGACGGAGGAGTGGACCCGCGAAGCGGACCTTCCACGGGCGCTGTGGGGTAACGCCGGGGTCGCCACCGCGGACGCTCTCTTCAGTTTCGGCGGCGCGCCCGCCGACAGCCCGTACGAAACCGGCGAACCACCGTCGGACGAGATATTCGTGTTCCGACCCGGCGACGGGTGGGAGAACCTGACCGAAACGATGGACTGTCGCTGTCCGTACCGAAACTTCGGGATGCGCGGGGTGTACAATCCCGAAGACGGCCTCATCTACTGCGTCTCCGGCGGAACGGACGTGAGCACGCGCGATACCGCCACGAACCACGGTGCGCCGTACGGGAGCGTGGGTGCCTACGACGAGTACCGCGTTTGGACGTTCGACCCCGAGCGCTTCCGGGTCGTGGACGACGAGTTTACACGATTGCCGGAGGCGAAGCGATGGTCGTCCATCGCGCTGGTTACCGACGACAACGGACCCGAGATTTACGCCATCGGTGGCTGGCGCGGAAACAGCGGGCCGACGGACTCGAACGTCCGAATCGACCCGCACACTGGCGAGGTGACGACGATGCGGCGGACGCCGCTCCCGGGCATGTACTCGGCGAACACGAACCCGGTCATCGACGGGCAGGTGTTCCTCTCGCACGGTCTCTTCACGCGGGGAGGGTACACGATGGACAGCTATCGGGTGTTCTGCCACCGCTACGACCCCGTGAACGACGAATTTCATACGGACCTTCCGAAGGCGTCACACATCCGAGTGGGCGCTGCGGACGGCGTAATCGACGGCGTCCTCCACGTCGTCGGCGGTCACATCAAGCCGTTTCAGGGCGACAAGGGACACGACGCCGTGACCTACCACGAACGGTTTCGGCCGGACATGGAGTAAATCAACCGTACGTCGCTATATCTTCGGCCCGGAGATGCGGCGGTCACAGTTCGAAGGGGGGACTCCGCGCGTTTCGGAGCCTGGTCCAATTCTTCCGGATTGTTACCAACACGGTCGAAAATCCTCGTTACAGTGGAGGGAACGTCAAGAGAGGTGCTGAAGTAGCGCATTGGTTACTTCCTCGCGCTCGTCGTGCTGCACCCAATGGGAAGCGCCAGGGAACATCCGTAGTCGACCGTTCTCACAGTGATCGACGCTTTTTTCGGCCATCGAGGGGAGGAGTGCGATGTCGTCTTCCCCCCAACATATCAGCGTCGGATGAGTAACGGTGTTGCATGATGGGCGTTCCGAGCGGCGGAACCCACGATACCAGTTTACCCGTGGACCGACGCCGGTGTGACGCCACGCCGCCAGGTAGCGGTCGATAGTTTCTTCGTCGAACGTATCGGGATTCGACGTTATTTCGAGGGAGTCGACCATGTTGGCCATATCGTTCCGACTCAGCGCCCATTCGGGTAGCTTCGGTAACTGATAAAACCACACGTACCAGCTCCGGACGATCTGTCGTGGGCTAGCTCGCACGGTATCCCGATATACCGTTGGATGTGGGACGTTCAAGATTCCGAGACGGTCGACCATCGATGGCTCACGGAGTGCCACGTTCCAGGCGACGAACCCGCCGAAGTCGTGTCCGACGACGTGGGCCGATTCCCGTCCTTCGCTGTGAATCAATTCACGAACGTCCGCCGATAGTTCCGATTGCCGATAGGCATCGATTCCGTCGGGAGCCTCGCTCAGATTGCAGCCCCGCTGGTCGGGGACGACCACACGGAAGCCGACTTCGGCGAGCGAAATCATCTGCGAGCGCCAGCCGTACCAGAAGTCGGGATGCCCGTGCAGCAAGACGACCAGCGGGGCGTCGGGGTCGCCCGCGGCCACGACGTGTAGTTGGACGCCGTTGACGTCGCGATAGGTGGATTCGACGCCGTGACCGGCGAGTAACGATGCATCGGTGGTGAGGTGTGTCTTCGTGCTCATCATCGGTATTGGCTTGGAACGACGACCGGAGTCGGGAGTTGTGCCACGTACGTGGAACTGTAAGTTCGAGTGTAATTTGACGACGTAGTCGAATATCGTTACTGCCGCAGCCGAAGGGTTACTTTTAAACTCCTCGACCCGCACCGAATCGCGTCACCCGAGATAGGTCGAAACGAATCAGTGTCGCGTACAAAAGCCCGGAATATCACGGCGAAGCTTTACGCCACGCGTTTTTTGGAGAGGTTCGAAGCGAATCACCGAACGATTTCGCTAAACACCCGTTCCTCGACTTTCCGAAGGTGCTCGCTCGCCGTCGTCGGAGCGATACCGACGACATCGGCGACCTCCTGAAGTGTCGCTCGGCGAGGGACGGTATAGTATCCTGATTCGACCGCCGCCTCCAAGACCTCCTCTTGCCGAGACGTTAACATCCTGCTGAACGATGATTCGTCCGGGTCGTACTCACCCATCTCGAGAATCTCGATAGAGATGGGTCCTCCTTCGTCGACGTCTTCGAACAGCTGTTCGAACGTCTCGTCGGTCCCCAAGCACGTTACCTCGAGGGAATCGGAGGACGTGAAGAAAATCGGCGTGTCGATGACCAGTCGTGAGTCCCGTTGTAGCTCCAGCGCCCGGCGAGCCACCTCCGTCGGGTCGAATCGACTCACAGCCATCCAACGGTCACCTCCAGAGACGAGATAGTCCTCGACGTGGGGCGAAGCCTCCATGATCCGCTTGTACCGTTCCTGACTGCCGCTCGCCTCGGCGAACGACAGCACGGTATCATCATCGAGGAGCTCGATACGGTGAATCGCCCGTCGCTCGATAGACGGGTCATCCGTTAGCTTCGCCCCGAGCGGATGGAACGCACTACCGCCGTTCGGTTCGATGAGAACCGTAAGATATCGCATACGGTGACTTGGAAAGCGTTACCGTAAAAGATGGTGGATAGCCTACATCTCGAGTTGCTCACGTCGTTTGCTCGTTTTCCAAATCTGAAGGTTTCACCAGTATCGAGACGAGTAGCGTGGATTCGACGATGTAGCTCCTAAATCGGGCTCCCGACCGAATAGCACCCGTTCGACGGGAGATTACCGTCGTGGTCTACCGGGAGTCCGACGCTTCCCCGGAGAGACGAAAGTGAGTCGCGCGTCGAAATCGCCCTCCGGGATTGTAAGGCGATGGCAGCCCTATTCCACCGGTTCGAACGCGGGTGCCGGCATGCCGTCGAGTTTGACGGTATCAACGAACTCCACGAAGTCCCCGATTTGTACCCCCTCGGTTCCCTCGATTCTCCCCATGACCTTGGTCTCGCCGAGGTCGATGACGGCGACCTGATACGGTCCATCGAATCCGACCGGCGGGACGGTTATCGTCGTCTCGCTGTGGACGGTGCCGGTGTCCGGCAAGGGGTAAACGTCGAGGTTCCGGTCACCACACTCGATACAGGCGCGTTTGGGCGTCGCGGTGACGTGCCCGCAGGACCGGCATTCGAGGCCGACGAGGGCCCCCTCTTCGAGGTGGTCCCGCCAGTCGGCGTAGGGTAGCGCCTCCGAGTGTGGCTCGTTTCCACTCATGCTCGTGCCTCCAGAACGGTCACGACGGTCGTTGCGGCGTCGCCGCCGAGGTTGTGCGCGACCGCGGTTTTCGCGTCTTCGACCTGCCGGTCGTCCGCGTCGCCGCGGAGTTGTTCGGTCAACTCCACGAGTTGGGCCGTCCCCGTCGCGCCGATGGGATGGCCCTTCGCCTTCAGGCCGCCACTCGGGTTGACAGGCATCTCGCCATCGACGTAGGTTTTCCCCTCCGCCGCCGCTCGTCCGCCGGTTCCGTCCTCGAAGAGACCGAGCGCCTCGATTGCCAGCACTTCGGCCCCGGTAAAGCAATCGTGGACTTCGGCGACGTCGACGTCGTCCGCGGTGATTCCGGCCTGTCCGTAGGCCTCCGCGGCGGCGTTACGGGCGGCCCGCGTTTCAGGTAGCGACACCTTGTCCGCCAGCGGCACCGCGTCGGTTCGGTGTCCGACACCGGTAACGGACACCGGTTCGCCGGTGAAACCGTCGGCGAGGTCGTCCGAGACGACGAGGACGGCCGAGGCACCGTCGGAGAAGGGACAACAGTCCATGAGGTGGAACGGGTCGGCGACGACCGGACTCTCCAGCACCGCCTCGACGTCCGTGTCGCGGCCGAAGTGTGCCTTCGGGTTGAACTGCCCGTGGTAATGGTTTTTGACGGCAACTTCGGCGAGTTCCGCCTCCGTCGTGCCGTTCTCGTGCATGTGACGCTTCGTGAGGAGGGCGAACACGCCGGGAAACGTTAGCCCGGTCGGTTGTTCGTACTGACGGTGGGACGCGCCCGCGAAGATACGCGTCATCTCGCCGGTTCCGAGCCCCGTTTTCGGGGTACAGCGTTCGACGCCGCCGACCAAGGCGACGTCGTGGATTCCCGATTCGACCGCCTGTACGGCGTGTTTGAACGCGTTCGAGGAGGTCGCACACGCGTCCTCGAACCGCTGGCAGGGGATTCCCTGTAACCCAATGTGTGTCGCCAGTTTCGGCGCGAGGTGGGTGTCAGATTCCGTCTGCCCGCCTAACGCGTTCCCGAGGTAGAAGGCGTCAATTTCGTCGCCCGCGATACCCGCGTCGTCCATCGACGCGAACGCGGCGTCCGCGAACAGTTCCTCTAGTGGCCGGTCGTGCGGGCCGAATGGCGTCATCCCGCCTCCGACGATGGTAGCTCTTGTCACTACACCCATCTCCTTCGAGGAGTGTCAATAATCCACCGCCCCACCGTGGAGTAGAGCGAAAAACAAGGGCAAATCCCGTCAGGTCTCTTCGAGCTCGTGGGTCAACCGTACAATCGTATCAGCCGAAATCCCCGCCTCGCGGAGGATGCTTTCGGTGTGCTCCCCGTGCTTCGGAAATTGCATCGGAACCGACGGACCGTTCGGGTTGAACACAGGAAATCCAATTCGAGGCGGAATGTTACCAGTCTCGTCATCTGTTTTGACGACCATCCCACGTGTCCTTGCCTGTTCGTGGTCGAACGCTTCGGAGACCGTGTAAACGCCGCCGACGGCCGTGTCCACGTCGTCTAATTCGTCGAGCCATTCCGCCATCGGTTTTTCCTCGAACACCTCACAGAGGGTATCCCGCACGGTCGTCCGAACCGCCGGGTCGTCGCTCAGGTGCTGATCCACCAATTCTGGGTGGTCGATGGCCGAACAGAGCGCCTCCCAGAACTTCGGTTCGAGCGCGGCAACCGTAAGGTAGCGGTCGTCGGCGGTGCGATAGATATCATAGCAGGGAAACTGGCCGGTTAACATCGTTTGCCCCGGTCGCGGCGTCGTTCCGGCGAACGCGCCACTGGCGAACACCTGTGCGAACGACAGCATCACGTCGGTCATCGCGACGTCGAGGTACGTCCCGCCGGTTCCGCGCTCCCGCGAGAGCAGCGCGCTCACGATGCCGAACGCGGCGAACAGGCCGCTCGCCATATCCACCATCGGATAGCCCGGAATAGTCGGTTTCGAGTCCTCGTCGGGGCGTGTCATGTCGAGGAGGCCGGTGAGTCCCGCGTAGTTCAAGTCGTGACCCGCCCGGTCCGCGTTCGGTCCTGTCTGGCCGTAGCCTGAGAGCGAGACGTAGACGAGGTCCTCGTTGTACTCGGTCAGCGTCTCGTAGTCGATTTCCAACCGCTCCGTGACGCCGGGGCGGAACGTCTCGAAGACGACGTCCGCCGTCTCGACCAGTCCGTAGAACGCCTCGCGCCCGACCTCGTCCGAGAGGTCGAGAGAGACGCTCTGCTTGCCGCGGTTGACAGCCTCGAAAATCTCCCCGAACCCACTCTCGCCGATGGGTTCCATCGACCGGGCGTAGTCGCCGTGTCCCGGCTCCTCGATTTTGACCACCGTCGCGCCGAGGTCGGCGAGGAGTTGCGTCGCGTACGGGCCGGGAAGGAGTCTGGAGCAGTCGAGAACGCGCACGTCATCGAGTCGCATACGGGGAGAAAGTGGAGGAGCAATAAATCGTTCGGGGTCGCGGGTCGGCGGGAGGAGACATGCGACGGACCCAATCCTTCAAACGATTCGCCCCCAATCGTGATGTATGGCCGTTTCGGGAACCATCGACGGACACGTTC
Organism: Haladaptatus sp. HS23; assembly: GCF_056892285.1. Taxonomy (NCBI): domain Archaea; kingdom Methanobacteriati; phylum Methanobacteriota; class Halobacteria; order Halobacteriales; family Haladaptataceae; genus Haladaptatus; species Haladaptatus sp. HS23. The sequence goes on along the minus strand of NZ_JBXGLH010000003.1, from coordinate 273,595 downwards.
ACCTCATGCCACCGCGACTGATGGCAGCGATTCGGAAGTCCCTCTCGCAGGAGGCGGGGTGGACGTTCGACCATCCAACGGAGCGCGAGGCGATGGAAGCGCACCTGCGCGAGGCGGGAATCGAACGGTACGTCGCGCTTCCCTACGCCCACAAACCGGACATGGCGGCGGAGTTGAACGACTGGGTGCTGGCGGAAGCGGAAGCGTCGGAGATGGCGATTCCGTTCGCCACGGTACACGGCGATGACGACGTCGAACGCGTCGTGAGGAAAGCGTTCGAGGCGGGTGCGCGGGGGTTGAAGTTCCAGTGTCCGGTACAGGAGTGTGGCCCCGCGGACCCGCGGCTCGACCCAGCATTCGAGTTGGCCGCCGAGTACGACCGTCCCATCGTGTTTCACGCCGGAACCGCGCCGATGTTCGAATCGAGTCCCCACGTCGGGGCAGACCAATTCGAGGAGTTCGTCGAATCCTACCCCGAGGTGCGCGCCTGTGCGGCCCACATGGGAACGTTCGAGGCGGAGGCATTCATGGACTTCGCGCGGGACCACAAGTCGGTGTTTCTGGACACGACGATGGCACTCTCGCCGCGCTCCGCAGACGTGTTGGGGTTCGACGCTGGCGAGATCCCTGACGAGGCGTTGGTCGAACTCTCCGAGTCGGTCATGTTCGGCACGGACTTCCCGAACGTGCCGTATCCGTACGAGGAGGAACGGCGGGGACTGATGGAGCGCGAGTTACCCGCGGACGCGTACGAGGACGTCTTCCGCCGGACCGCGGAGCGGTTTTTGGGTAAACGGGCGTGAACGTCCCCCGCGGTCAAGCCACTGGGCTTCCTGCTTCCACGACGTACTTTGCATCCACCCGTCCCGAGTGACGAGCGAACCTAGGGAGCACAGTCTGCACAGGCGTTGATTCGGACCGTCCCGGCCCTACATGAAAAGATTTGAGTCCCCTGTCGAGGATGTTCTTTGCCGCGTTCAAGTCCCGGGCTTCGGTGTGCCCGCACGCCGGACACGAGTGTTCGCGTACCCACAGCGGCTTTGTTGTTTCCACACCGCACTGATTGCATTCTTTCGTCGTACCACGAGCATCGACGCGAACGACGTGCGTGCCGTACAGGTTGCCCTTGTATTCCAGCAAATCGAGGAACCGAGACCACGAAGCGTCCTGTTTGTTCTTCGCCGGCTGACTAGTTTCCAGCATCGGCTTCACGTCCAAGTCTTCGACCGCTACCACGTCGTATTCCCGAACGAGCCACGTCGAAAGCTTGTGCTGAAAGTCGAGCACCTTCCATCGGATTCGGCGCTTTGCCTTGGCGACCTTCCGACGTTGGTTCTCCCAGTTGGCAGACCCGTGTTGCTTGCGGTCGAGCGCTCGCTGTTGGCGGGCGTACTGTTCGTACTCCGATTCCAAGTCCAAACACTCCACGGAAAGGTCCTCGGACGTGTGGATGTACGACTGAATCCCGAGGTCCACACCGATACAGTCGGCACGGTCGATGTCTTCTGGGTCTGGTTTCGCGGGAGTATCCACTTCGACTACGAAACAGGCGAACCATGCGCCGGTTCGTTCTTTCTTGAGAATGGCGCGTTTGACGTTCTCCGTGTCGGGCAAGTCGCGGTGTGCTCGTATCGGTATCTCGCCGATTTTTGAGAGGGTAAGCGTCCCGAAATCGTGGCCCGTCGTGTGATTGGCGTTGAAGCCTTCTGACTGGTACGCTACTGACCGAAACTCTCCTGCACCCTGCCACTTGAGCCGTCCTGTTCTCCGACCGTTCTCGCGGTGCTTTTTGAGCACCTTCTGGTCTTTTTGTATCTGTGAGACCGTCTGTTGGGCCGCGTGTGCCGACACTTCGGCAAACATCGACCATCGACGCTTCCACTCGGTGAGTTTCCGATGTTGGTCGTAGGCACTCGGACGGTCGTTCCACGGTGCTCGGTAGTAGTCGCGGACGGCGTGATTCCGTATTTGTCGGTGAATCTCGATGTGACGCCACGCTTCGCTCGCCGTGGTTTCGTCGGGGTAGGCACGGAAGCGAAGCGTGATGTCCATTCGCTATTCGGACTCCTTTCGCTGTTGCTCTCGAATCGCTTTCTGAAGCAACCCGCTCGGAGAGAGGTGTGGTTGGTCGTCCAGCCACTCGCCTTCTTCGTCCGAGACGGTGACAGTATATCTTTTGCTCACACTCTAAGTGTGTACTGGGACATCTTAAGCGCATTGATGCATAAACTGTGCATTAACGTTCGTCACGGGAATCATACCGTTTATACAGTAACTATCACTTTGTCTGGTGTCCGAAGTACCGGCATACCATACTCGATAAGATGAGCCGTCGTTGGAACTGAGTATCCGAACGGTAGCCGAACAGTACGGATACGACATTCTCTCGTTGCATATCGCCCCGGACCACGTGTGCATCTGTTCTTGTCGGCACACCCGAAACACGCTTCGAGCGAAATCGTTTGAACGATTAAAAGCGTCACCGCCCGAGAGATGTGGAAACAACACGAACCGTTGCTCGAACGGGTGTTATGGGGTGGTGGTTTCTGGGAACACTCGTTTTACGTGAGAACGGCGGGAGAAATGAGCAATTGGACTGTGGAACGATATATCAACCGCACGGGCACTGTCTAGATAAGGAAAACCAAGTGATAGCAATACGTTTGTCGAAGTTTCACCCACCGATCGTAGGTGGCTGATTCTTGATATCGAGATTGGCTGCACGGTGAGAAGACGGAATTTGGCTGCTTCACCGAAAACCCAGTCATGATAATATAAAGTTATCCATTCGATACTCCGGTTACAGGCGCTGAAACGCCACTCAACAACAGAATCGTTTAACTAGACAGTACCACCACACGGAACATGTCTGAATCGAGCGTACGCGATTCACCCTCGGGGTCAAGCCCCGAGGCACTCTCGCTGTTTTTTCTGTAGAAAACGGACGTGAGAAGGGGAGTAGCAAGCGGACAACGACCCATGACAAGCGCTCCCACAATCGGTCAGCAGCGTTATTGTATGCCGATGTCTCCTCCCGCGTAGAGCCCTCGAATGAGTCCCACACGCAACACGGGTAGCGGACTTCTCGGCGACGACACCCCCACTCGGTCGGACCGGTTGTGTCTCAGTGTCGCGCTGGGAGTCGGCACGGTCGTGTTCGTCTCCTATCTCCTCCTCTATCGCTATCCCGCACACGGCGCGGGACTGTACTTCGCGATGGCGGACCAGATTCTCGCACACGGCTATCGAATGCCGCACACGATTCCCGGCTACACCGCCGACGGAATCCCGTTCGCGTATCCGCCGCTCGTCCCGTACCTCATCGCCGTGGTCCGCGATACGACGGGACTTGACCGCATCACGCTCGCCCGGTACGTACCTGGACTACTGACAGTTGCGTACCTCGTTCCGTACTACTACCTCGCGCGGGAACTCCTCGACTCGAAATCGAGTGCCGGTATCGCCGCGGTCATTCTCGCGACGACGCCCGTCGTCCTCAAATGGCACCTCGCCGCCGGCGGCATCCTCCGTTCGGTGGCATTCCTCCTCACGCTGACGGGACTGTACGCGGGCGTTCGAATGTACAAGCACGGAGCGAGGCGATGGCTCCTCCCGTCGATGGTGCTGTTCGGCCTCACGATACTCACCCATCCGGTGTACACGACGTTCTTCGGGGTGAGCTATCTGCTTCTGTTCCTCTCCTTCGACCGGTCGCGTCGCGGATTGCTATCCGGTGCCGCGGTCGCAGTCGGTGGAGTCGGGCTCGCGTCGCCGTGGTGGGTCCACGTCGTTTCGGTTCACGGCCCGGGGATATTCACCGCCGCGGCCGGAACGCACGCGGGGGTTTTGGGGGGAATTCCACGGCTCCTCGGCTCGTTCGTGTATCCGCTGCTTCCGAGCGTCGACTGGCCGTTCTACGTCCTCGCGTTCGGCGGAACGGTGTGGCTGTGTTACCGACGGCGCTTTTTCCTCCCCGTCTGGTTGGTGACGACTGGCTATCTGCTGCGGCAGAACCGATTCTTGCTCGTCCCCGGTGTGATGGCTGCCGCGGTTCTCATCGCGAACGTTGGCGTTCCGATGGTGCGAGAGAAAGCAAAGGTGACGGTTGGCACACCGTCCCGCCGTCACCTGCTCTCGTTGCTGTTGCTCATCTGTTTCGGTATCGCGGCCGCCGGAAGCGGAGCGGTCACCACGGGTGACGCGGGGCCGGCCGTCAAAACGGGCGGGACGCTCCCGGCACCGTACATGAACGACAACGACGAGCGAGCGATGGAGTGGGTGACACGAAACACACCGACTTCGGCCCGATTCGTCGTGCTGGGCGACGCAGCCGAGTGGTTCCCGGCGTTTACCCACAGAACAAGTCTCATCAGTCCGTGGGGCGTCGAATGGCGGGGGAAAGAACGGTTCAAACACCAGAAGGAACTATACGATACCATCTCGGACTGCGGAAACGCTACCTGTCTCTCGCAGCTGCTCGCCACGGAGAACGTTCGACCGGACTACGTTTACGTGCCCAAGGGACGATACACGATACGCCGCGATGACCGCGTCCAGTCGTCGGAGATGCGACGCACACTCGTCGAATCCGAGGGGTATCGCCTCGTATATGAGAACGACGGCGTAATGATATTTCGAGTGACCGCCCGCTCGACGGTAGAGACGTGAATTGATTCGCTTTTACGTGAGGGCAGAATGGTCTAGGTATGGCCTCCGGAATCCACGTCCAGCTTGCGGTGAGCGACGCGGACGGCTGTCCCGTCTCATCCGTCAGCGAGGAAGCGGAAATCGAGTCGTTGACCGTGGATCGACATGCCACGCGGACCACGACGGAAGTCGTGGGTGAGCTAACAGTGGACCATGCCGACGACGAAAGGACAGAACCGGACGGAACGAAGGAAGTGTTCGCCGACGACACGAAATCTGTATACCGATATACACACGGCGACGAGTGTCCATGCCAGCGCCTACCCAATCACGGATGTCCAGTCCGTACCCTCCGGGCCGAGTCAGGACGCCTCCTCGTGTCGTTCATCGCTCCGGACCGCGAAACGCTTCGAGGAGTCGTCGCCGACCTGCGTTCGTGTTGTGGAAGCGTCGCGGTGAATCACCTGACGCAGTCCGGGGGTACTACCGAACCGTCGTTGCTGTCAGTGGACCGCACGGCGTTCACCGACCGACAGTACGAAGCGCTCGAAACGGCCCATGAGATGGGATATTTCGAATCGCCGAAGGGGGCAACTGCCGAGGAGGTCGCGTCCGAAATCGGAATCGCCGCACCAACGTTCCTCGAACACCTCTCGGTCGCTCAGACGAAGCTCCTTGACCAATTGCTATCGGCGTGAAACGGGGCGACGTGCCGTGTTCACAACCACCTTGTCACACATCAACATCATGTTAAATAAACCCGAGTATGGTAGTGAAAGGGTGTATTCGGAATCCGCACCGACGTAGCAGTGACGATGTCACAATCAGTCTATCGCAAAATCGGTGGCCAGCGCGCAGTCGAAGCCGTCGTCGAGGAGTTCTACGACCGAGTGCTGTCCGACGAGCAACTGATTCCGTACTTCGACGGGATGGACATGGACGAACTGCGCGCCCACCAAATCCAGTTCATCAGTTCGGTCGCGGGCGGGCCGGTGGAGTATTCGGGTACGGACATGCGCGAAGCACACGCTCACCTCGACATCGACGAAGCCGACTTCGATGCCGTCGGCGAACATCTCGAAACCGCACTCCGGACGAACGGCGTGAGCGAGGAGAACATCGAGAAGGTCATGGCCGAAGTCGTCGCGCTCAAACAACCGATTCTCGGCCGATAGTGGGTCGGTTCGGTCGGGAAATTCGATAGAACGGGACACTGAGGGATGACAACGGGATGGAGAGGGGGACGACAGTGATGCGAAGGAAAAGTCGTGGAACGATCGACGTCGAAACTGCCGTAAACCGTCCGTTTATCCCTCCGAATCGTTTCAGTCTAGCCATGAATAGAGATTCGTTTTCGCGCTGTTCGAACACGACGGGAATCGGAACGACGGTGGATACGGAGTGAGTAACGACCACGACACGCGAACGGTCGTCCTCAGCCTCATCGCGGGCGTCTTCTTCGGCGGCGTCGGTGGCGGCGTCGCCTTTCCGACGCTCCCACGCCTCGGTAGCCTCCTCGGGTTTTCGGCACTGACCGTCGGGATCATCCTCGCAATCAACCGTTTCACCCGGATGCTGTTGAACACCCCCGCCGGGACGATTCTCGACCGGTTCGGAACGCGGCGACCCATGCTCGTCGGCTTCACGCTTCAGGGCCTCGCCCCGTTCGGCTACGTCCTCGGACTGACGGACTCGTGGACGAACGGAGTCGCCGGTGTACTCCCGGTGACGGCGACCGCCGCGAGCGCCACGACGTTCGCCGGGTCGCGCGTGCTGTGGGGCATCGGGTCCGCGTTCGTGTTCGTCGGAGCGTTTAGCACGGTGACAAAGGTGACGACGCGGGAGAACCGCGGAAAGTGGACGGGGTACCTTCGTGGCGGCCAGAGCCTCGGCTTCCCCGCGGGGTTGGTCGTCGGCGGACTCGTCGCGAACTTGTACGGTTTCACTCCTGCGTTCCTCGTGGCGGGGGGTGCCGGGTTGTTCGCGGCGCTCGTGGCGTTCTTCGTCCTTCCGGATTTGAACCCGAACGTCGAGAACGACACAGGACTCAGTGAGATTCCGGGCATCGTGGCCGCCGACGTTCGCGTCCTCTCCGTTGGAGTGGTGAACTTCGTCGTCCGATTCCTCTTCGCCGGAGTCCTCCTTTCGACGGTCGTCGAGTACGCCGCCGTCGTCGGCATCCGCATCGGCTTTCTCGACGCAACGGGAATCAGCGGCGTCGTGATGGCCGTCAGCGTGCTGTTTTCCAGCGGAACCACGCTGGTAGCGGGACCGGCCTCCGACCGCGTTTCCAACCGCGCGTTCGTCTCGATTCCGTCGCTCGGCTTTCTCGCCGTCGGCTTCGGCCTGCTCGCGCTCGTGCCGTCCCTCCTCGGAACGTTCGTCGGCGTAGCCATCATCGGAATCGGCGTCGAGGCCGTGAACATTCCCCTCCTCGCCTATCTCGGTGACATCAGTCCCGAAGACGACGTGGGAAAACTCGGCGGCGTGTACAACGTCTTCGGCGACTTCGGTTCGACGCTCGGCCCGCTCGTGGCGCTCCCCTTCGCGGTTCGGTTCAGCTACACCACGGAGTACTTGGTCTGTGTGCTGCTGGTGGTTCTGACGGGGATGCTCGCTTCGGTCACGTTGCTCGGTAACGAAGGCAGTCAGCGTCCCATCTCCGTCCCCAGCGACGACTGAGGGCGATTCCTCGTGGGTTCGGGTCGAGCGTTTTCCAACGGGGGTCAGGCGTCCCGGACCGCTGCCCGAAGGAGTCCGGTTTCGTCGGACTCCGACGGAGTTCGTATCGATAGCCCCAACTCCTAGTCATTGGCATCGACCGAACGCGCCCACTCTATCGACACTGAATCGGGGTGGATTCGGCGGAGTTCGATGGCGAGCGGAAGCGTCGGGAGATACCGGCCGTCCCCGTTCAACGCGTACTCGGTGAGCCTGACGAGCCAGTCGCGTGAGGACGCAGTGCCGTCCACTGCCGTAAGTCTGTAGTCGGAGACGATGGACACCGAAACAAGATGTTCGAACATGGTCTCTATCGTCGCCTCATCGTCGACTGTCGGCGGCAATCTGTCCGCCGCCACCGTTAGCACGCGGCCCTGTTCGCGTCGTCCGTGGCTCGAAAGACGATACAGCCTATCAAACGACCGAATACGGCATCTCAGAGGTTCCCGAAATCGAGGGATAGGAATCCACAACCGTTCAAATGAGTTTAGGTAGTCCAAAAAATCTTAGGTCATCCGAAAAAATACTTTTATCTTTGAAAAGGTATATGCGTATGGCGCACGCAGTAGTAGTTGCAATGAGCATTCAGGAAGAAGTTCGGCAGGAAGCCGGTACGGTCGAGGAGAACCCGCTCCGCCTGGACATCGACAAGGCAGAACAGGTAATCGACGCGCTGAACACGGACCTCGCGGACGCGTACGTTCTCTATCACCAGCTACACAAGCACCACTGGAACGTCGAAGGTGCAGAACACCTCCAGATACACCTCTTCCTGCAGGAGGCATACGAGGAGGTCGAGGAGGCGGCGGACGAGATCGCGGAGCGCGTTCAAGCGCTCGGCGGCGTTCCCCACGCGAGCATGACAGCGCTCTCGGCGGCTTCGACGGTCGAACCCGAGGACGAGGACGTCTACGACATCCGAACCTCGTTCCAGCACGACCTGGGCATGTACGGCGACATCATCGAGAGCTACCGCGAACACATCGAACTCGCGAACGGACTCGGAGACTACGCGACCGAGGAGATGCTCCGGGAACAACTCGAAGACATCGAAGAACACGCACACACCATCGACCACTACCTCGAAGACGACACCCTCGTCCTCGAATCCGCGACGCACTGATCGAATCGTACGATCCGACAGAAGAGCTGACGGATCGATCGAAATCACTCTTCACTTGGAACAGTCATCTATCGAGGCCTAAACAGAACAAGCCGAGAGCGCTGTGATTGATCGAGGCCGTTCACCAGTCTTGGACGCGGCGTTGGTCGAGATTATCATCCAGTTCCGTGAATCGGGTATCGTCGATAAGAATCTCATATATGATCTTTTGGTGGGTTTCTTGGTTAGATCACGCATCTTCTCTCCCAACGTCTAAATCGATTCTTTTCCCCTCTTTTCCGATGTTCCGTGAATTACCCGCTCGATTGCGGTACACTCCGCTCGCTCCCGAGGGCAGGGTTTCGATTTGGACTCACAGTCCTAGTGGTCTTAGTCATCAACCGGTCGGAATGTCCCCGTCGAAGAAATCATTTTCTACCCCCACCCCCCCACGTTTCCGACGTTTCTTTTAGCATTCCGCTAGTAACTAACTCCAATCAGAAAGCACGACATTTTGCCCTCTAACCGCCGTTACTCGGGAGTACGGTGATACTGATCTCCAGATTTATTTGGTCACAAACCGGTTCGATAAAAGTAGCTCCCGTAGAGTTTCGTAGAACGTCAGAAACGTGGGGGCTCGATATCTGGTTGACGGACCAGTTTTCAATGGTAACAAAGTTCTCACGGTAGGAGACTCGACAAAAATCAAACGGCCCGAAGTGATACTACCGCTGTAACGGAACGACCACGTCCGTCGCAATCCACCCGTCCGTGTTGCCGTCTTCGAGAAAGACGAACCGTTCAGGGCATGTTTCACAGAGGTTGATATCGGGCGTCGTCGGGTGTGTAGCGTGGGTTGCTTCGTCAATGGGCCGTGAGTTGACAACCATCGGAGATTTTTAGGGGGGCCTAAAACAAAAAGGATTCGATTCTTCGTCGGTGCGGGTAGAGGCGTCGTGATGACATGCATGAGTCCGGAGGAACGATTTTGTAGCCGCCCCCCGGAGATAACGTCATGACGGTGCTCGACGCATTCAAGTTGGACAAGCGGGTAGCAATCGTGACAGGCGGGAACCGTGGCATCGGTCGCGCCATCGCGACGGCCCTGGCGGAAGCAGGTGCGAACGTCGTGGTTGCGAGCCGTGACCAAGAGCAGGCCGAGACCGCAGCGGGGGAAATCGCTGCGGAGACCGGTGCCGAGGCGCTCGGAGTGGCGTGTGATATCACAGACGAGGGCGCGGTGACTGCGATGGTCGAGGCGACCGTCGAGCGGTTCGGCGGCGTGGACATACTCGTGAACAACGCCGGTATCGTCGTCCACGAAGCCATCGAGTCGATGACGCTCGCCGAATGGAACGCGGTAATCGAGACGAACCTAACTGGAACGTTCCTCTGTTCGCGCGCCGCCGGCCGGGAGATGATGGACGACGGCGGCGTCATCCTCAACGTCTCTTCCATGTCAGCGTACATCGCGAATTACCCCCAGCGACAAGTGGCGTACAACGCGTCGAAGGCCGGATTGGAGGGGTTCAAGACGCAACTCGCGTCGGAGTGGGCGGAACACGGAATCCGCGTGAACAATTTGGCTCCGGGGTACGTCGCCACCGACAACGCGGACCAAGGCGCGCAAGTCGCAGAGGACGCCGTCGACGTCTGGACGGGGGAGATGCTACAGGACGAGATGGCCACACCCGAAATGCTCGGCCCGACGGCGGTATATCTCGCAAGCGACGCATCGGCGTATATGACCGGGGAAACGGTCGTGTTGGACGGGGGCTACACCGTTCGATAGTAGCGTCGTTGTATTCTGGTCGAAAATACTGAAAAATGTCGGGCGAGGGGTCGTTCGAACCTGAGGGCCGAGTTTTCCCTCGCATGGTGACTGCTAGCAAGAGTCGAAATCTTTACCCCCTCTTCCGAAAATGATGTGGATGACAGTTCATGAAGAAGGAAATGACGACGATGGATTTCCTCGACCGCGCCGTGGACCTCTACGACGACGTGGTCGGCGTCATCGCGGACGACGGCACGGAGTACACCTACTCGGAGTTCGACGAGCGGGTCAGTAGTCTCGCGAACGTACTGGCCGAGCACGGTGTCGAACAGGGCGACCGCGTGGCGATGCTCGCATCGAACACCCACTACTTCCTCGAAGCGCTGTACGCGACGAACCATCTGGGCGCGGTGTACGTCCCGATGAACTACCGCCTCGTTCCCGAGAACTACGAGTACATCCTGAACGACTGTGAGGCGTCGGTCGTCATCGCGGATTACGACTTCGCCGAGAAGGTAGAGGCGGTCCGCGACTCGATTCCGGCGGAGACGTTCATCGGCTACGAGGCCGACGAAATCGACGGCGACTGGGAGGATTACATGTCGCTCGTGGACGAGGCGTCGGCCGACCCGCCGGAGCGCGCGGACATCTCGGAGGACGACGACGCCAGCGTCAACTACACGTCCGGGACGACCGGCGACCCGAAAGGCGTGGTTCGAACCCACCGAACCGAACACTGGCACGCGCTCGTCCTCAACCAGCACATGGAGATTCGGGACGACGACACGTACCTCTGGACGCTCCCGATGTTCCACTGCAACGGGTGGGGCCACACCTACGCAATCACGGGCACCGGCGGCACGCACGTCTGTCTGCGGAAGTTCACGCCGGAACGAACGCTCGGGAAGATTCGGGACCACGACGTGTCGTTCATGTGCGGCGCGCCGACGGTCCTCAACCGCGTCATCGCCTACAAGGAGAACAACCCGGACGTGGAGACGACGGGCGACAGGGAAGTACGCATCGCCACCGCCGGGAGCGCCCCCGCGACGGCGACCATCGAAACCGTCGAGGACGAAATCGGCTGGCGCATCATTCACATCTACGGCCTGACCGAGACCGCACCCATCATTACCACGTCGAACTCGCCGCGCCGCCTCGCCACGCGCGGGCGCTCGCTCAAGGTCAAACAGGGCAGCGAGACGCTCTGTACCGACCTCCGCGTCGTCCACGACGATGGGACCGACGTGCCTCCCGATGGTGAGACGATGGGCGAAGTCGTCGTCCGCGGCAATCAGGTGATGGACCGCTACCTCAACAAACCGGACGCGACCGAAGAGGCGTTCAACGACCGCATCTCGGGCTACTTCCACACCGGCGACCTCGCCACCATCGACGAGGACGGAATGATTTCGATTCAGGACCGAAAGAAGGACATCATCATCTCGGGCGGGGAGAACGTCTCCTCCATCGAAGTCGAGGACGTGCTCTACGACCACCCCGACGTCGCCAAGGCGGCCGTCATCCCCACGCCGAGCGACCAGTGGGGCGAGTTGGTGACCGCCGTCGTCGTTCCGAAACCGGGCGTCGAACTTTCCGAGGACGACGTGGAGGCGTTCTGCCGCGATCGAATGGCCGGATACAAGATTCCGCGCAAGATTCTGGTACAGGAGGACCTCCCCGAGACGGCGACCGGGAAGGTGCAGAAGTACCAACTACGAAAGGAGTTCTGGGAAGACGAGGAGCGACTCGTCGGGCAAGGGTGAACGTCCCCCGCGGTCAAGCCACGGGGCTTCCTGCTTCCACGACGTGCTTTGCATCCACCCGTCCCGAGTGACGAACGAACGCAGGGAGCACAGTCTGCACAGGCGTTGATTCGGACCGTCCCGGCCCTACATGAAGAGATAGTTTGGTGAGTCCCCTGTCGAGGATGTTCTTTGCCGCGTTTAAGTCCCGGTCTTCGGTGTGGCCGCATGCCGGGCACGAGTGTTCGCGTACCCACAGCGGTTTACTGGTTTCCACACCACACTGGTTGCACTCTTTGGTGGTTCCACGCGCGTCTACACGAACCACGTGCGTGCCGTACAGGTTGCCCTTGTATTCCAGCAGGTCGAGAAACCGCGACCACGAAACGTCCTGCTTGTTCTTGGCCGACTGGCTGGTTTCGAGCATCGGCTTTACGTCTAAGTCTTCGACCGTTACTACGTCGTATGCTTTGACCAGCCATGTCGAAAGTTTGTGCTGAAAGTCGAGCACCTTCCACCGAATTCGACGTTTCGCACGGGCGACTTTCTGGCGCTGTTTCTCCCAGTTGGCCGACCCGTGTTGCTTGAGGTCGAGCGAGCGCTGTTGGCAGGCATACTGTTTGTATTCCGATTCGAGGTCCAAACATTCGACCGAAAGGTCCTCGGACGTATGGATGTACGACTGGATGCCGAGGTCTACACCGATACAGTCGGAACGGTCGATGTCTTCCGGGTCCGGTTTCGGGGGAGTATCCACTTCGACTACGAAACAAGCGAACCATGCACCGGTTAGTTCTTTTTTTAGAATGGCGCGTTTGACGTTCTCCGTGTCGGGCAAGTCGCGGTGTGCTCGTATCGGTATCTCGCCGATTTTCGAGAGGGTGAGCGTCCCAAAGTCGTGGCCCGTCGTATGATTGACGTTGAAGCCTTCTGACTGGTACGCTACTGACCGAAACTCGCCTGCACCTTGCCACTTGAGCCGCCCCGTTCTCCGACCGTTCTCTCGGTGCTTTTTAAGCACCTTCTGGTCCTTTTGTATCTGTGAAACCGTCTGTTGGGCGGCATGAGCCGACACTTCGGCGAACATCGGCCATCGACGTTTCCACCCGGTGAGTTTTCGGTGTTGGTCATAGGCGCTCGGGCGGTCGTTCCGCGGTGACTGATAGTAGTCGCGGACGGCGTGGTTGCGAATCTGGCGGTGAATCTCAATATGTCTCCACGCTTCGCTGGCCGTGTTTTCGTCTGGATAGGCACGGAAGCGAAGCGTGATATCCATTCGCTATTCGGACTCCTTTCGTCGTTGCTCCCGAATCGCTTTCTGAAGCAACCCGCTTGGTGAGAGGTGCGGTTGGTCGTCCAACCACTCGCCTTCTTCGTCCGAGACGGTGACAGTGTATCTTTTGCTCACACTCTATGTGTGTGCTGGAGCATCTTAAGTGTTCTAATGCGTAAACTGTGCATGGTTGTTCGTCGTGGGAACCCCACGGTCTATACAATTAACTATCACTTCGTCTGGTGTCCGAAGTACCGCCATTCCATCCTCGATAAGATTGAGCCATCGTTGGAACTGAGTATCCAAAAAGTGGCCGACCAATACAGATACAAGGTTCTTTCGTTGCACATTGCTCCGGACCACGTACATCTGTTCCTGTCGGCACATCCGAAACACCCCCCAAGCGAAATCGTTCAAACGATTAAGAGCGTCACCGCACGAGAGATGTGGCAACAACACGAACCGTTGCTTGAACGGGTGTTCTGAGGCGATGGTTTCTGGGAACGCTCGTTTTACGTGGGGACGGCAGGAGAAATGAGCAATCGGACTGTGGAGCGATACATCAACCGCACGGAGCATGTCTAAATCAAGCTTACGCGATTCACCCTCGGGGTCACGCCCCGAGGCACTCTCGCTATGTATTCTGTAGAACGGTTATTCGACAACCTCAAAGACCTCTCCGGATCAAGCGAAAGGGGTACGGCGTCGGGATGCTCAAGTGGAAACCGCCACGGGAGTTCCGCAGTTTCACGTACATTCAATCCGGCTTCAAGCTCGACAAGAAGGGCGGTCGGACGGTACTGTTCCTTTCGAAACTCGGAGACATCCCGATACGGCTTCACCGCGAGATACCCGACGGCGTGAAACTCAAACAGGTCACGCTCAAGAAGGAGCCGACCGGCGAGTGGTACGTCACCTTCGGCGTCGAACTCGACCGTGGGCCGCCGATGAAACCCGAGAATCTCGAGTGGTGCGTCGGCATCGGCGTAGGGATTCTCAAGCACGCTCACGATACCGACGGTCACGCCGTTGGGTCGCTCAACCTTTCCGATGAACGCGAGCAACGGAAGCTCTCGCGGAAGCAACACGGCTCGAACAACTACGAGCATCAACGTCGGACGGTGGCGAAGTGCCACGCCGACCTGAAGCGAAAACGTCGGGACTTCCTACACAAGTTCTCTGCGTACTACGCCTGTGAGTATGACCTCGTAGCCGTCGAGGACTTGAACGTGAAGAGGATACTCGAACCTACGTCGAACAGTCGCAACACAGCGTCCGCGGCGTGGCGAACGTTCCTCTCGTTGCTCGAATACAAGTGCGAGCGGAACGGGACGCACTTCGTCGTCGTTGAACCAGCGGCGACAACGAAGGAATGCGCGGCGTGTGGCGTTTCGACCGATAAGCCGTTGTGAATCCGCGAACACTTCTGTCCCGCCTGCGGTTTCACGGCGGGTAGGGACGTGAATGCTGCATGGAACATTCTTTCTCGGGGCATTAAGCAGGTAGGAGTGGGACACTTCGAATTAACGTCTGTGGAGACTGCGCTCCCTGTGGATACATCAGTATCTGCAAAGCGCATCGTTGAAGCAGGAAGCTCTACCCTCAAGCGCGAGCCGTCAGGCGAGCGGTGTTCACAGGCGAATCGAACCGGTTCTCTATTTTTCTCGGTATGTCGAGTGAACGGACTGAACAACCGACAGACACACCATGTCTGAGAGCGTTATGCCCCTCGGGGGAACAACAGTGAACCGATACGACATGAAGGCGGGACGAGTCGAAAGCGAACGAAAACGCACGAGAGGGGGGCGATAGTATGGCGTTCATAGACACGCTAATCGTCTTCATCGTCAGCCTGCTCATCGGCGGCTTCGGTATCTACGTCGGTGCGAGGGTGACGACGGAGTACGCGGGAAGCTACGGCCACGCCATCATCACGGCGCTAATCGGAGCCATCGTGTGGGGCATCATCAGCTTCTTCGTCGGATGGATTCCGATTCTCGGCGCGCTGTTGGCGCTGGTCGCGTGGATCGGCGTCATCAACTGGCGCTATCCCGGCGGATGGGGGACGGCTATCGTCATCGGACTGGTGGCGTGGTTTGCGGCCGCAATCGTCCTGTATCTGCTCGCGCTGTTCGATATCATCGCCTCGGGGGCGCTCGGGATTCCCGGCGTCTGAGTCACTACCCCGAGAAATATCGACCTTCAGCAGTAGTTAGCGCAGTTCCGGGGTCCACACGGACGAACACAGCGAGAGCCGTGCGCCGCGTGAACGGACCCACCACGCGATAGCGGCCGTTCCGACGGCGATAGCGCCGACGCCGACGAGACCAGCCTCGGGGCCGAACGGTCCGCCAGTGAACACGCGCGGGCCGACCTGTTCGGTCGCAACGACGGTCACTGGCAGGCGAAGCCCGCTGACCGAAAAGCCGTAGACGCTCGTTTGAAACAAGTTCCACGAGATATGTAACCCGATGGAGAGGCCGAGTTCGCCGGTCAACAGATAGCCGGATGCGAGCATGATTCCGGCGAGGACGATGACGAACGTACTCGTGAGCGTCGCGTTCGGGTTGAAGACGTGCCCGGTGCCGAAGATGACCGACGAACAGAGCGCCGCGACCGCAACCGCCGCGTCGCCGGATAGCCATCGGAACCAACGGAACCCCTCGGCGAGGTTCGTGAGGAGATAGCCGCGCACCAGCAGTTCCTCGCTGATGCCGACGAAGACGAAGAGCAGGACGGACGTGCAGAAGACGACGGCAAACGACAGGCCCGACACCGTCCGAAAGGTCCCGGTGACGCGAATCCACCCGAGCGCGAGTTCGAACAGAAATATCGCGGTCATGAGCGCCGCACCGAGAGCGAGGCCGAACCCGAAGTCGAGCCACCACGACCGCGACAGATGAAGGCCGAAGTCGGGGAACCGCCGCCGGTCGATGAACCGCCCGACGAGATACGTGAACAGGACGACGACGACGAGTTCGAGCGACGTTTGAAACAGCAGG
Source organism: Haladaptatus sp. HS23 (assembly GCF_056892285.1). Taxonomy (NCBI): domain Archaea; kingdom Methanobacteriati; phylum Methanobacteriota; class Halobacteria; order Halobacteriales; family Haladaptataceae; genus Haladaptatus; species Haladaptatus sp. HS23. The sequence continues at coordinate 257,331 of NZ_JBXGLH010000003.1, read as the reverse complement.
GTGCCGAGACGACCGAACGACGCGAACTGGAGTCCGACGAAGACGGACACCAACACCGGACGGAGCGAAAAGGCCGCCGCGAGCGAGACGATTCCGAACACGATTACAGCGACGGCGAACCGCCACGGGAGGCGAAGGCGTCGGTCCGCCGCGTTCCAGAAGACGTTCTTTATCGAGGCGAGCACTGCGGGAGACTACGACGAGGAGGCTGTTAATTCTTGAGCCGTCACGGGGTTCGATTCACGTCGTTCGTTTTTGGTTGAAAAGAGGGACGATATCGGAATCTCCGTTTCGAGGCCTGGACACCGTTATCGGCACTCTGTTTCGGAGATATTCACGTCGAGTGACGGCGCTCCGCTCGCTCCTTCGTCGCCACGAGCGCCGATGCTCGTTTCGAAACCGACATCGACCGCTTCGGCGGGGTAGATTTGGTCGCGAATCTCACCGTCCGGATACTCTTTCGAGTGGACGTTGACGTAGGTCTTTCCGCCGGCCATCTCCGTCGTGAGGTCGTCGAGCGAGGACCCTTCGTACGGTCCAACCAAATCGTCGTCGGAAATCGTTCCAGTAGCGACCACACTACTGCCGAACAGGTGCTGTTCTTCCGTGGCGTCGCCGTCGACGAGATTGACGATATGTGGGCCGCTTTCGCCCGATTCTCCCGTATGGATGTGCGCCTTGGTTACCGGTGCGTCGAGTCCGAAGGCGAGGAGACCGTATTCGAGTTCCGCGTCGGTCGTCCGACGGAAGACGGCGACACCTCGCCCGTTGCTGTCAACCGAGGGGACTTGCTCATTTCCGGTAAGTAAACCCGTACTGTACAGTTCGGTCGATGGCGGCTGTTCGGCGGCCGAATTCGAATCTGTGTCGTCGTTCCCGGTGACAACTCCAGCGCTGATGCCACTGAGAGCGACGGTTCCGAGACTTAGGAGTTTGAGCGTTTCTCGCTTATCGGTATCTGGCATTGTGGGACCGTTTATTGAAATGGTTCGAAGATACTAAGATATTATTGCCACACATTAGTGCCTAATATAATCTCGATGTAGAAAGATATGAATACTGTTCTATCTACGACAGGGACGGACGATTACGTGTCCAATCTCTGATTCTTCGATACACATTCGGTCACGGATTCCGAAGAAGACCACATGTCCTCGGATTGGAATCTCGACGGAAAAGTTGCCCTCTTGACATCCTCCCCGCGCTAAAGCGCGAGGATTCCTCTTAGGGCGACACAGCCAGTCGTCGCCCGGAGGAGTTTTCTGATTCGCTCACGCCTCGTTGGTGTAGCGACCCAAGTGTTCGCACCGTCTCGCTAACGGTTGCTCTCCACTCGTGGTCATTCCACTGGAAGTACGAGACACTAAACGTGTCTTCGTCCCGTGCGCGTCCAGCGTCACGGGGAGCGGGCCGTGCCATCGACCCTCGTTTATCACTCGGTTCAAACCACTCCGAGACATCCACGTTTTCATTGCCAGCGAGAATCAACGACGCGCCAACAATATCCGAATGCGTCTCTAACTCGCATTCATCACACGAGAATTCATCCCCATTACGAGACACATTTTCAGACGCACAATGCGGGCATGTTGAACTCGTATCGTACTCCGGAACGTCTTCCAGTTCCAACCCTGCCACCTCGAACGTCTCGTCTAACCGGTCGGTGAGCTGGCCGTGCGACCAGAAATTATGCGTCTTCTGATTCACTGTCGCTGACCAATGCGTATCAAGGACGTCCGACACATCCCCGACATACACTGTTTTAACGCCTTGTGAAAGAAGCCATTACGCAGCGTGTTTCACGGCGGCGTCTCGATGATGATCTCGCCGATCATACAACTCATCGAATTTGCGTCGGATTCGCTCACTCGAATACACTCCTTCAGGAAGAAGTGATTGCAGTTCCGAGATTTCGTCGTATCCGTGCTGGAACTCTCTGAACTGCGGGCGTGCATGGAACACGAGCGAATCACCGTCGCTCGTCACGATAGAGAGCGTGTTGTTTGCACCGACGTCGATTGCGGCGCTGAGGGGATCTTTGTTGTCCGTGTTCTCGGGTGAGTGTGATTGTGAAAAATCAGCCTGTCGGACTACTTCGAGGTAGTCTGGCTGTACAGTGACAGGCTGGTTGACACGGAAACACTGTGATTCTTCATCAAACGCGATATCGAGTCGGCACGACTTCCCCTTCCACCGTGGCTTTCCTCGGAGTTCCAATTCGACGAGATACCCCCGTCCGGGAATCTCGTATTTGTCGTTGAGTGCTTTCCCGACCGGGATTTTGATTGTTGACTGGTCGGCGTTCCAGTCAATTTTGTACAAGTCACCGCGAACAACCGACTTCAAGTCGTAGCCGTCTCTTCGGTTGCCCCAGTAGCCGGGTGGACTTGGATTCTTATTCTCCTTTTCTCGAAGTTCATCGAATGATTTCCATGCTTCGGCGTTCTTGCGCACGAGCTGTTGGCACGCAGCTTTACTGATGACTGGAGCGTAGTCGTCGTACAAGTCGGTGTATGTCGCTTTCTTCCAACTTCCGGTGTTGAAGAAGGATTGGCGGCGTTTGTAGTTGAGTTGGTTGTGGAACGCGCAACTGGCGGCGAGCCATTCACACAAACACGCTTGTTGCCACTTTTCAGTGGTGTGAGCGGTGAGTGAATTGGTTCGCCGCATACAATACTACATACTGTGAGTCATCTTAATGGCACGGATATTTTGCGTGTATGAGAGTGCTGCTTTGAGAATGTGGGTGTCGCGGGGGGAAGCATTTGAGCGTGGTTAGTGTAGATAGTTGTCGGATTCATCCCCGCCCTAAAGGGCGAGGCTTTCTCCTTGACTTTCCGTAACCGGCGGCACGAGCGGAATCGGTCGGGAAACGGCGCTCGCGCTCGCCGACCGCGGTGCCTCGGTCGCAATCGTCGGCCGGAACCACAAACGAGGACGCGATGTCACACGCGAAATCGACGCTCGAAACGGCGACGGGTGGGCGGAACTGTTCGTTGCCGACCTCGCCTCGCAGGAGAAGGTCCGCAACCTCGCAGAGGAGTTCAGGAATCGCCACGACAGACTCGACGTGCTGGTCAACAACGCGGGGACGTTCCGCAATCGGCGGACGGAAACCGAGGACGGCATCGAAGCGACGTTCGCAGTCAACCACCTCGCGCCGTTCCTGCTCACCCATCTGTTGGTCGATTTGCTCGTCGAAAGCGCGCCCGCTCGGGTCGTCACAGTCACCTCCGAACTGCACGAACGCGGCACCATCGACTTCGGCGATTTGGGCCGCGAGAACGAGTACGACGACATGGAGACGTACGCCCAGTCGAAATTAGCGAACGTCCTGTTCACCCGCGAGATAGCCGAGCGACTCCGCGGAACCGGCGTGACCGCGAATGCCGTCAACCCCGGCTTCGTTCCGGAGACGGCGTTTACCCGCGAAGCCTCGATTCGCGGACGACTCACCTTGGGCCTGTTTTCCCGCCTCCCCCTGCCGTTCACCAAAAGCGTCGAGGAGGGCGCGAAGACGGTTATCACGGCCGCGGCATCACCCGAGGTGGCCGACGTGACCGGCGAATACCTCAGCGACGGAAGAATCGCGGAATCCTCCGAGGAGTCGCGCGATAGGGACGTTCGAAAGCGGTTGTGGGACGTGAGCGCCGGATTGGTCGGGATTTCGCCGGAGTATCCGATTCGGTAAGTGGTCGATATCGACTGGAACCGTTTTGTCCGTTCGCTTCCAACCATCACCCGGGGGATACCATGACTGACGCACTGATAGTCATCGACATGCTGAACGACTTCGTGACCGGGAAAATCGCCGCCGAGCGGGCGGAAAACATCCTTTCACCGCTCGACCGACTCGTGACCGCGGCGCGCGAGAACGGCGTTCCGGTCATCTACGCGAACGACGCCCACCGACCGGAGGACTTCGAGTTGGACGTGTGGGGCGAACACGCCATGCAGGGGACGGAGGGCGCGGCGGTGATTCCCGAACTCGAACCCAGGGAGGGCGACCACGTGTTCGAGAAGCGCACTTACGACGCGTTCTACGGCACGGGATTGGACGAACACCTGCGGAGTTTAGGGGTGGACCGGGTGGTCCTGACCGGCCTTCACACGAACATGTGCGTTCGCCACGCATCGGCCGGTGCGTTCTTCCGCGGCTACGACATCCTCGTCCCGGAAGATTGCGTCGAGGCCTTCAGCAGAGAGGCCCACACGGAAGGACTCGAATACCTGAAAGACGTGTACAACGCGGAGATAACGATGGCGGACGAACTCATCGACGAGTGGGAGACGACCACATCGACCGACGCGGTGAGCGACGAGGGAGCGGTGCAATAGTCGACGCGACGAACTATCGTCGGCGGAGCGACCGAACCGTCTCCTGTAGCTTCCGAAGTGACGGAAGACTGTCCGAGGTACCCGTTTCCGTGGTGGTTGGGCTTTTGGACCCTGTGGCATCGGCCGCCCGAGTATTCGAACGCGATGTGTCGCGTGTCGTCCGAGTGTGTGGTCTCGATTCGGTTTCGTGAACCGCTTCATCCCGTTCTGTCTCCGCTTCTGACCGCCACGTGGGGAGGTCCACGGAGAGGTTCGACGCGACGACGCCGGTCAGCAGACCCGTCGAGGACGCCAAGACCGCTGTTTGGAGTTCGAGACGACCGAATCCTTTCGGGTCAAACTGCAGGAGCGTCCACACCAGTCCGGAGACGAACAGGACCACCCCTGCGGCTGTCAGCCATTCGTTCGTGTCGGACACGCCGCTCTCTCGGTCCGTGATCCGCATTACGGCGATGCCCGCGACGAACTGCAGGGCGAACACCGTCACGAGAAATCCGAGGGCTGAAACGGCCGCGAACGGGTCCCACGACGGAAGTATGGAGGTGAACCCACCGAGGGGGTCGTTCGGGGCGAGACCGGCGACGAACTGGAGAACCGCCGTAAGAACCGCGGCGGTCACGGTGTCGATGACGCCGAAGATATCGACGAGCAGTCCGATTTCGCCGTCGAGGAGCGCACGCGCGAGGTCACGAACTGTCTGACTTCCAGAGAGTTCCGCGAGGAGGAAGAGGCCGAACGGCGGAATGGCACCGAAAACGACGACGTATCGTGCGAGGCGGAATGGGATGGTACTCTGACGTGCGCTCTGCACGACGAACCAGACGATGGCGACGAGCGGAACGAGTGCGAACGGCGATTCGTGGAGGACACCGATGGTCGTCTCGAACATGGAGGTGGGCAGACGAACAGAGCATTGCAGTTCCGCATAGAGAAACTTTCGGCTCCGCTCGCGAATCCGAGAGTGTCAATTCAGGGTGAATAATTAGTGAATTCGGCTGCGAACTACCAGTCGGAACAGGAGGGTATCCCGTTTCTAGAGTTTCGAGATCGAGCTATTCGATTTCGATTTCGACGACTTCGGGGTCGTTGAAATCGTCGTCAAGCGGGTCGTGTGCGAGGTCTTCCAACACCAGTTCGATGTTGCGAACGTTGGCTTTCCACACCGCGTCGATGATACCACCGACGATGGGAAGCGAGCCGCCGACCACGTCGATGGTCACGTTCGCTATCATCCGTAGGAGAGTGGTGAACGAGACTCCCAAGCGTGCCGCTTCGAGGACGAGATATAACGCCAGACCCGCGCTGATGACGTCGCCGATTCCCGGAAGCGCGCCAAGGATGGGATCGAGGCCGACGCGGAAATCGGTTCCCGGAACGCGCATGAAGTCATCGAAGACACGCGCGACGGTGCGCATTCGGTCTATCGCCGCACGGTCCAGCGTCGGCGGTAACTCGCCCTCGAAGTCGAACTCTTCTTTCAGGTCCGAATGGTCGTTCATAGGCGCATCTGATTCCGCGGCCCAATAAAGCCGACGGCAGTATTAGAAGAGGTCATGCCGCTAATTCTATGTGAACACACAGGAACGATATCCCAGAATGATATCGCGGTATGTGGTTTATTCTTCAGTCAGCACAGTCATCTACCACAAAGTATTTGATTGATTCCGTAAAGAATCGGTCGTGATGATAGTTTCACAGCGTATCGAACAATAAAGGCGTTTGACCGTCAAAATACGAGTGGACAGCCGCTCTCCGTGCTATCGTCACTGCCTCTGACTTCCAATACCGATGTGTCTTCGGACGCATCGATTCTCTCTGATTCCGACGAGTCCATGTCAATGAGTGGATGGTATTTGTACACAACCATCATGGTTTTGCACGACGTAGGGGTGGACATGTCACGGAGAATCGTCGTGGAAACCGCAAGAACAGAACGCGGGGACCACCAGTGGCTGGAGACGTTCAACGATTCGCCGAGTCGCGGGGACGAGTACGACGCCATCACGTCGCTATCGTGGAACGGATCGGAGCGAAATCAGGAGGGAACGTTGCGTCGCGGAAAACTACCGAAACTCGATTTGCCGTCGTATCTCAACTACTGGTACTACCACCTCAAGTGGGAGCTGGAGAAGGAAGGATTGGTCTCCAGACTGTACGTACCGAACATCTACGAGGCTGACGTGGAGTACATCGAGAAGTACTTCCCCTACATCACTGTCGAGCGGATACTCGAACGACGGGAATGGCGACAAACCGACGAGCAACGGCTCGAAGACGGACGTATTCGATACACGTGGACGAAATCACAGAAGCACGAACCGGTCCGCGAGTCGGCAAAGCGACTCGTGACGAAGGTTCGGCGGAGGCGGGTCACGTGAAGGGACGTCAGTGAGAACCGAGATATGCTCACTCAGGGTGGCCAGCGACCGCATTAACGACGCGGTCGAGAAAGAGGATTCTGAGAGAATATATCGTTCGTAGGGTGTTGGATCACCCGACGGAAATTCAAAGTCGCATTCGACACGTCCGTTGACGGTCGAGAGGGAAACACGGTCGCGGTAGAACGTCGCGCTCCGCTTGTCGTAGACTATACTCCAGGACGTGAACTCTGGTCGGCTCACTCGTTTGCCTTGTTTCCATCTTTTAACGACGCCCTTTGTTGCTTGCACGGCACGTCGAATAGCTTCTTGAACGAGATTCGCGGTGAGGTCTGTTTCTGCCCGGAGTTCCGTGTAGAGTGCGTTTCGTGCGGTGTTGTTGGCAGTAACGCAGTTCTTATAGGTGGTATCGTCCCAACAGAATTCGCTCACACGGTTTGCACAGTAGAGGAACTGGCGGGCGGATTCGTGGAGGTCGTCGCGCCGCTCGTCAGGAATGGTGAGTTTAACCGCTGCAGTTCGACGCACCTCTATGTTTCAGATCGCAACCCGACGGTATTTAAGTATTCGAGAGTCGGGTAGCCACTGTGCTGCGGTTGTGTAATCCTGTGACGGTTTCCTCTCCGGCCTACTCGCTCACTCCGTTCTCCTTGAGGCCGGAGGCTCCACCTCGAATCATGCTGAAGGACGCTGTCGATGGAAAGGTTCTCGGTCGTCCCCTCGATATCGGCCATTCCGCCGAAGTCGACACTCGGAGAGAACGCGGCGTGGAGCGACTCACCGTCAACGGGAATCGGAGGGCGTTCGCCATCCCATCGCGCGTCTCGCCGCGCGCACCGGCGTACGTCATCGCCAGCGCCACGGAGACGCTGAACGAGGAGAGGAACTGATTTCCCGTCGGATTTTCCCCGGCGAGTGAGGAGAGGAGCGACAGGCCGAACTCGGCGTTTCCATGAGAGCGTTTCGATGGCCGTCTCGTCCGTCGAAACCGGATCCGATTTCTCGGTTCCGGTCAGCGTTCCGGGCTCGTTCTCCGACCCATCGGATGATAGAGTGCTAGAGGACGAAAGTTAGCCCGAAAGAAGCGTTCCGGCGGCGAGCGCGCTGGAGAGGGCGAGAACACGACGGCGGGTGGATGTCATATCCTTAGTTACCAGTCGGTGAACAAATATGTACCAATACTCAAAAAATCGTTTGAGGTATCGCGTGACGGATCGGATTACGACTCGTCCGCTTTTTCGCCGTCTCGACGCGCGAAGAACACCTTCGGTTCCATCGTGAGTTTCGTCTCACCGTCCTTATTCTGCATTTCGAGGTAGAACGAGACGAGGCCGCGGGTCGGGTCGCTTTCGAGCGGTCGTTTGTCGGTGACTTCGAGCGTGAGCGAAAGGGTTTCGTCCGGCTTGACGGGGGCGGGCCACGTCACGGAGTCGACGCCAGGCGAGCCTAAACTACCGCTGTCCTCGAAGAAGTTGTCCACGAGGATTCGCATCGAGATGGCGGTGCTGTGCCACCCGCTGGCGACGAGTTCGCCGAACATCGACTCGGCGGCGGCGTCCAAATCGACGTGGAACTCCTGTGGGTCGTACTGCTCCGCGAAGGAGAGGATTTCCTCTTCGGAGACGGTGTAACTTCCGAACGATTCCCGGTCGCCGACGACCAAGTCTTCGAAATCCCGGTTGCTCATGAGGGGATGGTTGGCGGAGGTGGGACAAATAGCCGAGGGCTTGGGAAACTGACGTTCGGAGACTCAGTCGCCCGCCGTCGGCGAGACGGATGTCTCGCCGTCACCGCGGGGAATGTAGTAGGCGAATCCGACCGCGAGTATGGATACGGCCACGGAGAGTGCGAAGACGGTCGTCAGCCCGTCCGTCAGAATCGTCGCCAATCCGGCGGGCGGCGAGGCGGAACCGAGGAGACGCTGTTGGAGTTGCCCGAGGTTCGAGATTCCGGAAATCGTCGTCAACCGGTTTCGGATGACGAGGTTCAGGGCGAAGCCGAGAAGTGCGACGCCCATCGTCCCGCCGAGGTTGCGGAAGAACTGCTGTGAGGAGGTGACGACGCCCATCTGTGCCGTCCCGAAGTGGTTTTGAATCGCCGTCAACAGCGGCGGCGTCACCATCCCCATACCGACCCCCATCACGAATACGTTGACGACGATGAGCGGGAGTGACGTTCCGGCCGTCCAGAGGACGGTTGCCGCACCGAAACTCAGGACGAGGAGAAGGGTGCCGATGGTGGCGAGTCGCTGTTCGCCGACGCGGTTCACCAGTCTCCCCGAGAGAAAACTCGTGCCGGACCAGCCGATGGAGATGGGAAAGACAGCCAACGCAGCGCTTCCGGCACCGCCGCGGACGCTTTGGAGGTAGAGTGGGATGTACGTTATCGCCGCGAACAGGACAAAGCTCGTGAGAAATCCGGTCACGTTCGTCGTGATGAACACCGTGTCGTCGAACATCGACAGGGGAACGATGGGCTGGGTCGCGCGCCGTTCGACGGCATAGAACAGGAAGAGACCCACGAGACCGGCACCGACGAGCGGAAGCGCTAACGAACTCGTCGTTTCGAGCAACTGGAGGCCGACGAGGAGCGTCCCGACGGCCAGCGAGAGGACGCCCGCACCGAGAAAGTCGATGTCCCGGTCGGCGCTCCCGGTCGATTCGTCGAGAGAGACGGCCACGAGGAGGACGGCCAAGAGACCGACCGGAACACTGAGGTAGAACACGCCGCGCCAGCCGACCGTTTCGACGATGACGAAACCGAGGAGGGGACCGACGACGCTTGAAATCCCCCAGACGGTGCTGCCGAGACCGATGGCCCGGCCGCGCTCTTCAGGTGGGTACACCACTCCGAGGATGGTGTACGGGATGGCGAACATGGCACCCGCGCCGATACCCTGAAGCGACCGGAACGCGACCAGTTGGAGCATGCTTCCCGCCGCACCGCACAGTGCACTCCCGGCGACGAAGATGGCAGCGCCGACGAAAAACAGCCGTTTTCGGCCGTAGATGTCGGCGAGTCGGCCGTACAGCGGCATCGAAACCGCCGCGAACAGCATGTAGGCCGCGAAGGCCCACGCGTACAGTTGGAGTCCTCCGAGCGATTGCACGACGGTCGGCATCGCCGTACTCACGATGGTGCCGTCGATGGCCGCGAGGAAAATCCCGAGCAGAACGCCCAGCGTCGCAAGCCGTCGATTTGTCATAGCGGTCCTTCGACAGCAACGGGGAAATAGCCGACCCACAGGTGAGAAGCCAGGAGCGAACGTCAGCGTTCTCTGGATTCGAGACTCCTCAACCGTGGTGTTCCGTCAGGTTGACCGCCAGCACCGGAACCGTCGTCAATCGGATTACTCGCTCGGTGACGCTGCCGAGTACGAGGTGACTGACGCCCGTGTTCGCGTGCGTTCCCATCACGATGGCGTCGATGTCGTTCTCCTCGGCGTAGTTCACTATCTCATCGGCGGGGTTGCCGCTCACGATCGCCGTTCTCGTTTCGAGGCCGGCACGTTCCGCCGATCCTTCTATCGAGGAAACGGCCGTTTCCCCGGACGTCTTCAGATCGTCGTGAACCATGGACTGTGTCGAATCGGAGAGCGACTCGGCGAGTCCGGAATCCACGACGTGAAGGACGTGGACGGTCGCACCCGTGAGTTCGGCGAGCGAAATCGCTTCCTCGACGAACTGCTGTTCACCGCCGCTGCCATCCGTTGGAACGAGGATCGAGTCGTACATCGAGTGGCCCAACGGTGGCAACCGAGATAGTGGTACTGCTTGCTTCATGGGTATCGAACGAACAAAAATGGGAGTCAGCGGTTTTCCGCGGTCTCGCCGAGCGGTCGATTCGTAGAGTATCGGCCGTTAATACGTGTGTTCCGACTCGTCTCTGTTTTTACCGAACGCGCCGCGAACTGAGGATGCGGTCCGTCGAACGAGGAATCGGACGTTTTCGCGGCGGCGAACGAACAGCCACACGCCGAGGAGGACGTAGATGGCGGTGTAGGCGTACAGCAACGTTAAGGTCAGAGAGGAAGCGGCCGACTCCGAAACGAATTGAAGTACGACGAACTCCAAGACGACTTGTGAGACGAACAGGACGAGGAGTGTGATCGCTTCGCGAACGTCGATTTCGAAGTTCACGAGGACGCCGAGCGCGAAGAAGCTCTGTGCGGCGGTGATCCAGATTTCCGCTGCTTGCTTCTGGTCGAACGAGAGCGTTCCAATGCTTCCCGAAGCGATGCTGTAGACGACGGCGAGGGTGCCGATGAGGAGCGTCCACTGGTTGAGTTTCGAGGAGATGAGTGCATTGAAGCCCGCCGTCGAGCGGGCCTTGTTCACCAGATAGATGACGACAATCAGTTCGGGCGACTCGGAGGCCAACGGGGCGATCCACTGAATCATGAAGAACTCGGGGATACCGAACGACGTCCCGAGCGTTTCCAAACTGTGGGCGAACGGGTGGACGGCCTCGAAGATCATGTACCCGGAGTAGGCGAAGAGACCGAGGACGACGGCGACTCGCGACCCCTTCGAGAACGACTGGAGATAGCCGGGGACGCCGCCGTGGGCAGTCTCCTCTTCGACATCGGCACGGATGATGACGCCGACGTAGAGGACGTACAGGCCGACGAGGAAGAGCGTGTCCGCGATACCGATGCCGTTTCCGAGCGGGATGAAGAACGCATACACCGTCGCGACGAGCAGGAACATGATTTCGAGGGCGATGTTCCGGTCGATTTTGACGGCGTCAGCGAGAAGGCCGGAGCGCTGCGCGACGGAGGAATCCTTCGACCGTTTCGCCCGGTATATCGTGTAGAGGGCGATTCCGGACCAGCCGAGACCGATGAGAATCCGATTCGCGCCGGTCATGTTCGCGACGGCGAGGTTGGCGTCGTGACAGGCCCGTGCGAGCGTCCCCGGGTCCCCGCTGGCAATCGTTTTTGCCGACAGTTGCTGGCAGACCTGTGCCGTCGCCCCGTTCGCGCCCGCGTTCCACGCGTAGTAAGCGTCGACGGCGTACTCCGGTGCGACGGCCAGAACTGCCAAAATCGCGATTGCGAAGCCACGAGGAACGTCTTTCTCGGCGGTTTCGGCACCCCACGCGAGCATGAACGAAGCGCCGACAATGGCGAGACCGGTCATCCCGACGATAAGGAAGGTCGACGAGTCGGACAGCGAATCGAAACTTCCCACGACGAGCCACGGAAGCGTGAGGGCGAAGACTGCGCTGATTGCGAGCAGTGGTCGTTTCTTCATGTTATCTGTAATTCGGCCCTATGTCAAAAAACACAAGATAAACCCGATAGTGGTGTTTTCACGGGGTAGAAGCTCTGGTTGGCAGGATTATGGGCAGAACGGGCCAAACTCCCGATTATTGAGATAGGGCGCCTCTCGAGGGTGATATCGGCAGTCAAATCAATAGCGAGCGGTATTGTCAGGACATATTATAGTTGACAGGCACATATTTGACATAGTCGGCGGTCACGAAGGACAGATGAGGCGACCCTTTTTATTACCGGTCGAACGTAAGGCGAGACATGCCGAGTGAACCCCAATTCGAACTGTACGAGGACAACGCCGGAGAATGGCGCTGGCGACTCGTCGTCGCAAACCGTAACATCATCGCGGACAGCGGCGAGGGCTATTCGTCGAAGCAAGGCGCAAAACGGGGTATCGATAGTGTCAAGAAGAATGCGTCTGTTGCACGGGTCGTCGAAAAGTAACGAAGAAGGACCACGAGGCAGAAACAACGGATGTGGTACAGATAGTGCGTGTGAGATGTCGCACTCCAAATCGTCACATCGAACCGTCGTTACACTCTGGACGAGGGGTGTCCCACCATTCAGTTTCACAACACCTCGTGTCCGGTAACCACCGCCATCGGGTAACGAGGAGGTGCGAAAGAGTTCCGGCGAGAAGGATGTTTGACTGATTACTCTCCTTCCCTCCCTCGTTTCCTTTCGGCTTACACTCTTTATCGGGTGGTGATGATAGAGAGGTTATACGAGCAACTTACGGCTATTTACTATGGAATTCAGCGGATATACACTCGACACGTTGTGTGTGGGAAAGGCTTAATTATATATACCGCGCGAACGCTGGCTGTCGTATGGCCGATGAGCCTCCTCGTCTCTCCGATTTCGATACCACGGACGACCCGGCGAGCGACCCCCTGTTTAGCATGGACGACGACACCGCGACACAAGTGTTCGAACGAAAGGAGTTGCTGAAGGTCGGTCACGTGCCACAGAGTACGCGCATCGTGGGGCGGGATTCCGAAATCGAATCCGTCGCGGCCGAACTCCGGCCCATCGTCAGGTCCGACCCGCCGAACAACGTCATGATTTACGGTAAAACCGGGACCGGAAAGTCGCTCGTCACACGGCACGTCACAGAACGTGCGCGACAGGCCGCGAGAGCACAGGAGGTCGCCGTCGGAACCGTCTACGTGGACTGTGCACAACACAACACCCATACGCGCGTCGCGCGGTCCATCACGCGAACGCTGAACAGAGACGAAACCGGGATTTCCATCCCCCGGACAGGCATCGGAAGCGGAGAGTACTACGATTATCTGTGGGAGGTTCTTGACCGCTGTTACGACGCCGTGATCATCATCCTCGACGAGGTGGACCGCCTCGAATCGGACGACGTACTGATGCAGCTATCACGTGCGCGTGAATCGGGGAAGGCCGACTGCCATCTGGGTATCGTCGCCATCAGCAACAAAATCGAATACCGAGACCGATTGAACGAGCGGGTGAAAAGCAGCCTTCGCGAGGAAGAGTTCGTGTTCCAGCCATACGATGCGAATCAACTACGGGACATCATGGAGCATCGGCGCGATGCATTCAAGGAAGGTGTCCTGACCGGCGACGTCATTCCACTGACCGCGGCGTTCGCCGCACAGGAACACGGTGACGCTCGCAAGGCAATCGAAATCCTCCGTCACGCAGGAGAACTCGCGGAACGACAAGGTGACGAACTCGTCTCCGAGGAACACATCCGCGATGCACAGGAATGGGCGGAGGTGGACCGCTTCGAGGAGTTGCTTCGCGGGTCGACGACGCAAGTAAAGTTCATCCTCTACGCGCTTGCACTCTTGACGAAGGAAAATCGGGGGTCGGAGTTTTCGACGAGCGAAATCTATACCCGCTATCAACAGATCTGCAAGCAGTTGGACGCGACGGTCTTGAGCGAACATCGGGTGTACGAACTGCTCAAAGAACAGGCGTTTCTCGGCGTCGTGGAATCGACCCGAACCGGAGGAGGTCGTGGGCAGGGAAGCTATCTCGAACATCGGCTCGTTCAGGATACAGATATCGTCCTCAAATCCGTACTCCGCGACAGTCGGTTCGACGGAATCGACGAGTGAACGCACCCCGCGTCGAAAGTAGACACCCCACATCGAACAGTGACTCACCCGCCCGAATAAGAGCTCATTCTCGTACGAGAAGATGGACGCCGAGAATTGTGAGTGTAGAGTAAAACCGTGTTGAATGAGAGAACCATCGAAATCCAAGGATGTCGAGAAGATTACAGAGAGACGTCGGGAGCCATTGTCTGACACTCGGCAGACACCCCCCGTCCAGAGTGTAATGGAACGAAAGGGGCCCTCGGAAAGAAGAATCAAGAGAATAACTGGGAAGCTATCGAACGAAAATCCCCACTCGAAAACGGGAGAAGGACCGTTTCATCTGGAGATCGGTTTCAGGTAGTAAGGAGGAGAGGGGAGCGAGACACACACCCCTCGTCCAGAGTGTAACGGGAGAAAGGGTTTGGGGGGAATTGGCAGAAGTGGTTGGAGACTGGTCGAGTAGTAATGAACGGAGACGGAGAGACGAAGAGTGGAGTGAACGCAGATGAAAGCAAAAACGGTGCTGAACGGTTCATAGAAGTAGATGACGGACAATTGCACTGAAATCGAATCCAGAGTAATAGCACGATTCATCGGATCATATGAGAAATGGTCGGAGGAGGGACGCCATGGTGACAAGGTAGCAACACGACTGTCCAGTCTAGTCAGCTTTGTTTTTATCGTATCTTCTATCCTATACTCAAACCAGAATATATAATACAATAGAGCGAGTATAGTCCATTAAGCTAAATTTAGTAAAGATGAGACGAATGTCTATTCGTCTTCGACTCCGTTCCAGTCGAATCGACGCTCCGAGATGGTGTCCAAGCCGAGTCGTTACGCGACCGACTTCCAAGTAAGCGTGGAAACGACCCGCTTCAAGTCTTCGGGTCAGTAATCTATCCCATGCTGTTTTCACGTGTCTTCCCGTTTGTTCACTTGTATGAGAGACGCCCCTACTCTCCTTCTACTTCCTCACTCCTACTCCCCCTTTTACTCCTCCACACGCAACATTACCCCTCCCCCCACCTCATTCCCACCCCCTCCCCCCTTCCAGCCGTTACACTCTGGACGAGGGGTGTGTGTGCACACAAGTATGTCTCTTATCGAATATCTTCCTCCACAGCTATATCCACAGTGACGGTTGAATCGAGCAAAAGGTTGTACGGTCCTCATCTTTGCGGGAGCGAGGAAATCCCGTCGCTTGCGGCGGGGAGAAATCGCGTTCGGTTAGCTGGGCGTTTGCACGTTTTTCGCCCGTCTCACTGGGCGTATCGAGAATAAAGCCTGTGACGCGAGGATTCCCGTCCGATTCGTGAATCCAGCGTACACGTCCTAAACGTGCCACGCGTGTGGCCACCTCGGATATCGTGGCAGACAAACAACGTTCCGGTGTACGAACGACGAGTGTTGGGTGATGGAGTATCAAGCGGACATCAACGCGGCAGCCAACATTGCTGGTCGCCTCAACCCGTGGGGTGAGAGCGTTCCTTGGAAACCGGAGCGCGATGACACGCCACAGGACGGGAGCACTTGTGACAGTGCCTTGGGACACCGGGAGACGAGTCGGAAACCCCGACAGACAACTCTCTCGGAGTATGGTTCCGAAACTTCCGACGATGAGGTTTTCCTTGTAGGAAGCCCCGCCCTTTAGGGCAGATGAGGATATCACGTGTCAACGCTGTTTACACCAGGAGAACGAATGGACCCTGCTCCTCGAATACGACGATACGTATTCCACTACCAACGATACCGAGACCGATACCTGCCTATCCGACGACGAACCAATCGAGACTGACCTACCTGGCATCGATTCGTCCACTATCGATTCGACCGATATGGATTCGACCGACGACAGACCGGCCTAACGAGAATCCGGTCAAACCTTATTGCTGAACGGAACGTTAGTACTGTTCCGTATGCGAACTCGGATCGACGGCCGGTTTAACCGTGAAAACGCCTCCCACCGTCTACTCCATGTGTGACGACCGATGTCGGGAAATACGTCGGCGTCTCGATGACGGAGTATCGCTGGCTTCGTTCGGACGAGATGCGTGTCCAACGGAAGACTCGGCAGCCCGGTTTTTTCGAGATCTCTTCGTCCAGCCGCTCGATTTCGACGGAGTACCGTCATCGCATAACGAAACACCGTGGCAGGATCTCCCCGTCCACAAATGGCCGGGCGTTAACGGGATGACGATTCCTTGTGTTACCGCTGCCCGCGTCATCGCACGGAGAGGACCGTTTCGAATCGTTTATGTGGAACTTTCGACCCTCACGAGAACCGCCGAACGAAGTGCAGTCGAAAGCCTCGCCCGTTCCGACTCTTCGGGCGATTGGGGCAGTAGCGGAACCTTCCTTGCAATCTTTCACGCACCCGGAGAAGCGGTCTGGCATCTCGTGACACCGTACGACGATTCGACGGAGGGAAACGTTGCTGACCGGCTGGTTCTTCGCCGGTACGTTCTCGGAGCAGGCCAAACGCATCGAGCCGTCGCTAGCGAACTGGCGGAACTGAACGCCACAGACGACGACTTTGCCGACCGACTCCATGAGGCCTTTCGTCTCAAACCACTTGTACGGCACTTCTACGGGGAGTACGTAGACGTTTTCGAGACGCTCCGAAACGAGTTCGAAACGAAGGGGCTGTCTGAAGCGGCTGCCGACAGACGGGCACATCTCACGCTGAATCGACTGTTGGTCTGTTACTGCTTGCAGCAAACGGGATGGATCGACGGACGGACAGACTTCATTCGATGGTTTCTCGGACAGTACGAACACTCCAACGAGGTTAACGACGAGGACCGTCTCCACGAGACATGGCTTACGGCACTGTTTGATGAATTGTACCGGCCGCACGAACCATCGGACGATTCGGGGTCTCTCGCGGGGCTTCCGGACCCGGTTGCTGAAGCCCTTGCCGACCTGCCAACGTTCGGTGGCGGCCTGTTCAACCCTGCCATCGTCGAGACGGACGACGTCTTTCTCTCGGATGCGACCGTGAAATCGACCGTTCGGGAGTTCTTCGAGCGCTATCCCTTCACGGTGTGCGAGAACCGACCGACCGATATCGACATCGCTATCGGTCCGTCGATGCTCGGGACGATATACGAATCATGTATCGCGGGACGTGAACGGGGTGGGGCGGGAATTTTCTACACGCCGCGAACCGAGGTCGACCTGCTCTGTCGAATGGCGCTATTCGAACAACTGTGTAATCAACTCGGTGCACATGAACCGGCGACGAGACAACGAATCGTAGAACTCGTTTTCAGCGACCTCGTGGCGTGGAATCGAGCAACCAACGAATCGACGGCGGAGGTCGTCCGTGTCTTACGCTCGCTCGACATCGTGGACCCCGCCTGTGGCGGGGGTGCGTTCCTCGTCGGCATGACCGATGTGCTGACCGAACTCTATCGAAAGCTTGGCTACTCCCCGAAATACGACCTCAAAAAAAGAATTCTCGCGGAGAACATCTCCGGCGTCGATGTCAAATCGTGGGCGGTTCACGTCGCTGAGTTGCGCCTATTGCTCTGGTTGCTCCGACCGGAAAGCCCCAGACCAATTTCGAATCCACGATTTTCCAACTCTCGCCTTCCCGACCTCTCGTTCGACCTGCTGGTCGGCGACGCGCTCGTACAAAGCGACGGTTTGGGCGAACCTCTTCCCTTCGATGCGCTCCGCGATTGCAGGCGTGAAGCGACGAACACTGATTCCACTGACGACGGTGCGAACGAAACGAAGCGTACGAGCGACGTGATCGAAATCGTCGAACGGAAACGGCGCGATTTTGCGGCTCAAAAAGCCCGTTTTTTTGATGGAGATACCGAAGACC
The DNA here is from genome assembly GCF_056892285.1 of Haladaptatus sp. HS23. NCBI lineage: Archaea > Methanobacteriati > Methanobacteriota > Halobacteria > Halobacteriales > Haladaptataceae > Haladaptatus > Haladaptatus sp. HS23. Next base: position 239,424 of record NZ_JBXGLH010000003.1, on the reverse strand, counting down.
CTACCGTAGTCGAGAAACGGAAAACGGATCTCGTTCTCGCAGCACTTGACCGAATAATTGACTCGAAAACCAACTCGAAAACCAACTCGAAAACCAACTCGAAAACCAACTCGAAAACCAACTCGAAAACCAACTCGAAAACCGACCGACAATCGACGTGTTCAACCGCGAAGAACGCCACGTTCGAAGAACTCGAACGGATTCGAGAACGGGCCGAGTCGGAGGACGTGACCTGGTTCGTCTGGGAACTCGACTTTCCTGACGTGATGCTGACCGGTGGGTTCGATATCGTCATCGGAAACCCACCGTACGTCCGCCACGAAGATATTTTCCCGCCCGACGTTTCCCCGTCCCGATTCGAAGCGATGACGGATGACGCGATACGGGAAGTAAAATCGGTGTACAAACGACGCCTCGAAGCCTTCGTCGAACGTCGTTTCGACAGGAAGCCGTACAGGACGAGCGACCTGTACCTGTACTTCTACTTCCGTTCACTGGACGTGCTTCGTAACGGTGGGACGCTGTCGTTCGTCTCCTCGAACTCGTGGTTGGACGTGGATTACGGCGGTCGGTTGCGGAAATTCCTTCTCGATGAAGGTGACGTGCGTTACCTCCTCGAAAGTCGCGCCTGCAGAACGTTCACGGAGGCGGACATCAACACCGTTCTCTCCGTCGTGAACCGACAGTCATCCGATGACTCATCGAACGCCGTCGAGTTCGTGGCGGCAGATGAGGGGTACGACCGGTTCGTCTCGACCGGCCTCGAAGCCGTCCTCCTCGGTTCGGGACCGGAAACATCGTTCCCCTTCGCGAACGAACGACTGTCGCTCAGAAGCGGCGACGGATGGCGATCGATTGTGGTTCCCGAGACGGCGTTGTATGCTCCCGGTGGCACACACGCGAACGGCGATACCGGTCCCGACAAGTGGGGAAAATACCTCCGAGCGCCGACCGTTTTCTTCGACATCGTTGCCAACGCGAACGGCGAGTTGGTTCCGCTCGGCGATTGCTGTACGGTTCGGCGAGGGACCAGAACCGGCGCGAACCAGTTCTTCTACCTCCCAAGCGCCTACTACGACGCACGACCCGACGGTGATTCCCTCGTCTTGACCACTACCGGTGAGTGGCCCGATGAGGAGTACGAGACGGAACTAACGGTTCCGCGTCCGTATTGGACGCACGAGACGGCGGACGGGTGGCGACCGAACTACCTCCTGAAAACATCGAAATCGTTCGATTCTCCCGTGTTCGACGTCGAACGTCTCGAACCCGGTCGGGGACTTCGATACGTCCTCCGAATCGCCGACTCGAAAGCGGACCTCGATGGCGACATCGCGGCGTACGTCCGCTGGGGCGAGGAGTACGACCCGAGTCGGGACGACGCCGGGCGCACGAACACGCCGTTTCCCTCTTCGGTATCGAATCGCGGCGTCGGGTGGTACGACATCACCGGGGACCTCCGGCGCGGGGACGTCCTCCCGATGAAGAACATCGGCAGCCGTCACGCGTACTGGCTTCCGAACCGGGAGGCGTGGATAGACGACCGCCTTCACGGTATCGAGGTCCCCGGCGGCGACCGAAACCGTCGGTTCGTCGCGGGACTGCTCAACTCGACGTACGGCGCGCTCACAGTGGAGGTAAACGGTCGCGTGAGCCTCGGACAAGGAGCGCTGGACGTCACGACCGACGACCACAAACGGACGCTGGTTCCTCGACTCGAAACCGTCGATGAGCGATTGAAAGACGATATCGCCGCAAAGTTCGAGATACTCGGGTCCCGTCCAGTTACCTCGATTTTCGACGAGCTGGGATGTACCGACCCGGAATCGGTGTCACTTGAACGCGTCGCTCCCGACAGACTCGAACTCGACCGACTGGTCGTTCGGGACCTCCTCGGATTCGACGAGGAGACCCATCGAGAACTGTATCGTGGCGTCCTCGAACTCACCAGACAGCGGGTTGAAAAGGCGAACAGCGTCTGACGTCCCACCCCTCAACGGACTGCAGACTCCTCACAGGTCCGGTCGAAGTTCGGTGAAGAGGCGTTCTTCGCGGTCAGCGAGTGCTGTCGCTTGCTCGCTCGCCTCCTCGAACAGTTGCCCCTGTTCCGCTCCATCCGTCTCGCTCGCCCGTTTGAGTGTGCCCCCAAGTTCGGTCCACTCGTCGGCGACGGCGTGGAACCGCTCAGAAACCTCGTTTTCGAGGCCCAAGTCCGTCCCGACGTGGTCGAGGAAGCTGGCGTACAACCGGCGGAAGGCACCGCCGCCGGTGCCCCGCCGTTCAATGTTCTGATAGGCGAACCGGGCACACCAACTCGCATCGTCCAATTCGGTCCACATCGAAAGGTCCTCGGCGAACTGTCGAATTCCGTCGACACCCTGTGATTGCCACCCACCCTCCTCCGGCGAGAGCATAAACTCCGCCGTCCGACGAACCGCCTTCCGTGCCGCCGTCGTGTGGTCGTTCTCGATGGTCGGGTCGGTGACGACGAGCCATCGGTTGTCGAGCGGGCCGAACCCGTAGTCCGAATCCCACGCCTTTCGGAGGTGGGAACGGGGCAGTCGCTGTATCGTGTTGAACTCGCTGTCTGAGAGGAGTACGTCATCGCCATCGACCCCGACACAGAGAAGGATGTGGGGGCCGAAATGCGTGTCAGTTTCGAAGTAATCCAGATAGAAGAGGTCCACGAACAGCATCACCGGAACGTCGTCCGCGAGTGCGTTCTTGACGGAACTCCACGCCGTCTCCCACGATTCCTCGCTCGATTGTCGGTACTCGATGCCGAGCGTCTCGAAGAATTCCGTCTCCAACTGTCCGTTGCGACCCATAATGAGACGACTCGCCGGTCCGCGCTCGTAGTATCCGAACCCGAGTCCCGCACCGAGTCCGAAACAGAGTGACTCCTCGAAGCCCCAGTCGTAGTAGTCCGATAGGTTTCGAAGCGACGCCGAGCCACAGTGCGCCCCGGGAGCGTGGGCATACTGGGAAAGTTGCATACCAAAGCGATGTACGCGGTGTGTAAAGTAGTGACCGCCTTCGTCCTTCGAATAGTCGAACTCTAAAGAAAATACAGCGAGAGTTTCACGGGTCACCTGACCCGTGGTCGTTTACACCTTCAGACCAGTCACCGAGGTCTCGATGCTGGATGACTGGGCTCGTTTCTTCCCATCATATTCCCCATGTGTAGATATCGCTGATGACCTCCACACTGAATTCTTCCTCTCGTCATGGAGTCTACAATATTTATCAATTCAACAAGTATATCCTATCTTGTTAAAAATTAGTAATTAATGTCTTCTAACTGTAAACAATTAAGTACCGTTGTCTACAATCGACAATTCGATGCAAAATAACAAGGGCATAGACGGTGCAGTATCTGATAGAACTCGGCGTTCGCTTCTACGTTTCACGGGTGCCGCAGTTACTACTTCCGCTTTTCTCGCAACGCAAGGGACGAGCAACGCTGCGATTCGGACCAAATTTACCATCCGCGAGGATACGCCGGACGAAACTGATGTCTACGTAACCGATACGCAGAAATCGGGACCGACAGCGGTCGTGGTGGGAGGCATACAAGGCAACGAACCTGCCGGTTACGTAGCAGCCAATGATATCAAAACGTGGTCGATAGATCAGGGAACGCTCATTACGATTCCGCAGGCGAATCCGGTTGCGAATCGACGCGGAACCTACCATAATGACAACGGAAACCTCAATCGGAAATTCCCACCGGGAGAAACGCCGACGACGCCCCTTGCACGGGCGATTTGGGGTGTTATCGAATCATACGATCCGGATGTCGTGATCAATCTCCACAGTTCGCAGGGTATCTATCAAGAAAACGTTGGTCCGGATGGCGTTGGACAGGCTATCTATCCGACGACCGCTTCGGGTGCTGCTCAAGACGCAGCAAACACGAAGGGGTATATGAACCTATACCATCTCGATGAGTCGTTTCCCGACTACTATCGGTTTAAGCGCGGCAACCTGATCGGTGGAACACGTCCATTACTCATTCACAAGGTTGACGCCGATCTCGGTGAACCGGGCTTTATCGTCGAGTCGACCCGATACGGAACGGATCTGCAAACGCGTACACGTTGGGAACTCAACATCGTTCGACACCTACTGGGACGACAAGGAATTCACCGAACGTACGAAAATTAAAATCGAGATGATGTTGGATTGCATGTCCATCCAAACGTCCGTGTCGTTCGAGACCGTCACGTCCCACGCTATCGTTCCGTCTTCGTCCTTCGAATCGGTCACTCGTCTCCCCGAGACGTAACTCGCACTTCGACGCCGTTCGGTCGGTAAGCATTCGCCGCGTAGCCGCCCTCATTCCACGGATAGGCGTCTTCCGGAATATCTGTCCAGTCGTCGAGGAACTCGATATTGGATGGTTGTACCCGTTCCTTCTCGTCTGTTGCACGCGAGAGCAGCGTGACCGTGTCTTCGGCTTCCAGATTTGGCTTCCACGTGTAGGTGAATAGACGCCACGCTCCGCTGTAGTTCGGCCCGTACAGGTCTGCGTCGTGCCACGACTCGCCGTTATCTGTCGATATATCGACGCGAGTGACTCTATCGTCGCCCGCCCACGCTACGCCTCGAATCTCGACCCGTCCGTTCGCGCCGGGCGTCACCGGACGTTCGCCGTCCGGTTTCCCGATGAGCGACATGACGTTTTCATCGAAGGTGTACGGGTACTCCACGTCGCCGACGAGTTGATCCCACGTGTCTACCGTCGAGACCGTCTCCTCGATGTCCGGTTCGGCGTCAGCAGGATAGATGCGGTACGCTCCGTGTTGCCAGTAAGTGTAGGTTCGGCCGTCCTCCTCGTCAGCGAACGTCGCGTCGGTGACCATCGTGTCCGTCACTCGAAGCTCCTCGACCCATTTGACGCTGTTCGTCCCGTACCAGCCGGGGACGACGAGTCGGATGGGGTAGCCATGTTCGACCGGAAGGGGCTGTCCGTTCATCTCGTCGGCGAGGATGCAATCGTCGAGCGCCTTCGCCAGCGGAATCGATTTCACGTACACGTTGTTATCCGCGGGGACGTCCCCGCCGACGGCGGTGAGCCAGCGATCTGAATCGTCGCTCACGTCCACTCCACAGTCTTCGAGTACTGACCGGACCGGTGTTCCGCTCCACATCGCGTTCGCAACGGCCTCCCATCCCCATTGAACGCTTCCGGTTTCCGGGTCGTGTTGCCCACGATTGTTGCCAGCACATTCCATCGTATGTGCAACGGCGACTGTCGGATACGTCTCCCGGAGCACCTCCATCGAGAGTGCTTTGTCGTCGTTGACACCTGTCACCCGAAGTTGCCATGTCTCTGCGTCAGCTTCCGGTATGTCGTTTCGGTGGCAGACGAAGTGTTCTTCTATCGGTGTCAACCAATCCGCAAACGTCCGCCGATTCGCCGCACCGACGACCGTGTACCGGTCCTCTTCGTCACGTGCCTCCTGTGTCCTCGGTTTTCGTTCGAGAATCTCCTCGATTTCTCCGCGGCGTGATTCACCCCGTCCTCCATCGCTCATGTATGGTATTCTCAACCACTTGTGGCAAAATCGTTCCGGCGTGATATACGGACGGCTTTTTTCACGACCTTTGTTCACCATCGTTCCAGTAAACGGCTGCTGGAATTCTCGTGTGCTATTGGCTGTGCACTTGACTCTTTTCTTCACTGATCAGACTCATTCATGTCTGTATCTTTTATTATCATCTTGGTGCTTGAGATAACCCGCCGAACCAATTGGTTGACAATGCCTGTTCGATATTACGTCGCTCATTGGTAACGGATGTTTGTACATAACTAATTACTTTTATCTACTGTTTTGCTACGATGTCAGATAATGAGTCAAGAGACGAACTTAGATTCGATCGAACACGGCGTTCGTTCCTTCGTCATGCCGGAGTAGCGGCTACCGCTTCAGCATTTCTCGCTATGCAAGGAACGAGTCAAGCTGCGATTCGGACCAAATTTACCATCCGCAATGACACGCCGGACGAAACCGATGTCTACGTAACCGATACGCAGAAATCGGGATCGACGGCAGTCGTGGTTGGTGGAATACAGGGGAACGAACCTGCTGGTTACGAAGCAGCAGAAGATATCAAAACGTGGTCGATAGATCAAGGTACACTCATTACGATTCCGAAGGCAAATCAGGTCGCAATTCGTCGCGACACCTACCATAATGACAACGGAAACCTCAATCGAAAATTCCCACCAGGAGAGACGCCGACGACACCACTTGCACGGGCGATTTGGGGCGTTCTTACGTCATACGACCCGGATGTCGTGATCAACCTCCACAGCTCGAAAGGTATTTATCGGGAAGATGTCGGCCCGGATGGTGTTGGACAGGCTATTTATCCTACGACCGCTTCAGGCGCTGGTCTGGATGCGGTGAACACAAAACAGTATATGAACCTGTACCACCTCGACGATTCACTTCCCGACTACTATCGGTTCAAACGCGGGAACCTGATCGATGGGGACCGTCCGTTACTCATCCATAAGGTCGATGCCGATCTCAACCAGCCAGGATTCATCGTAGAGACGACCCGATATGGGACAAGCCTTCAAACGCGTACGCGTTGGGAACTCAATATTGTCCGACATCTGTTAGGACGACATGGGATCCACCGAACATACGAAAATTGATATTAGGATGATTGAAATCCGAAGTAGATGATCCCTGAACGGGTTCTTGCCACTATTCTACACCCGAGGCATGTCCCCGCTCCGGTAATAATGAATCAAGTGCATACCCGTGTCTTCAGGCGCGGGTCAAGTGGACAATCGCCACCTGAACCGACGACGACACACAGTCTGGGGTTTGTTCAGCGTCAAGTCCGGCGTTCAACAGCCATCGAAACTCGTGGTTCCGACCCGCTCACTGAACCGAAAATCCGCCGTCAACCACGAGGCCGTGGCCAGTCACGAACGACGCCTCGTCGCTCGCGAGGAACACTACTGCGTCAGCGACCTCCTTTGGTCGTGCGAGTCGGCCGAGCGGATACCGCTTCAACAGCTGCTCTTTCGCCTTTTCGGGATTCGAGCGCGTCTCGAAGAACTGGCGACCGAGTTCGGTGTCTGTGAACGCCGGGAGGACGGCGTTCGCGCGGACGCCCGAACGACCCGCCTCTGCGGCAACCGCGCGAGTGAAGTTGAGGACGGCCCCCTTCGTCAGCGAATACACCGACTGCATCGGAAGCCCATAGAATGACGCGAGCGACCCGATATTGACGATGTTTCCTGACCCCCGTTCTTTTAGATGCGGGAGCGCGGCCTGACAGCCGTTCCAGACGCCGCGAACGTTCACATCGAAGACCCCCTCGAAGACAGATTGCTCCACCTCCTCGGTGTAGGCTGGCGGATGGCCGACGCCCGCGTTGTTGACGAGTACGTCGAGTTCGTGTTCCGTGACGACGGCATCGACGAGGGACGAGAACGAGTCGGCGTCCGTCACGTTGAGTTCGAAGAACTCCGCGTTACCGCCGTCGTCAGCAATGTCAGCGACCGTTTCGGGTCCCGTCTTCTCGTTCACGTCGGTACAGATCACGAACGCGCCTTCGGCCGCACAGCGCTTTGCGGTCGCTTCGCCGATTCCCTGTCCCGCCCCCGTAATGAACACTGTTTTGTCTTCAAGCCGCATACATAATCATTGGCAGCTAACCACTTGATTATTCGTATGATTGGTAAGAAAACGGACGTTGAAACGGCCTAATTTAGAATTCGAGGAGTTCGACCGCGTTCCCGTCCGGGTCTCGGAGGAAGCAAATCCGCGTTCCGCTGCCGGTCGTTTGCGGTTCGCTGATGGTTTCCACGTCGTCCGGTAGGTCCGCGTAGATTCCTTCGACGTCGTCGGTCTCCAACCCGAGGTGTATCGCGCCGGTTTCGTACACGTCCTGGTCGTGCGTGTCACTCATTTCGGTCTTTTCCCCTTCCTCACTCTCGTATTCGATGAGTTCGACGCGTGCCGTCTCGCCGCCGAGCTGAGCGAAGTGACCCGTTATCGCTCCGCTCCCGATGGCCGTCGAGAGCGCGTCGTCAGAGAGCGTGTACTGGTCAAGCAGTTCCAATCCGAGAACGTCCCGATAGAACTCGATTGCACGGTCGAGGTCGGCGACGGAGATTCCGTGGTGGTGTACCGTCTGTTGTGCCATGGTGTTCCCTTCTCGTCTTCCTTCAAAGGTCTTTGTCTCCCCCCGCCCCGTCAGCCCTCACTTTCGAGGTGGAACTTCTGCACTTTCCCCGTCGTCGTCCGTGGCAACTCCTTCACGAACTCCACTTGGCGGGGATGTTTGTATGCCGCGAGTCGTTCGAGACAGTACTCCCTGATTTCCTCCGGCGTTACATCCGCGTCCGGTGTCGGGACGACGAAGGCTTTGACCGTCTCGTTGCGGCGCTCGTCCGGAATCCCCACGACGGCGGCGTCAGCGACGGCCGGATGCTCGAAGAGAAGTTCCTCGACTTCGCGCGGATAGACGTTATAGCCCGCCGTGTTTATCATGTGTTTCTTGCGGTCCACGACGTAGAAAAAGCCATCCTCGTCGGCGTAGCCAATGTCGCCCGTGTGGAACCACCGCTCCCCGTCCGCCTCGGTGAACGCCGCCGCGTTCGCCTCGGGGCGCTCGTAGTACCCTTTCATCACGTTCGGTCCCGCGACGACGAGTTCACCGGTTATCTCGTCGAGGTCCACGCTGCCCTCCTCCACGGGGCCGCGTGTTACCGGCGGGCGTTCGACGAACTCGTCGTCCACGATTCGGGCGGAGACGCCGTCGAGCGGCGTGCCGATACTGCCGGGTCGCCGGTTTCCGACGTGGTTCGCGTGCGTGACCGGACTCGTCTCGGTCAGGCCGTAGCCCTCGCACAGGTCGACGTCGAACCGGTCCTCGAACGAGCGGCGAACCTCCTCGGGGAGGCCGCTCCCGCCGGAGTTCGCGAACCGCACCGACGACAAGTCGAACTCGGCGTCGTCGGGCAGATTCGCGAGGTCGTTGTACATCGCGGGGACGGCGTGTATCAGCGTGAGGTCCGCGGACTCGACCAGCGACGCGGCCGCCGTCGCGTCCCACGTCGGGAGCGGGTAGTAGCTTCCGCCCTCGAACAGGGTGGCGTTCATCGTCACCGTCATCCCGTAGATGTGGAACAGCGGGAGGACCCCGAGGTGTCGGTCGTCCGGCCGAATCCCGTCCGGGATGGGGTTCGTGGCGGCGTCCGCATCCCACGCGAGGTTGTGATGCGTGAGGAGAACGCCCTTCGGCGTTCCGGTCGTTCCCGAGGTGTACGGTTGAACGGCGACGTCGTCGTCCGCTCTGTCGGCAATCGGACGCTTCTCGTCGGCGAGAAACGCCTCGAAACGGCTGTCTCCCTCCCCGTCACCGACGGTGACAACGACGTCCACGTCGGTCTCTTCCCGAACCGCATCGACGTGTTGGACGAGGTCGGGAAGCGTGACGACCGCTTTCGCGCCGCTGTCCCCGAGGAGGTGGCTCAGTTCCCGTCGTTTGTACTGTGGGTTCATCGGAACGACGACGCCACCAGCACGGAGCGTGCCATGAAACGCCGTGACGAACTGCGGGAGGTTCGGGAGGTAGATAGCGACTCGGTCGTCGACGCCAATGCCGTGCTCCGAAAGGCCGGCCGCAAACTGCCCCGCTCGCGTCCAGAACGTTTCGTAGGAGGTCTCCTGTCCGTCGTAGACGAGTGCCGGTGCGTCGCCACGTTCCGCCGCTGCATCCGCCACGTAGTGAACGAGATTCATTGGTCGTTTACGACATACGACGAGAACCTCAAAACGATTATGGATGGACGATATTCATGTCTCTTTAGTTAGCAACGTTCTCACCATCTCTAAAATAGTTAGCAATCTGTGGATGTCAGGCCGCAATAGTGACAAATCACCGCCATCTTGGGGGAGGATATTTATCATGATAGATGTGGTTGAACGTAGTATGCAACGAGAGGACCGACTCGATGCGTATCATTTCTACGAACAAGAATGGGACGACTACGAGCAACTTCACGACTCGTTTGAGTGGGACGTGCCGTCCGAGTTCAACATGGCCGAGTATGTCTGTGACAGATGGGCGGACGAGCGAGGCCGTGTCGCGCTCTTCGCCACAGACGGGGACGGACGGGAACGAATGTACACGTTCTGGCAGCTACGAAACCTGACGAATCGTCTCGCGAACTATCTCGCGGACCAAGGAGTCAGTCGTGGTGACCGCGTCGGCGTAAACGCACCACAAAAACCTGAGACTCTTATCGCACACATCGCCGCATGGAAGTTGGGAGCGGTTTCGGTGCCTCTGAGTACACTCTTCGGCATCGACGGGCTCTCATACCGGTTGGACGATTCCAAGTCGGTGGCATGTATCGTCGACGAATCGAACATCGGAACCCTCCGCGAGATCCGAGATGACCTCCACGCGCTAAACACGGTCCTGACAGTCGACGTGGATGACCCCGCTGACGGCGAAAACGACATCTGGGACGCGATGGTAGCCCACTCACGTGACCGAGACGTCGTCGACACTGACGCTGAGGACGACGCTATCATCATCTATACCAGCGGAACGACGGGGAACCCCAAAGGCGTCCGCCACGCACACCGAATGCTACTCGGACACCTCCCGTTGTTTGTGACCTCGTTTTGTAACCTCGATATTCGAGAGACGGACGTGGCGTGGACACCCTCCGAGTGGGCGTGGGTTGCGTCCCTGTTCGACATCGTCTTCCCCGCACTGTACTACGGCCGGCCCATCGTCGCGTACGAAGGAGGCCCCTTCGACCCCGATGCGGCGTTCCGAACCATCGAACGTTTCGGCGTCTCTATTTTCTTTGCACCGCCGACGGCTCTCCGGATGATGATGAACGTCGACGACCCTGCGGACCACTACGACGTCGATTCGGTGCGCGTCATTCCCAGTGGCGGCGAATCACTCGGACAAAGCATCGTCGAGTGGGGCGAAACCACCTTCGACGGGGCTACCGTCCACGAGGCGTACGGTCAGACGGAGGCGAACCTGACGATCGGCGACTGCACCGCGCTCACCGAGTTTCGCGAGGGAAAAATGGGGATGGCTGGCCCCGGTCACAACGTTCGAATCGTCGATCCTGAGACGGCAGAACCCACCGTCGAGAACGGTGAGGTGGGTGAAATCGTGGTTCGATACGAGGGCGACCCCGTGTGCTTCAAGGAGTATCTGAATCGCCCCGAGAAGACGAATCAGAAGGTTCGTAACGGTTGGCTCCTCACCGAAGACCTCGGGATCCGCGACGAGGACGGCTATATTTCGTTCGTCTCGCGGACAGATGACGTTATCATTTCGTCGGGCTACCGCATCGGCCCGGAGGAAATCGAGGAGAGCCTTGCCGGTCACGAGGCTGTCGCCGACTCGGCCGTCGTCGGTGTCCCCGATGAGGAACGGGGTGAGATTCCGAAGGCGTTCGTCGTCCTCGCGGACGGGTTCGAGTCGACTGACCGACTCGTAGAGGAGCTTCAGTCTTACGTTAAAGGACGATTGGCGAAATACGAATACCCTCGCAAAATCGCGTTCCTCGACGAACTCCCGAAAACGACGACCGGAAAGGTTCGTCGGACTGACCTTCGCGAAACGGAGGGATAGTCCGGTCAGCGTAAGACAGGAGACACATTCGTCCAGTACGGTCCCGAGAGGTCACTTCCCCCAGTTGTACAGCGCGTCCACGAAGATGTCGTGGACGTCCTCCTCGACGACTGGTCTGGGGTTGCAGCGAAGCAACCGTGCCTGCGTCTCGACGGTCTGTTTCGCCAGCCAGTCGACTTCGTCTTCCGTGATCCCCGCCAGTTCATTGAGGCCGCTCGGCAGGACGTTCAGGTCGCGCTGAAGCTGAATGTACTCCCCTTTCAGTGCGTCGGCGGCCTCGCCGGGGGACATTCCTGTCGTATCGACGCCGAACCGACGCGCGAGCGAGGCGAAGCGTTTCGGGTCGCTCGCAGAGTTGTAGTCGATGGTGCTCGCCGGAGTCAACACCGCGATGGTTTCGCCGTGATATGTGTGATACTTGTTCCCGACGGGATAGGCCATCGCGTGACAGAGGCTCGCCCCCGCTGTTAGCCCCGCGATGGCACCGAACAGCGCGCCCTGTAGCATGTTCTCACGTGCCTCCAAGTCGTCCCCGTTGTGAACCGCCTTACGGACGTTGTTCGACAGCAGGTCGATAGCCTTCTCCGAAAACATCTCGGTGAGGGGCGTCCGCCCGGCGTACACGGGACGCTCGGCGGGGTCGGTCGGCCGTAGGAGCGAATCGTACTCGTGAGTCGTATATCCCTCCATGGCGTGCCCGAGGGCGTCCATCGCCGTCTTCGCGGTTAGCCCCGGCGGGAGCGTAGTCGTGAGCGTCGGGTCTAACACCGCGGCATCGGCGCGGATGTGGTTGCTGGAGATTCCCTCCTTGATCTCCTTTTCCTCCACCGAGAGGATGGAGACGGGCGAAATCTCCGCCCCTGTTCCGGCCGTCGTCGGCATCAAAACGAGCGGCGGGCCGGATTCGACGAGAGATTCCCCCTCGCCTGTCGGTTTGGCGATGTAGTCGAGCGGCCCGCCGCCGTTGGCGATGACCGCGCGCGTCGTCTTCGCGGTGTCCATACAACTCCCTCCGCCGAGTCCGACGTAGAAGTCGTACCCCGTTTCGCCCTTCTCGTCGCGGACGAAATCAAGACAGTTCTCGATGGCCGCGATGGACGGTTCGCGCTCCGACTCGTCGTAGACATCCACGGCCAATTCGGCGTCTTCGAGGTGCGTTTCGACGCGTTCGACGTGGCCGATGTCCACGAGGTTCTCGTCGGTGATGATGAGACCGTGGGCGTCCTCGTCCACTCCCAAATCGCGCAATTGAAACGACAGTTCGTCCGTCGCATCCCGTCCGAACCGAATCTGGGGCATCTGGATGTGCCAGACGGTTTCCGGCGAGAGTTCGTGGGATGGTGCGGAGACGGAGCGTTCATAGCTCATCTCAGGGCCATCCTCCCTGGATCTCCTCGAACTGATCCGGGTCGTGCCCGTACACGACTTCAGCGTCGTGTTTGCGCTCTATCTCCTTCAGTTTCTGGAGGCTATCGAACCAGTGTCGGTGGCTCCAGAGGAGTCCAGCACCGAGCGGAATCTCGTCGTCGTAGTTTTCGGTCTGATAGATTTCGTCACCCGCGAACGCGACTGTTCCGACATCGTCGAGGTGAATAACCGTCCCGGTCAGTCCCGGCGTGTGTCCGGGGAGGTGAACGAAATCGACGTCCTCGAAGTGGGTTTCTCTGTCTCGGTGCATCACTTGCCAGTTAAGATCGTGATCGAAGTCACCGAGGATGTACGCCGCGCTTCCCTCATCCGTCTTCGTGCTGTAGTAGGCGAACTTCAACTCCTCTTCGTGGACGAACACCGGCGTGTCCGTCCCGTCGAAGTGATGCAAGCCACCCGCGTGATCAAGATGCAAGTGCGTCTGAAACACGTAGTCGATGTCATCGAGGTCGTACCCCGCATCCCCGAGGTCGTCTCGAAGGTCGTGCTCGCCCACGTCGTGCGGATAGAACGCCTGTTTCAACCCTTCGGGCCAGTGACCGTCGAGGGCCTCCTCGTGGTTGCCCGTATCCCAAAGAATCGTTCCTTCAGGGTGGTCGATGACGAGATTGAATACTGGTATCTCGATGTAGTCGGTGTCCGGGTTCGGTTCGTTGTGACTCCCAAGCGTGTTTCCCTCGATGAGATAGTTGAGGTCACACTCCAGTCCGCCCCGATCGATAACGTCGATGGTTGCGTTAACCATGGTTTATTATTATCGTCCTGGGAAAAGAGCATATCTTACCGTCGAGCACATGTCTGTCAATGGATGTATGATAAAATTGGCAGATATGTGAAAAAAGTACCCGACAATGAATATGAATAGTAATGGAAATGAACTGTCGAACAACTCCTTCCGGTTTGACGTCAATCGCTGGCGTAATAACTCCAGTACCGAAATAGCGGATAAACCGATGCTTTCGAACCAACTCTTCTCTATCGCAAACGCCGTCGGACTGGTCGCCTTCGCCCTCGTCGGCGCGAGCAAGGCGATTCGAGAAGGATTCGATCCGTTTGGGGTCACGGTCGTCGGCCTCGTCACCGCTTTCGGCGGCGGTACGACCCGCGACGTGTTGGTCAACCGCGTTCCGCTCTCACTGCAAACCCTCTCAAACATCGGATTCGGCGTGGTCGGCGTTTCCATCGCCATCGGCCTCTCCTTCTTGTATCGTGAACCCGACCGACATCCGATTTCGCTGACCGCCGACGCCGTCGGACTCGCCGCTTTTACGACCGCGGGTGCCATCGTCGCATCCGGGGTCGGCGTCTCGCCGTTCGGCGTCGTCGCGGTGGCGACAATAAACGCCATTGGCGGCGGCGCGATGGCGGACATTCTTCTCGACCGCTCGCCGTTCGTGTTGGTCCGGGACTTTTACGCGAGCTGTGCCGTCCTCGGCGGCTTTGCGTATTGGTGTCTGTTGACCCTCGGCGGCGATGCCAACGTCGCGGTCAGCGGCTGTGCGGGTATCACGCTCTTGACGAGGGTCGCGGCCGTTCAGTTCGGTTGGCGACTTCCCACGGTGCGAACGAACCCACACTAAATGGTACGAGACTTCATTTTGCACTCGGTAGTAGTGCGTAGCTCCACACAATATCTTCCCGATTCCCGCCTTAAGTAAATTACTTTATATGTGGGTAATTTTTATGTTTTCTTTCCGTTTCGATTCCGTATGGACGATTCCGACCTCGAGGAGCGACTCGGCCGAATCGAGCGACGACAGAGACTTATTCTCGCCCTGCTTGTCATCCCGTATCTCGTTGGCATCGCCACATACAGCAACGTTTGGGTCGCCGGTGTTCTCGTGACCGCCCTCGTGATGGTCGTCATTGTCCGCAGACGCAACCGGAGTACGACAAACGGGTAGACTGGAATTGCCCTCCGATACAAACACTGCTAATACGGTCAATGCATTCTAGTTTCTGTCCAACTGCTCACCGTGTCTCTTGGACGCTTCGGAAAATGAACAAATAAATGACCGTATTCCAGACTGGACAGCAACGTGACCATTGTCTTCTACACCGATCGTTCTCGCTGGCAACTGATGATGCACACTCGACGTCCGTCGTCTCCCGCTTCCGAAGCGAAGGGCATATATCGACCATGTTCGATACCTACGACAGCATCACGGCCGCTAGTCATCACGTGAATCACGGGGCCCGAAACGCACCACCATTGACCCATGAAATCATGACTCCCGAACCGAACCCCTCCACGAAGACGGCGGTCGATGACCTGTCGCAAGCGTGGAACCTACGTGATTCGACGCTCCTCCGCTCGGACGGGGAACCGATGCAGACCTCTCGATTCGACCGGAACATCTCGCCCGATCATTTGCACGAGGCGCTCGACCGGGGGGCGAAGACCGTCCGCGAGAGCGCTCCGAACCGGGACGGGTACGCCGTTCCGTTGCACGAGAAAGGGAACCCGACGACGACGAACGAGTACGTCCTCTGGCGACCAGACTCGGCGCAGGTGGGGTGGTACGACACGAGTTTCGGCATCGACGGGACCGTTCGGTTCATCTCGGTCGAGACGGCCTCGGAGACGACGCTGAGCGACCGTCTCCGATTTTGGCATCCAGAGGTAACACCCGTGGTAGAGGACGAACTGAAAGCGTTCGAACTCCCGAAATCGGAAGTGAGACCTCGGTCCGGCCTCTCCGCGGACGAGCGGCGTGCGTTTTTCGACGAACTCCGTCAGTTCGTCGAATCGGAACGGGAAACCGAACAGCGGGCGAACCGCGAACGGTACCGAAACGAGGGGTTGACGACGCTCACAGATCAGGGAGTCGCGTCCGGGCCGTTCGTCTCGCTCGGACCAAACGGCCGACCCGCGGAACCGACGTACTCGTTTCAGATTTCACCGGAGGACGACGACGGGGACGTCGACCTCTTTCGGGACGAGGAGATGTACCCGGAGAGCGTCTTTCTCATCGACACGATGGGCGAATCGGACGACTTCCCTATCGCCGTCGAAATCGTCTCCGTCGACGGGCCGACGGTGACGGTCAAACCGGACGCCAGTTGCGAACGCTCCGACGTCGAGGAACTCTTCACGGCCAACCGAAGCGAATTCTGGCTGACGCATCTCCTCAATCCCGTTCCGTTCGAGCGGCGGACGGAGGCGATTCGAAAAATCGAGTCGAATCCGAAAAAACGGGAACTGATAGTCGGAAATCGACCCGTCCGGTTCAAGGCCGACGGGCTCTCGGTCCCCAGCGCCGACATGGAGTTGAACGAGTATCAGAAACAGGCCCTGAAATGGGCCGACGACGCGAAAGACATTCTCTGTATCCACGGTCCACCCGGAACGGGAAAGACCCGGACGCTGACGGCGTACGTGCTGTACGCGGTCCAACACGGCGATTCGGTGTTGGTGACGGCACACTCAAATCAGGCCGTCGACAACATCCTCGTCGGAGATAGCGCGGTGGGGGACCCGGAACCCGACACGCTCCACGCGGCCGTCTGTCGGGCGAACGAGTCCGACGAAGACGGCGATGATGGAGGACCCACCGAGGACGGACTCAGTATCGCTCGCGTCGGTCGCAACTCAAAGAACGACGTGGTTCGGCGGCACTACACGAACGCCCCCGTCGCCGAAGCGGACATCGTGGCCGCGACGACGAGCGGCACCGCTCAGTTTGACACGAACCGGTTCGACGTCGCCGTCGTCGACGAGGCGACACAGGCGAGTCGCCCCGCGATGGCCATCGTCCTCAACTGTGCGCGAAAGCTCGTTCTTTCGGGCGACCACAAGCAACTGTCCCCGTACTGCGCCGACGAATCGATGAAGGACGAACGGCTACACGTCTCGCTGTTCGAGCATCTCCTCGACCGATACGGAACCGACATCTCGGTTCTCCTCCGGCGGCAGTACCGGATGCACTCGGCCATCGCCGACTTCCCCAACGCCGCGTTTTACGACGGGAACTTGGAAACGGCGGCGCGAAACCGCGAGTGGCGAATCGACAACCTCGACTCGCTCGTCGCCATCGACGTCGCCGGCGACGAGCGCCGCGAGTCCGGCGGCAACTCCGTCTACAACCCCCCCCGAAGCACGAGCGGTCGTCGCGGAGGTGACGAAACTCGTGGACGCGGGCGTCGCCCCGAAGGACATCGGCGTCATCTCGATGTACCGTGGACAGATCGGTGAAATCCGCTCACGACTCCATCGGACCGGCGAGGACGCGGGCCGTGTCACCGTCGATACGGTCGATTCGTTTCAGGGCGGTGAACGCGAAGCGGTCGTCGTCTCGTTCGTTCGGAGCAACGACGCCGGAAACGCCGGATTCCTCGAACTCCCCAACGAGGGACCACGCCGCCTTAACGTCGCGCTCACCCGCGCGAGAAAACGCCTCGTATTGATCGGCGACTGGGAAACGCTCGTGTCCGTCTCGCCGAGTAGGAGGTCGGAAAACAGTTGCGCACACTTGTACGACGAACTGGCCACGAAACTCGAACGAGAGGGCCGTTTCGTAAACTGACTCGGGTGCTTGAGGTTCGGTGCTCGCCGGTCGGATCGCTTCTTCGAGCGCCGACAGACGACAATCATTTCTCGGACAGGCGACGATGCTCGTCGTCGAGCGCGGCGGCTTCCTCGGTTGACTGGATGGCGAGGTAGTCGGCGTCCACCACCGCTCAGTTCGACGTCTCACACTCACAGCCGCCGTTTTCGAGGAGGTCATCCACCGTGTACGACTGTCCACACGTGTCACATAGGATACGGATATCTACGAAAACGTCGAAATCACCGAGCGTGAGACGGTCCGTATTGACGAGGTTCGTCAGCGTTGTTTCCGTGA
Organism: Haladaptatus sp. HS23; assembly: GCF_056892285.1. Taxonomy (NCBI): domain Archaea; kingdom Methanobacteriati; phylum Methanobacteriota; class Halobacteria; order Halobacteriales; family Haladaptataceae; genus Haladaptatus; species Haladaptatus sp. HS23. Next base: position 221,509 of record NZ_JBXGLH010000003.1, on the reverse strand, counting down.
CTGCACTGGTCTTCGTCCGCAACCGCTGTATCGTCTCGCCGCTCTTTTCCACTTGGTCTGTCTCGTTTTTACCCGACTCGTATTCGACGCCGCGGTGTTTCGTCAGGTAGGTGTGTATCGCCTGATGCGTGACGAAGTCCTTCTTCAGCTCCTCGATGGAAATTCCCTCCCTCTCAAGGGAATTCTTCGTTTCGATGCGTACACCGCGACTCACCGAGTCGTCTGTCAACAATCGGTAGGTGTTCTCGACCTCTCCGTCTAACGACGCCACTCCGGCCTGTTCCAGCGCTGCGCGTAGCACGGCTCGGTTGAACACGTCAGCGAGATCACGAAGGCTGTACTGGGTTCCGTCTTCTCCCGTCCAATCCGCTTCGAGTCGTTCGCCCATTCCGGTCAACTCGTACTCGTTAATGACCCGCTGAACTTTACTCTGCGTGGCCGAGTTTCTGCTCATACTGTACTGTAGTCCTCCTATGACGTTTGATTGTTTCGGAGAGTGCTAGCATCGTCATCATCGTGTCTTTTCACACCTAATCCTGCCATTTCTGACCCGTTACGCGCGTAGTCACGTAACGTCGTCTGTCATTGCTTCTCCCATTTTTCAGACGCTCATTAGACTTTCGTGCCTGACTTTCCCTCCACGTTCGAATCGAAAGAACGTGACTCCCGACTGTCAAAGCACGCGAAACACGCGAACCGTGTCGCGCTTGCTCGGTTCGCGGACGAGTTGGGCGAGGCCGAGGTCGGAGAACACCCGTTTCCAGTTCCGGTAGTACAGCGGGAAGTCATCGTGAACGTAGCTCACTTTCTCGTCCCCGCGGCCCCGTTGTGGACTGTTCCCTTCGTTTTCCGCGGTTATTACGAGATCCGACGCGACGCGGCATATCTCCTCGAATACCCACTCGTTGTCGGGATGGATGTGCTGCAACGTCTCCACCGAGTACACTACATCGAACGTGTCGTCAGGGAACTCGGGGAGGAGGTCCTCGATTGCACCGGTTCGAAACGTCCCCGTCGCGGCGAGTTTCGGATACCGCTCGGCCATCACGTCGAACGACTCGTCGTTGATATCGATTCCAGTGAGGTTTGTGTATCCGTTGTCGAGGAGGTGGGCGAGGTGGCGACCCGAACTACAGCCGATTTCGAGTATCGGTGCCTTCTCGTCGACGTAGTAGTCGAACACGCTGGCGAGGGTGTTACTGACCTCGTTCGGACCGATTTGGGCGTAGTACTCGGGCGAAAAATCACCCGTGCGCTCCGCCCAGTCGCGACGGTTGTCGTCGGGTTCCATAGGTATCGGTCTCGCGGCCGGGAAGTTAAGACCCTCCCTCGACGTCCGGTGTGACGACGCTGAAAAATCGATTCGGGTAAAACCAGCGTGCCAGCCGACCGTATATTTAGGCCGGCCTAATAATCGAAGCAGTTATTAGTGTTTAGGTGTGCCTAAAAACATGGCGGAGAGTGACACACTCTACGAGAAATCACAGCGAGAGTGCCTCGGGGCTTGACCCCGAGGGTGAATCGCGTACGCTGAGTCAGTATCAAAATCGCAAGAGTAAGAGTTATAGTACTCTCCTGTGTATCTTGGACAGTACACGATGTGGTACAAATGAGGTTAGATGCCGACATAACGGACGAAGACCGACAACGGGTAAAAGCCTACGCCGACGACAAAGGAGTGCGTATGCGTCGAGCATACGCCGACCTGCTTCGATCCGCTCTCGACGCCAAGGGGTACTGAAACATGGATGTCACGCTTCGCTGTCGAGCCTATCCCGACGAAGAAGTGGCCAACGAAGCGTGGCGTCACATCGAGATTCACCGACAAATACGGAATCACGCCGTCCGCGACTACTACCAAGCACCGCGGAACGACCGTCCGCGTGCCTACGACCAACACCGCAAGCTCACCGAGTGGAAACGGAGATGGTCGACCTTCGCGGACGTATCAGCTCATGCCGCCCAACAGACCGTGAGTCAAATCCAGAAAGACCAGAAGGTGCTCAAAAAGCACCGAGAGAACGGTCGGAAGACAGGACGGCTCAAATGGCAAGGTACGGGAGAGTTTCGGTCAGTAGCGTACCAGTCAGAAGGCTTCAACGTCAATCACACGACGGGCCACGATTTCGGGACGCTTACCCTCTCAAAAATCGGCGAGATACCGATACGAGCACACCGCGACTTGCCCGACACGGAGAACGTCAAACGCGCCATTCTCAAGAAAGATTGAACCGGCGCATGGTTCGCCTGTTTCGTAGTCGAAGTGGATACTCCCGCGAAATCAGACCCAGAAGACATCGACCGTGCCGACTGTATCGGTGTGGATCTCGGGATTCAGTCGTACATCCACACGTCCGAGGACCTTTCGGTCGAATGTTTGGACTTGGAATCGGAGTACGAACAGTACGCCCGCCAACAGCGCTCGCTCGACCGTAAGCAACACGGCTCGGCCAACTGGGAGAAACAGCGCCAGAAAGTCGCTCGTGCCAAACGTCGAATCCGGTGGAAGGTGCTCGACTTTCAGCACAAACTTTCGACGTGGCTCGTTCGGGAATACGACGTAGTGGCGGTCGAAGACCTCGATGTGAAGCCGATGCTCGAAACCAGCCAGTCAGCAAAGAACAAGCAGGACGCCGCATGGTCCCGGTTTCTCGACCTTCTGGAATACAAGGGCGACTTGCACGGAACGCATGTCGTTCGCGTCGATGCTCGCGGAACCACTAAGGAATGCAACCAGTGCGGCGTCGAAACGTCAAAGCCGCTGTGGGTTCGGGAACATTCGTGTCCGGCGTGCGGTCACACGGAAGCCCGGGACTTGAATGCGGCAAAGAACATCCTCGACAGGGGACTCAAATCTTTTCATGTAGGGCCGGGACGGTCCGAATCAACGCCTGTGCAGACTGTGCTCCCTGCGTTCGCTCGTCATTCGGGACGGGTGGATGCAAAGTACGTCGTCGAAGCAGGAAGCCCCGCGGCTTGACCGCGGGGGACGTTCACGTGACCGTCTCGTGGTTCTTCAGGGATGTTCTGGACCTCGATGCACACGAAGAGGAAGCGATGGAACTGGCGGGGTTCTTGAGTCCGACCGTCGCCGAGCGACTCGCGGCGACACTCCCCTGCGAGACGGAGTTCGCATCTTCGTCCCAAAAGCGGTCACCGTCGGACACAGAGGACGAGAGGTGACGTGACCAACTGCACAGTTGTTATAGCGACATATAGTTTAACCCCTCTCTACAGCATTTCTACCGAACCCTTCCTTTCGTCGATTCGACCGCCATTACAACCTTACTTCTGTAATGGCATCCACCGATGAGATTCGCCCGGGTTCTGCCACTCTGAAGACGCGCTACTATTCCTCAGATGAATTTCGGGTGGTCCCCCTCCCGCTCCGCCATGTTGATGTTCACCTCGATGACGTTCGCCGCGTTCGTCACCTTCTCGACTATCATGTCGTGATACTCCGCTTCGTTCATGCGGTTGGTCGGGCCGGACACGCTCACTGAACCGAGGACGCGACCACTCCTGTCCAGCACCGGCGCGCCGATGGCTTTGAGCCCCTCGATCTCCTCCTCGTCGTTGTAGGCGTACCCGCGTTCCCGAATCACTTCGAGCTCGGACAGCAACTCCTCCCGGTCGGTGATGGTGTTCTCCGTTTTACGGACCAACCCGTAACGGTCGATGATGGTTTCCACCCTGTCGGACGGGAGCGAGGCGAGAATCGACTTTCCGGTCGCCGAGAAGTGCAGGTAATCCGGTTTCTGCAGCTTGCTCGTCTGGTAGTTACTGCCGACCGCTTTGTCGCCCCGAACTTTGTAGAGGTTCACGCTGAGGCCGTGTTGTTCGGTGGCGAGGTGGGCGTACTCCCCCGTCTCGTCGGCCAAACTCTCTATTTCGGGTTTCCCGATGCTGTACAGTTTGTTCTGGTTGCGAACGTACTCGCCGAGAAGGAGGAACTGCAACGACAGCGAGTACGTGTTTCCCTCTTGGACGACGAACTTGTTCTCCCGCAGCGTCGTGAGGTGATTGTAGACGGCGCTTTTGGACATATCGAGATGGTCGGCGAGTTCGGTGACGCGCGCGCCGTCGAACTCTTCCAACGCCTGAATCACGTCGAACGCTCGCGTGACCGTTTTCAGGGTTCGCGACGAGCCGGTTTCGGTCGAATTTGTCATGACATATGATACCAAGCATGTCCATAAAAGCGTTTGTATATGGTGCAATGAATTCCGAATCCGAAAACCGATAGCAGTAGCAATCATATACAAGTATTTGCTATTTATCATATATGTGGTGTTCCTCTAATCAGCCGTAATCGGCCGATTTCGGAAGGATTGCTTTTGGCTTGTCGTTACTGTGCGTTCAAAATACGTGCAAACGGTTTATGGACATTTAGTCCATTGTCGGATTGTTTTCTACGACGCTTTCGTCATATAATCACGGATGCACGAATTATGGGCTCTCACGGGATGTGTGTCGGGTGAAGGATTTCGACCGCGTTCTCTATCGGTGCAAACTATAAATCGGGTGTGAGGTAGACCGTACTTATTCGAAAACGACCGTTTGAGTGGCTAATACACGACTTGAGGGTGCGAACCTGTCGTAGAATCTCACACGAGCGACTCGACTGGTAATAGCTGGAGACTCCCGTCTATTCGTAGCTCGAACGAAACGAACGCTATTTGTCCGTCTGCGAACGGGCTACTCGTTGGAGCCGGCGAGCCGCGCTACCGCACCGGCGAGAACGCGCGTCGATTCGGCACAGTCCTTCCACTCGGTCCACTCCAGCGGATTGTGAGAAATCCCGTCCCGTGACGGGGCAAAGAGCAAGCCAGCGTCGGTGACGCTCGCGACGTGCATCGTGTCGTGGGCGGCTCCGGAGTGGAGGGACAGCGTTTCGATGTTTGCGGCCTCCCCGGCAGCTTCTAGCGCGGTACGACAACGGTCACTCATCGGTACGGGGTGGCGATTCCACGGCCGTTCGAACTCGGTCGTCACGTCGCGTTCGGTTTCTATGCGGTCGAGGCTCCGCTTCGCTCGCTCCACGACGTACTCGATGGAGTCCTGCTCGATGTCGCGGATATCGAGGCTCATCTCGGCCCGTCCCGGGATGACGTTCGGCGCACCCGGCCGCACGTCGAGTTTGCCGACGGTGGCGACGGCCGTGTTCGATTCGGTTTCGACGCACTCGTTCGCGGCGGTTTCGATGTCTAGAACGAATTCGCTCGCACCGGTGAGGGCATCCGACCGGTCGCACATCAGCGTCGACCCGGCGTGGTTCGCTTCGCCGGCGATTTCGATAGCACACCGGGAGAGTCCCGTTATCGTCGTCACGATACCGGCCGGGACCGACGCGTCTTCGAGACGCTCGCTCTGTTCGATGTGGAGTTCCAGCCACGCGTGCCACTCGTCGGCGGCGACTCGCCCCTCGCCGAGAAAGCCGATGTCGCCGAGCGCGGTTTCGAGCGTCACGCCGGATTCGTCTTCGAGCGCGAGCGCCGTTTCGAGGCTCATCTCCCCGGCAGCGACGGCGGAACCGAGCAATCCGCCGTCGAACCGCTGGCCTTCTTCCTCGGTGAAGCAGACGACTTCGACCGGACGGGACGGTTCGACGCCCACGTCTTGCATCGCTCGGACCGCCTCTAACGCGGCGTACACGCCGAGTGGTCCGTCGAAGATGCCTCCCTCGGGCACGGAGTCGAGGTGGCTCCCGGCGGCGACTGCGCCCGCGTCTGGGTCGGCGCTTTCGGGCGTCCATCGGCCGACGATGTTCCCTACTCGGTCCACGTGAACGTCGAGACCTGCGTCCCGCAGTCGCTCACAAAAATACTCTCGTGCGTTCCTGTCCGCCTCTGTTCCGGTTAGGACGGTCCGACCGTGACCGTTTTCGACCGCGACCGACCCGAAAGCCGCGTTGGCCTCGATGTCTCGTCGTAGCCGTTGCTCACGTACCTGCATGCGTACCAAGCGCAACGTGGCTCACCTGCCTATTTGACTGTTTCCCAACCGTACATTCGACTTACAGTTTCAGGCATCCCCATTTCATTTCAAACATTCAACTATATTGTTACAGTTTTCATAATCTTTATCACTGGTGGTTGTGTCCGATATTCTATGCCAAGCGATAGCAATAGCCGCAATATTGAAAAAAATAGCGATACGAGCGGTCACGGACGCGTCGACCGTCGAGCGTTTCTCGCCACGACAGCCGCCAGCGTACCGGTCGCGCTCGCCGGTTGTCTCGGCGGAGGCGACTCGGACGATTCCGGCGGCGGAAGCGGGGACGGAAACGCGAAAATGGGCGGCACGCTCCAGTGGGGCGGTGCTGTGCCCGTGCAGGGACTCGACCCGCACCTCGAAAGCGCCGCCGCGACCAACCGCGTGCTCGAAAACATCACCGAACCGCTCATCCGGTTGGCCCCCGACTACTCGCTGAAACCCCATCTCGCGAAGGATTGGTCGACTTCCAAGGACAACACAAAACTGGAGTTCACGCTCCAAAAGGGAGTGAAGTTCCACGACGGCAGCGAGATGACGTCCAAAGACGTACTCGCGACCTACGAGCGCATCGCGAACGGTGAGTACCTCGCAACCGGCTTCTTCGACTTCGTTGACTCGATGGACAACCCTGACGACCAGACCTTCGTCGTTCAGTTGTCGGAGCCATTCGCGCCGTTCCTCTCGCGGATGTCGACCGGGGAGATGCACATCGTTCCCCAGAAACAGGCGAAAAAGAAGAAGATCAACGAACCCATCGGAACGGGCCCGTACCAGTTCGAAAGCCACGAGGTTGAGACGTCGTTCACAATGACGAAGTTCGACGACTACTGGGACGCCAGCGACAAAAACGGCCCCTTCCTCGACAAAATCGTCAAGAGCGAGATAACAGACCCGAACGTGCGACTTCAGTCGTTCCGCGCTGGTGAGTACGACTTCGTCAACGGCGTTCCGCCGAAGGACGTCGAATCGCTCAAAAACGATTCGTCCGTCCGCTTCGAGAAACAGTTCCCGAAAGCGCTCGTCTACCTCGGCCTGAACTGCAATAAGAAACCGTTCAACAACAAGCACGCCCGCCTCGCGCTCGATTTCGCGCTCGACAAGGAGAAAATCAGCGAGGCGGCGCTCTACGGCACCGGCAAGACGACGGCGACGCCCGCCGCGCCCGGCAGCAAGTGGGAGGATCCCGACATCAAACCACGTCCCCGTGACCTCGATAAGGCCAAAAAACACCTGAAGAAGGCGGGAATGCCCGACGGATTTTCGGTTTCGTTCAAGATTCCCCAATCCTACCCGACGCAGGTGCAGGGTGCGAAAGTCATCTCCGACCAAGCGTCCGAGGTCGGCATCAATCTCAACATCCAGAAGATAACGTGGAGTACGTGGCTGTCGGACGTCTACAGCAAGCAGAACTTCGAGGCGACGACCAGTTCGTACCTCGCGCTGACCTACCCCGACGTGTCGTTCTATAAGTTCCTCCACCCGGACGGTGCGTTCTTCTTCACCGGATGGAAGAACGACGAGTACAACAAACTCGTCGAGAAGGCCCGCCACAAGTACGACGACGACAAGCGTGCCGAACTGTACCACAAAGCGACGAAGATCTTCCACGAGGACCGCGCAGGTCACCTCTTGCTCTGGTGGCAGGCGAACCTGTATGCCGGTTCGAAGGACTACAAGGGTAAAATCGGTACTCCCGACGGCTCCACGCTCCGGTTCAACGACAACTGGCTCGAGGGATAATTCGGAGATTCACCATGTCAATGTCTAACTATCTAATGAGGCGGTTGGGGTTCATGGTGCTAACCCTCCTGTTCGTGACGCTGATAACGTTCATAGTGACGACCATCCTCCCCGGAAACGTCGCGTTGCTCATCCTCGGGCCGAACGCGACCGACAAGTCGATTCAGGCGCTGCAAGCGCAGATGGGACTCGACAAGCCCCTGTACGTCCAGTACATCGACTGGGTGTTCGGACTCGTACAGGGCGACCTGGGGACTTCGCTCCGGTTCGGCGACCCGGTCGTGACGCTCATCGCGGAGAAGCTCCCAAAATCGCTTCTCCTCGCCGGGGCGGCGACGCTCATCGCTGTCTTCCTCGCGCTGCCGCTCGGCGTCATCGCCGCCGTGAAGCAGAACGAGATGCCGGACCTGTTCGCGTCGATGTTCGGATTCATCGGCGTCTCCATCCCCATCTTCCTGTGGGGACTCGTGTTCATCCTCGTCTTCTCCGTGTGGCTGAACATCTTCCCGACGGGTGGCTACGTCCCGCCGAGCGAGGACCCTGTGGGTACGCTGACCCACCTCGTTCTCCCGGCGTCAGCGATGGGGTTCGCCCTCACCGCTTACATCATGCGGATGACCCGGTCCTCGATGCTCGAAGTCATGTCCGAGGAGTACATCAAACTGGCGCGCTCGAAGGGGATGACCCAGCGCGTCATCGTGCTCAAGCACGCGCTTCGGAACGCCATCATTCCCGTCATCACGGTCATCGCGTTCCAGTTCAGCTACGCGTTCGGCGGCGTCGTCGTGCTGGAGCAGGTGTTCTTCTGGCCAGGAATCGGCAGACTGACGCTGACCGCCATCCAGAGCCGCGACATTCCCCTGTTGCAGGGCTGTATCGTCGTCGTCGCAGTGATGTACATGCTCTCGAACCTCGCGGCGGACATCCTCTACGGCTACTTCGATCCGCGGATTCGCTACGGAGGTGATGAATGATGGCGACCTCGACGTCGAACTCGACGGCCACGTCCGCGCGGATAGAACGCTTCCAGCGGTTCACGCACCAGTTCAGGAGCAACACCAAGGCGATGATTGGACTCGTCATCGTGCTGTCGCTCGTCGTGGTCGCGATTTTCGCGCCGCTCATCGCGCCGTACTCGATTTCACACACGTCCGTCGCCGACCGCACGCAATCGCCGTCGATGGACCACCTGTTCGGAACCGACGACCTCGGTCGTGACATCTTCAGTCGCGTCGTGATGGGCAGTCGGATTTCGCTGAAGGTCGGGTTCGGTGCCATCACCGGTGCGCTCCTGATCGGGACGATAATCGGATTAGTGTCCGGCTACTACGGCGGTATCGTCGACGAACTGCTGATGCGGTTCATGGACGCCGCGATGTCCTTCCCACCCATCCTCCTCGCGTTGACGTTGATGGTCGTCCTCGGTCCCGAACTCACGAACGTCATCATCGCGCTGGCGTTCGTCTACACGCCGTACATCGCTCGCGTCGCCCGCAGTGCGACGCTCTCCGAGCGGAACGAGGCGTACGTGGAGTCAGCCATCGCCCGCGGCGAGAGCAACCCCCATATCATCTTCCGCGAGGTGCTGCCGAACTGTTCGGCTCCGCTCCTCGTTCAGGGGTCGCTGAACATCGCCTTCGCGATGCTCGCGGAGGCCAGCCTGTCGTTCCTCGGCCTCGGCGCGCAACCGCCGACGCCGTCGTGGGGACTGATGATAAACAACGGGAGCGGGTTCATGCAAACCGCGCCGTGGATCATCATCTTCCCCGGAATCGCCATCGCAGTCACCGTCATCGGGTTCAACCTGCTCGGCGACGGCCTCCGAGACGTGCTCGACCCCAAGGTGGATTCGATAGAATGAACGGAAACGACGCATACGGCGGGTCCGCCCCCCTCCTCGACGTTCGAGACCTCAGGACGGAGTTCCTGACCGAGGACGGGACGGTCGTCGCCGCGAACGACGTATCGTTCGCCCTCGATACGGGCGAGACAATGGGACTTGTCGGCGAGAGCGGGGCCGGAAAGAGCGTCACCGCGCGCTCGTTGCTCCAACTCGTCGATAGCCCCGGCGAAATCACCGGCGGCGAAGTCGTCTTCGACGGCGTGGACCTGTTGGGACTCTCGGAAGCGGAGATGCGCTCGGTTCGCGGGAACAAGATCGCGCTCATTCCGCAGGACCCGATGTCGTCGCTGAATCCGGTCCTCACGGTCGGCGAACAGATCGTCGAGACGATACTGCACCACCAAGGCGGCAACCGCGAGTCGGCGCGCGAACAGGCCATCGAGGTCATGCGCGACGTGGAAATCCCGGACGCGGCCGAGCGCTTCGGCGACTACCCGCACGAGTTCTCGGGCGGGATGCGCCAGCGCGTCCTCATCGCCATCGGCCTCTCCTGCAAGCCGGACCTGATAATCGCCGACGAACCGACGACGGCGCTCGACGTGACGACGCAGGCGAAAATCCTCGACCTCCTGAACGAACTTCAGGAGGAAAAGGGGATGGCAATCCTGATGATAACGCACAACCTCGGCGTCGTCGCCCAGACGTGCGACCACGTCGGCGTGATGTACGCCGGGAATCTCGTCGAGACGGCGGAACTCGACGAACTGTTTCGGAAGCCGCAACATCCGTACACGCGCGGTCTCATCGACTCGATTCCGCAGACGGACGTGGAGTACGACGAACTGCCGACGCTGGCCGGGTCGATGCCGGACCTCACCGACCTGCCCAGCGGGTGTAACTTCGCGCCACGGTGTGAGTACGCGACCGACGCCTGCCGAACCGGAGGTAATCCCCCTCTCGAACCGGCCGCGGGAACGACGTCGAAAGCGGCCTGTATCCGCACGGACGAAATCGACCTCAGTCAGGGATACACCCCCGTGGAGTCGAGCGGCGAACGGAAACGCATCGACCGCAGCGGCGAACCGCTGTTCGCGGTGAAAAACCTGAAAAAGCATTTCCAGGCCGGCGACGGGTTCCTGGGTGACCTCACGCTCACGCGCTCGGACGGCGGCCTCCCGACGCTCGAACGGCGGGCCGTCAAAGCTGTCGACGGCATCGACTTCGAGATTTACGAGGGCGAGACGGTCGGCCTCGTCGGTGAGAGCGGGTGTGGCAAATCGACCGTCGCGCGTACCGCGCTGAAACTCCTCGAACCGACCGACGGCGAGGTGTACTTCGAGGGACAGCCCATTCACGAGATGAGCGGGTCGGAAGTGCGGAGCCTCCGCCGCGAGATGCAGATGATATTCCAGGACCCACATAGTTCGCTCAATCCGCGAAAGACCGTGGGTCAGATAATCGGCCGCGCGATGGAGAAACACGACATCGCGACCGGTGAGGAAAAGCGGGAGCGAACCCGCGAGTTGCTGACGCGCGTCGGCCTCTCTCCGGACGCGCTCCACAAGTATCCCCACCAGTTCTCGGGCGGGCAACAACAGCGCATCGCCATCGCGCACGCGTTAGCCGTGGAACCGAAGCTCATCGTCTGTGACGAACCGGTGTCGGCGCTCGACGTGTCCGTGCAGGCCCAAATCCTGAATCTGCTCAACGAGATTCAGGCGGAGTACGGCCTGTCGTACCTGTTCATCTCGCACAACATCGGGGTCGTCCGACACATCTGTGACCGCATCGCGGTGATGTATCTCGGCAAAATCGCCGAGTTCGGAACGGTCCGACAGGTGTTTTCGGCCCCGTTCCATCCCTACACGGAGAGCCTCCTCTCGGCGGTTCCGCACGCCAACCCTGACAGGGAAACCGACCGCATCCTCCTCGAAGGGAGCGTTCCGAGTCCGATAAACCCGCCGTCTGGGTGTCCGTTCCAGACCCGCTGTCCGAAGAAGATAGGCGACATCTGTGAGCAGACCGAACCGGAGTTAGAGGAAAAAGAGGGCGACAGCAACCACCAGATATCCTGTCACCTCTCCGTCGAGGAGATGAGCGAACGCCGGTCGTTCGCCGAGACGGCCGAATCTCCGTCCGACGACTGATATTCTACCCACGTTTTTTGCGCACACGCCTTCTAACGAGCGTATCGTTTCGCCCATCGAGCGGACGTCGCTGCGTGATTCTCTTTCGTTTCTTACTATTGTTGCGAGAAGGACTTCAATGATTTAAATACTGCCTCCTTCCATCGAGCGTGTGGAAGCGGCCCGACGAACGGCTCGGGAACTCGATTGAAGTGTGTGGGCGTGGAACGGTGGTCGGGGGAGCAATCGTGCAAGCATACTGTATGCGCTCCATCGGGGAGACCGGCTTTGTGGAAAAGGACCGTCCGAAAGCAGGACCGAACGACGCCGTCGTTCGGCCAACGAAGGGGTTGGTGTGTACTTCCGACGTTCACACCGTCGGCGGGGCTATCGGCGAACGCGAGGATATCACGCTCGGCCACGAGGCGGTCGGGATTGTCGAATCTGTCGGCGACGAGGTCGAGGCGTTCGAACCCGGAGACCGCGTCGCAGTCGGGGCGATAACCCCGGACTGGGGGTCACTGGCCGCCCAAGACGGACATCCGTCGCAGTCGAACGACGCGCTCGGCGGATGGAAGTTCGCGAACGTCAAGGACGGCGTGTTCGCCGAGTACCTCCACGTGAACGAAGCGGACGCGAACATGGCTCACATCCCACAGGGAGTCAGCGACGAGGCCGCCGTGTACGTGACGGACATGATGAGTACCGGCTTCAGCGCGGCCGAACGTGCCGATATTCCCATCGGAGGAACGGTCGCGGTTTTCGCACAGGGGCCGGTCGGACTGATGGCGACCAAGGGAGCGGCGCTTCGCGGTGCGGGGACGATAATCGCCGTCGAAAGCGTCCCCGAACGGCAGGAACTCGCCGAGTTCTACGGTGCCGACGAGGTGGTCGATTTCACCGAGGTCGATACCGTCGAGGCGATTATGAACCTGACCCACGGGGAGGGTGTCGACGCCGCAATCGAGGCGTTGGGTTCGAACGTGACCTTCGAACACTGCATCGAAGTCACCAAGCCCGGCGGCGTCATCTCCAACGTCGGCTATCACGGCGAGGGCGAACACGTCACCATCCCGCGAGCGGAGTGGGGCGTCGGCATGGCCGAAAAGGACATCGTGACCTCGCTCTGTCCCGGTGGTCGCCTTCGATTGCGGCGACTGCTCCGGTTGCTCGAAACGGGGAAGGTAGACCCGACGCGTATGACGACCCACCGGTTCGACTTCGACGACATCGACGAGTCGTTTCACCTCATGGACACGAAAGGAGAGGGAATCATCAAGCCCCTCATCGACTTCGAGTGAGCCTCTCGTCGGAAAATCACTGAAACGATCGCTATTTTTCGCCGGAATTCGGAGACTCAGGACGGAAAAATTATGTGTTCGATACGTCTCAGGTGCGGTAGACCATGCAACGACGAGACCTGCTCTGTATCGGCGGCTTACTCCTCGGTGGCGGGATGACCACCCTCTCCGGTTGTAGCGGTGCGCTCGGGGAGTTCACCTCCTCGCTCTCCGTGACCGACACCGATTCACGGGTCACGGGGTTCGGAAACGTCGTCGTCACCGCCACCGTATCGAACGATTCGGACGAAACGCGTTCGGGAACACTCAGCGCGACGGTGAAAGTGGACGGCGGAAGCACGTACGAGGAATCGGTGAACGTCATCGTCCCCGCGAACACGTCGAAGGAGTACCGAATCGAAGTAGACATCGATTTCGGCGAATCCCTGTCCGCGAGTCGGTATTCGTACGAGGTGTCGGTGAAGTCGGAGTAAACTACCCCGTCCTACTCGCCCCCTTCCGCCTTGCGGCGGTCGGTCACTCCTTGAGGACGGGGCTTTACCGCAACGACATTGTGCCCCGCGACCTCATGCATGGACGCGGCCCGGCTTCCTCTTACCGTCCTTGCCTTCGGCGTGGGTGCATTGTTTGATGCTTTTCACTCCGACCGAAGGCCGGGATTGTTCCACCGATTTAATTCTCGGTGTTCTCACGCTCAAACCCAAGATGGGTAGGGAATTGAACCCGTTCGCGGTCGTCGTTCCCGAGTATAGGACGCGATAATTTCGCGCCACAGGTGCCAGTTTACTGGTGGCACCTACTGTCTTGGGCTTGCGCCAAGGCAGCAGTAGATTATCATACGTTTTCGGCGATAATAAGCCTTCTCGAACGGGTTTCCTCTCCTTTTTACTCACTTCGTTCGTTGAGGAAGGAGGCTCCACCCTAGCGCCTACTGAACGAACGGAAACGAGTCCGTCGACCCTGCGAAACGGCTACGAGCCGGATTCGTCCTCATCCGTGTCGGAAGCGCCGTCCGCTCCCGCGTCACCGTCGAGTTCGTCCGCTTCCTCCTCCGTCGTGGACTGTACCTCCTCGATGTCTATGTCCGTCCCGAGTTTCTCCTCGTCGATGGCCGATTCGAGCGTCTCTCGTTCCGTGATGGCACCGATACCCTTCTCGTTCACCGCCGACTGAATCGTTTGCGCGTCGATAGCCCCGCTGACGTCCTTTCGTTCGACAGCTATTTTGACCGCGCGTCGCACCGCGACGTAGCCGACCGCTCCAGCGCCGCCGGCCATCACGGCACCCGGAATTCCGTACCGTTTGTATCCGAATTTTGCCGCCTTCTTCCCGACGCTGAGTGGGCCAATGCCAAACATGTCTTAATAACTGCCGTCGAACAGCCCTAAGGATTCGGCCTGCATGTTCAACGAACCTACCCGTTCACTCTCGTTTTGCTAACTGCCACCGTCGGCGCACAGAACACGGAAAAGGGTGGGCCGCGTAGTCGAACGCAACGCGATGACACGGACGCTCACGCTCCCGAACGGAGAGGAGGTATCCGAGGACGAAATCATTCTCTACAACGGCTACCCGTACCGACTCCAGTTCGTGGACGGGGACGACTACGAGTTCGTACTCTCCCCGCTGTACTGGGGCGGCAGCGGAATGGACATCCCGTTTCCCGACCGCGACGCGCTGGTCGAACAGTGGGAGAGCGACTCGCGGGGGACCCTCACGGACGAGGAATGGGACGGGTGGATTCGGGAGGCGCGACGCGACTCGCAGTTCACCGACGACGAAATCGACGAAATCGCCCGCGAACTCGGAACGACGGGGACGACGGGCGGCCCCTTGGACCGACTCCGTCGGCTACTCGGTTTCTGACGGAAACCCGCTCGAAACTTCCGCGGTAGTCACCGTTATGGGTGCGGATTTGCAAACACGGGTATGGACCTCTCGCTCGTCGACCTCGCACCGATTCCGGAGGGCGGAACGGCAACGGAAGCGTTCGAAAACACTGTCGAACGCGCACAACACGCCGAAGAACTCGGCTACTCTCGCTTTTGGGTGGCGGAACACCACGGCTTCACCGACCGGTTGGCGAGCACGACTCCCGAAGTGCTGATGGGCAACCTCGCCGCGCAAACGTCGAATATCCGTATCGGGTCCGGAACGGTGTTGCTCAACCACTACAGTCCGTACAAGGTGGCCGAATCGTTCGGCGTCCTCGACGCCCTCGCGCCCGGCCGAATCGACTGCGGACTCGGCCGAGCGACCGGCAATCCTGTCTCCGATTTCGCGTTACAGGAAGACCGGAGCGAACGCCGTCAGCGGAACGACCACGCCGAAAAAATCGAGGAGGTCGCGTCCCACCTCTACGACGGGTTCGACGACGACCACCGATTCAGCGAGTTGTCGCTGGCGCGGTCACGCAATGGCATCCCGGACATCTGGGTACTCGGGTCCAGTCCGTCCAGCGCCGCAATCGCGGGCGAACTCGGGTTGCGGTACTGCTTCGCCGCGTTCATCAGGCCCCAACCCGCCGTCCGCGCGTTCGAAGTGTATCGAGAGCGGTTCCAACCGTCCGAGTTCGGCGCTGGCCCGGACGAACCACACGGGATGCTCGCCGTGAACGTCACCTGTGCCGAGACGGACGAGGAGGCCGCCAGACTCCGTTCGGTCTCCGAAGCGACCCGACAACGACTGCGTCGCGGACAGATAGACAAATCGCCCATTCACTCCGTCGAAACGGCAATCGACGAACTCGGCCACGTCCCGGACCCGACGCCGGACACCGTCGTCCCGGGCGAGTGGCCGCGCGCGATTTCCGGGAGTCCCGAGACGGTCCGGGACCTGTTGGACCAAATGACCACACAGACGGGCGTCGACGAAGTCATCGTTCAGAACCAGTTCGCGGACCCCGAGGACGAACTCCGGTCCCACGAACTCCTCGCGGACGCCGCCGACCTGACTCCTCGGTGAACCGACTGCCGTGAGTCGCTTATTTTCCGGTAACGAGACGGAGTACGGCACCGATGACGAGTACGATGACGCCGAGAATCGTCGCTATCGGCGGGATGGGAACGAACAGCAGGACGATTCCGGCGAGCATGACCATCGTCGAGAGACGAACCATACGACCATCGTACCACCTGTCGTCGGTTATGGATTGTGGCGGAACGCCGTCGTCCGTGTGAACGGTTTATTAGCAATAGAGACCTACAGTATCGCACATCGAACGATGGCGAAATCACCGGAACTCATCCGCGACACCGACGGCGCATGGAAGTTGGCGGGGTCGTTTCAAAGCGGCCGATATCAGTTCGGCGTGACGCCCGCAGGGGAGGGCCTTCTCCGTGACGAACTCGGCTATGACGAGGGCGATACGGTCCCGTGGAACTGCTTTCGGACGCTCGTCTACATCGGAGACGCGTGGCTCCCGTCCGCGACGGACCGCCCCGTCCAGACGGGCGACGATTTGGCGCGACCGCGAAAAGGAGTCGAGATGTCGGACGCGGACGCCCGTGCGCTCGCCGAACTCGTGAAGACGAAACGGCTCGACGAACGGCAACGGAACGCGCTGTCGAGCCACATCGTCGAAACGAAACTCGGTCCGTTACTCTCCATTGAGGAACGTCCCGAAGGGGAGTCCCGTTCTGATGGGAACGGCGACGAAGCGACCCCGTCCGATTCCACGCCCTCGAAACAGCGGACTTCCACGAGGATTCTCCACGTGAGTGATTCGCACCTCAAACCGGGTGGCGAAGACGACGCGGACGGAGTTCACGGACTCGAAGGGTTCGACGCGGCGATGGATGTGGCACTCGGCGAGGGCGTCGACGCCGTCGTTCACACGGGGAACCTGTTCGCGAGCGCGACACCACCGGATGCGGTCGAAGCTGCCTGCGTCGAACGGCTCAACTGCCTCGCTCGAAACGACGTTCCGTTCTTCGTCGTCGCCGGTCGAAACGAGGCGGCGGATTCCGGAGCGCTCGACGCGCTGGCCGAAACGACGCACGCCTGTCGCCTCGGGACAACGCCGGTGAACGTCGGCGACGACGTCGTCCTGTACGGTATCGACCATCGCCCCGACATGGCGACGGCGGACGAAACGATTTCGCTCGCGGCCCCCGATGGACGCTGTCTCAAACTCTGCTGTGTGCATCAAGCTATTTCCCCGCCCTATTCCGAATACGGTGCGGACGTGGAGGCGTATGAACTGACGGTCGAACGCGTCGACGGCTGGATAGACGTGCTCCTCTGTGGCGGAACCGACCGCGCCGTCGAGTGGGAAGGCGACGAACTCGGCGTCTATTATGCGGGAACCACTGATAAAAACCGAGTGCGCGAGGACGAGGCGGAACCCCTCGTGAACCTGTTCACCGTCCGCGACGAGTCGTTCGAGCGCGAGACGATTTCGCTCGAAGGATACGACGCGGACGGACGGAACGGAGAGTCGAGAAAGCAACTGAACGACGGAAGACGGACACGCTCCTCGGACGACCGACGGACGACCGATTCCACCGAGGACGTTCGACCGGTTCTCACTGCGACCGGGACCCTTGCGTCGACCCTCGACGAGACGGAGATACCAGACTTCGACGGTTATTCGACGGCGGACCTCGCGGACATGTACGCGCTCTTCTCGGCGGTTCGGGGGCAAATTGAAACCATGCGGACTGAAGTTCGGGACGTGCTTTCCTCGCGCGTTGGGGACGGCGAGGAGGTTACGGGGTCGTTCGGGTCCGTCGGCGGCTATCATCGGACCAGGAAATCGCTCAGGGACGACGAGACGGTCCTTTCGACGCTCGAACGACACGGCGTCCGTAGAGAGGCCGTCGTCACCGAACGAATCGACCGAACGAAAGTCGAGGAGATAATCGAGGACGAAGACCTCGACATCGACGAATCGACGCTCTACGAGATTACCGAGAACAGCTACGTCCGACGAAACGATATCGACCACGACGCGCTTCGACGGTCGTTCGAGGAGTAGGGACGGGAGAGCGGTGAACCCCGCTTACTACGGAAAAATCGACTGTGGCAGATACGCCGACACGACCCAGTTCGGCGCGTCCACCACTTCGTTGATTTTCAGGTCCACGATGGCCGAACACAACAGGTACGCCTCTGAACGCGTCAACCCGTGGTTTCGGTGTAGATGCGTGATCATGTGCCGAACCGCCTTCTTGCTGGCGTCCATCAGGTCGTCGCTGATGCCGGTCGTCGCGTACACCCGACCGCCGTGGGTCGCCGAAAACGGCCCGTCCGTCTCGAACTGCGGTTGTTCGATGTCCATTCCCGAAACGAGTCGGAGTCGTGCGGTTACGGTCATCGGCGCTTCGATGCCCGTGACACATACCTCGCCGTCGCCTTGTGCGCCGTGGCAGTCGCCGATGCTGAAGCGCGCGCCCTCCACTTCGACGGGGAGATACAGCGTCGAACCCGCCGTCAGGTGTTTCACGTCGAGGTTGCCGCCGACCCGACGCGGAGGTGTCGTGCTGTGTTCGCCACTCTCGGCGGGAGCGACGCCGAGATTCCCCGGGAAGGGCGCGAGCGGGACTTCGATTCCGTTCACGAAACGTCCGACGTTGCCATCTAACTCCCAGACGTGCAGTCCCGGGTCGGGAAACTCCTCGGGAAGCAGTCCGGTTTCCCTGTCACTACCGTAAAAGTACGAGAAGCCGATTCCCTCGTGGTCGAACGAGAGAAGGTCCACCGCGAGTACGTCGCCGGGTCGCGCCCCCTCGACATCGATGGGACCCGTCAGGGCGTGGCCCGGAAGCGACCCGGCGAGCGCGGACACGTCCTCGACGGTCGACTCCGCATCCAGCCGGCCGTTCGTGGCATCACGGCAGTCGAATCGCAGTACGTCCCCGGATTCGACCGTTCGAATCGGGTCGTGGTCACGACTCCAACTCGTGTGGATGTGTTCGTCTCGGGCGGGTACGTGGTGGTCCGGTGTGGGAACGGATGGCATTGGCGTACACCCTGGTAGAAACAGGAACAATATAAAACCCGCCCGTGTGAGATACGTTCCCAGCGCGTGTCTCACAAACCGTTATGGCGTTTCGGTGCCTTTTATCGAACGATGTGCCAATACTGCTCCGTCCGTGAGGAGGGGTGGACCCAACTCCTCGCTTACGACGACGTGTATCAACGTGCTGTCGGTTCCGGCGGCGACGACGAGTATGGATTCCACGAATCGTGGGACGACCTCCGCGACCAGCTCGCGTAATTATCGTCGCGGGAACGGCCCGCCACCCTCGTCCCAGTCGGATTCCGTCTCGTCGGTTTCGACGAGACATCGGTCGAGCGATTCCGCCACACCCGTTTCATCGATATCGGTTCCGATGAGGACGAGACGGGTTTCCCGTTCGTCCGGTGACCACTCCCCGAGGGGGCCACATCGGACGGACGGACCGGCCTGATTCAATCCCATCGCGTTTCCGTCCCACCCGGCTATCCAGCAGATGCCTTTGGTTCTGGCAATGTTCCCGTCCCAATCGTCTAGCCACGCGTTCAACCGCTCCGGGTGGAACGGCCGTTCTCGCTCGTAGACCACGGTCTCGATGCGGTCTGCGACCGACTCTTCGGAGTCGTGGGCGTGTGCTTCGTGCTGGTCGTGGTCGTGTCCGTGACCGTGGTCGTCTCCGCCGACAGCTAACGCGCGCTTCCATCCCGGCGACCGTCGCGCATCGTCGAAATCGAACCGCCCCGTTTCGAGGATTTCGTCGGTCGGCACCGCCGCGTATTCTGTTCGAACTAATTCGGCCGTGGGTTGCAGTTCCCGAACGAGGGCGGCGACTTCGTCGAGGGTGTCGTCGGGGAGGGCGTCACACTTGTTCAACAGCAGCAGGTCACAAAACTCGACGGTTTCGACCAGCACGTCGGTCAGCGGGCGCTGTCCGTTCGCCACTCGGTCGTTCAACTGACCCGTTTCCGTGTCGAACGCGTTAGCGAACCCGACGGCATCGACGACCGAGACGACGGTGTCCAGCCGATACTCCTCACTCGGGTCGGGTGCTTCGTCGTCCATTCCGAGCAGGGTCCGCGCGAGCGGAATGGGTTCGCTCACCCCCGACGCTTCTATCAGGAGGCAGTCGAAACTGCGGTCGTCGAGTCGGGAGAGCGTCGTCCTAAGGTCGTCCTGTAGCTGACAACAGATACAGCCGTTGGAGAGGTCGATGACGTCGTCGGTCTCCCCCTGTATCAGCTCGGTATCGACGTTCATCTCGCCCACGTCGTTGACGACGACCGCGACCTGCCGGTCTCCCGGGTCGCGAAGGACGTGATTTATGAGCGTTGTCTTCCCCGCCCCGAGACACCCCGTTACCACCGTTATCGGCGTTCGTTCATCCCCCATGCTCTAGCATTCGGGTTGATGCGTGATAGGAGTTGATTGTGTGATAATTGATATTTATGCGGCCGGATGCTCGTCGTAGTGACTATGTCATGTACGTCGCGCGCGATAAGTTACAATAAAATTTTAATTAATTTATGTAGTATATATTTGAATGAATCCCTGGAACATATATTCGAATTATTTTTTCATGAAATGAATGTGTGTTTTCTGGTTCGAGATTCGTAACGGAAGCTCCCCTACCACTGACGCTGCTGCGACGATATCTGAACGGATGTAGATGTAATGAGAAAATATACTAATAATAGGTAACAATACACGTATATACTGTGAATAACTAAACAACACTGATCTACATATCGTGAACCGATGGATATCATATCTTTGGAAGTATTTCGGCGTATATTTGCGTTTCACTCCGTTAAACGCCTAAATGAGAGAATTCACAAAACGTAAATAGTGGGCCTTGGTAGTCGTTGACGATGGTGGGTGATTCCTCCCCGAGTCGTCCGCTGAAAACCGTCGAGACAGCTGTCGATATCGTGGACGCGATTCAGCAGTCGGACGGTGCGGACGTTCAGGAACTCGCTCGGGAATTCGACCTCGCACAGAGTACGATCCACGGCTACGTGAAAACGCTCGAAAACCGTGGCTATCTCACTATCGACGACGGAGAGTACCACGTCGGATTGGAGTTTTTGAACAAGGGTGGACACGCCCGCAAACGGAAACGCGAGTACGATTTTATAATCAGTAAACTGGACGATTTGGCCGAACAGACCGGCGAGCGCGTTCAATTCATCGTTGAGGAGAACGGTCGTGGCTACTACATCCACACGTCCATCGGCGAGAACGCCGTCCACGTCGATGCTCACATCGGAAAGAAAATCCACCTCCACGCGAGTTCGGCCGGAAAGGCCATCCTCTCTACTTTTCCGGAAGAACGCGTCCACGAAATCCTTGACCGTTGGGGACTGCCGGAGTATACCCACCACACGGTTACGACCCCCGACGAGCTGTTTGACGAACTCCGGTCGATTCGGGAAGCAGGCTACGCGACGAGCGAGCAGGAGTCCATTACGGGACTTCGAGCGGTCGGTGCGCCGATACAGCCGTACGAGCCGAACCCGATCGGCGCGATTAGCTTTTCCGGCCCGGCACATCGTCTCACGGGCGACTGGTACGAGGAGGAAGTCCCCAACCTCGTCCTCGGCGTCGCTAACGAAATCGAGCTAGACCTCAAGTACCAGTAGCGCTTTTCGCTCCGCAGAGCTGCACCCACTCGCCTTTTTACGATACTCGAATTGCCATTTTGCCGACGACTAGGTCGTTGGAACGTAATTACTAAATATTAGTTCGAGAAGACCGTGTCTGTTGATGACTGGTAACAAGAACCGTATCTCACGGCGAAAATTCGTGGCAGGAGCGGCGGCAAGTAGCGCACTTCTCGCGGGATGTACGACCAGTGGCGGCGGCTCGTACCCGAGTAAAGATATGTCCTACATCGTCCCGTTCAGCCAAGGCGGCGGAACCGACACGTACGCTCGAAAAGTCGTTCCCGAAATCGGCAACGAACTCGACGTCGGCGTCGCCATCGAAAACGTCCCCGGCGCGGCGTCGTTGAAGGGGACCGGCGAGATACTGCGGGAGAAATCAGACGGCTACACGTTCGGCGGGTTCAACCCCCCATCGACGCCGATCTCCTACCTCGTTCACGAACCGAGTTGGGACATCACGAATCTCGTCCCGGTGGCAACGTACGCCCGGACACCGTATGCCATCTTCGCCCGTCCCGAACTCAAAATAGAAGGGGTGAAGGATTTGACAAAGCGGTACCAGAACGGCGACCTCTCGAAATTCGCGGGTCTCGCTCGCGGTGGCATCGTCCACGTCGCGGCGAACGTGATGAAGTCGGAATACGACCTTCAGTACAAGAAGTACATCGGCTACGACGGCGGCGGTCCGGCCATCAAAGCCGCCATCTCCGGCGAGGTTCCGGTCGTCGCGACGACCGACACCGCCGCGATGAGCGCCGTCGATTCCGGCGACTTGGAACCGGTTGCCATCCTTTCGAGCGAGGGAAGTAGCGTGTTCAAGGACGCGCCATCCCCCTCGGATGAGGGTCTACCGAGCATCGACTACATCGGTCAGCTGACCCGTTGTATGTTCCTTCCGAAGGGAACGGACACGGAAAAGCGGGATACGCTCGAAGACGCCGTCAAATCTGCTCTCACACACGACTCGGTGCAGAAGTGGTCCGAAAAGACAGGAAACATCGTGGAGTTCGGCGGCCACAAGAAGGCGGAGAAGGCCCTAAACGAATCCATCGAGACGATTCCGAAGAAAGTGAACCTCAAGAAAATCGCGAGCGAATAATCACACCGTATTTACATGACTATACAATATTCGAAGACACACGAGTACGACGTCGCTGTCGTCGGGAGTGGAACAGCTGGATTGGTCGCCGGTCTCCGCACCGCGGAGCTCGGGTATTCGGTCGCAGTGCTGGAAAAAGCCCCGAAGGAACGACAGGGCGGGCACACGCGTTTCAGCGAGTCTTTCCGCGTCCCGTCCATCGGAACCGACCTCGAACAGTACGGCTACGAATTCGCCGTGGACAACTACACCGAGGAGGACTTCTATCAGGACATCATGAGCCAGACGAGCGGCAAGGCCGACGAAGATTTGACGACGACCCTTGTCGAGAACGCCGGTGAGACTGTCGAGTGGTTGACCGCGGCGGGCGTCGATTGGCGGATGGAACCGCTCGCGGTGGGGTACACCGCCGCTCGAACGTGGTTCGACGGCGAGGAGTACGTCGAAACGCTCACCGCCACCGCCGAGGAGGCGGGTGCGGACTTCTGGTTCGAGACGGAGGCGGCGGCCCTCCACCGCGCCCCGACCGGCGAAATCGACGGCATCGGGGCACGAACGCCGGACGGACAGGTCGAATTCGACGTGGACGCAGTTATTCTGGCGGCGGGCGATTACGGCTCTAGCGACGAGAAACGCGTCCGTTACTACGGTCCCGGGTACGACGAGATGAACGTCCGGGGCAGTCGATACAACACCGGTGAGGCGCTGGTGATGGCGGAATCTGCGGGTGCGAACCTCGTCGGGCAATGGGGCGGCGCACACATGGCGCTCATCGATGCAGCGTCGCCCGACGTCGAAGGCGGCGCGAACCGCGTCGATGGCTACCAGTACGGCGTCATCCTCAACGATCACGGCGAACGTTTCGTGGACGAAGGGGAGGACGCCAGGGCGCACACGTACGCGAAGTTCGGCCGGAAAATCTTCGAACAACCCAATCACGTCGGCTTCATCGTCCTCGATTCGAAAGCACACGACATGGTGCGGGCGACCGGTCCGTCCGACCCGGTTCAAGCCGACGATTTCGAGGACCTGCTCGCGGAAATCGGCTGTGGCGACCCTGCGGCCGGTGTCGAGACGATTCGGGAGTTCAACGCCGCGTGTGATCCGGCCGGATTCGACCCGAAGACGCTGGACGGTAACAGCACGGACGAGTTGAATCTCGAAAAATCGAACTGGGCGATTCCAATCGACGAACCGCCGTACTTTGCCTACGCCGTGACCGGCGGCATCACGTTCAGCTTCGGCGGCGTGAAAACCGACACCGACGCGTCCGTCATCGACACCCGGGATGGGTCCATTCCGGGTCTGTTCGCCGCCGGAAACAGCACCGGTGGGTTGTTCTACGACAACTACCCGGGCGGGACTGCACAGACGAACGCGGCGGTGTACGGGAAGATCGCGGCGGAATCCGCAGACACATACATACGACCATGAGCAACGAAGAAAACTCGAATGTCTTCGAACACAACCCGGCGACGCCCGTCGCGGAGTTTCTCCGGAAAGTGGACGGTGCCCCGTTGTTCTTCTGGTTCCTCATCGTTATCGCCGGATACATGTTCGTCACGGCGGGGGAGTTCTCCGCGTCTGCACGGTTGTTTCCGCGGCTGACCGCCGGGACGGTGCTCGTCGCTGGTGCGCTTAGATTGGCGACGACGCAGTTGAATCTCGGCATACAGCGTAGCGAAAACGTCGTGTTGAGTGGCCGGCAAGCGGAGGAAGTGGCGGAGTCCGATGAGGATGTCTCCCTCGAATCCATGCTCTTTCTCGGCTTACTGGTCGTCGGCTACGTACTCGGCGGCTTTTTGGTCGGGTTGTTCTGGCTGACACCCCCGTTCGTCTTCCTCTATCTACTGTACAAACGGCAACCGCTCTGGCGAACGGTGCTGCTCACTGCCATCATGACCGTCGTCGCCTACGGCTTCATGACGCTGATGAACCTCGACCTAATGACAGGGGGATTCTGATGGCGGACATCGGAATCTTCGTCGAAGCGACGAAAACGGTTTTCGCGTGGCCAAACGCCCTGCTCATCTTGCTTGGCGTTCTCATCGGCATTATCGGCGGGGCATTGCCTGGCGTCGGCGGTGCGCTCACCGTCGCGATAGCGATGCCGTTTACAATCGGGATGGGAAGCACGAGTGCCATCATCTTTCTCATGGCGATTTACAACGGCGTGATGTACGGTGGCAGCATCTCGTCGATTCTGTTCAACGTTCCGGGGGACTCCTCCGCCGCCGCGACGGCGTTAGAGGGCTATCCGATGACGAAACAGGGGCGTGCGATAGACGCGCTGACGATATCGGCCCTTTCGTCCGGGCTCGGTGACCTCTTCGGTGCTATCGTGATCATCCTCCTGATGCCGGTGATGGTCTCGTTGGTGTTGATGTTCGGAACGCCGGAGTACTTCCTGATAGCCGTCTTCGGCCTCTCGCTCATCATCGTCGTCTCCGACGGATCCTTCCTCAAGGACGTGATGGCGGGCGGATTCGGTGCACTCATCGCTACCATCGGCGTCGCACCGATGTCGGTGTCGGAGCGGTACACCTTTGGCATGCTTGGACTGTACGACGGCGTCAACTTCGTCGCCGCGCTCATCGGTATCTTCGCCATCTCCGAGATGTTCCGGCTCAGTCTCCGGGACGGTAGTATCTCCCGCGACGGCGATGTCGACGTGAGCGGAAGCGTGAAATCCGGCATCATGGACGTCCTCTCGAAACCGCTCACGCTGATCAAATCGTCCAGTATCGGTCTTCTGGTCGGTGCGATTCCCGGATCCGGCGGCTCCGTCTCGACGTTCATCGCCTACGGTGAGGCGAAACGGTCAAGCAAGAATCCGGACGAGTTCGGGTCCGGCGTCGAAGATGGGGTCATCGCGACCGAGTCCGCGAACAACGCGACCGTCAGCGGGGCGTTGATTCCGACGCTCACGTTCGGCATTCCCGGGAGTACGACGACCGCGGTACTCATCGGGGCGCTCATGCTCCACGGACTGCGTCCGGGACCCGCACTGTTCGACGAACAGATCGGACTGACCTACTCGATTTTCGCCACGCTCGTCATCTGCAGCGTCGTGATAATCGTTTTCGGGTTACTCGTTGTCAGATGGGCGGGATACATCACGACAGTCAACACAGACCTGATTATTCCGGTTATCATCTGTCTCTCGGTGTTAGGGACGTACTCGCTTCACTCGAACTACATCGACGTGTTCGTCGTTCTCGTGATGGGTTTCGTCGGGTATCTCATGGATTCTTATGGCTACTCGCTAGTGGCGTTCCTGTTAGGACTTATACTCGGGCCGATAGCCGAGGAGAACCTCTATCGGTCGCTCCAACTGAGCGGCGGTAGTTTCGACATCTTTCTCGCAACGCCGCTGCGTATCGTGCTCGTCGCGATGATCCTGTTCGTCGTCGTCGGGCCGTACGTGCGACCGCTTTTCGACCAACTGCATCGACGGGCAACTAACCAGTGATCCACCGATAACATCACTTTCCAAACTCAGAAAACAATGGACCAAGAGACGATTCGCTGTGCAATAGTACGGGGCGGAACCAGCAAGGGAGTCCTCATTGCGAGCGGTGAACTTCCGGCCGAACATCACGACGAGGCGATCCTCTCCGCGTTCGGGAGCTACGAACCGCGGCAAGTCGACGGGCTCGGCGGTGCGACTTCGACGACTTCGAAACTCATGATTGTCTCGCCGAGTTCCCGCCCCGATGTGGACGTGAACTACACCTTCGGGCAGGTCGGTGTCACGGAACCGATCATCGATTACGGCGGGAACTGCGGCAACATGACGACGGCGATAGGGCCGTTCGCGTACGACGAGGGACTCATCGACGCCGTTCCTGACGATGAAGGTCGCGTTTCGCTCTCGCTCTACAATACGAACACGGAGACGAAACTGGAACAATCGTTCCTGGTTGACGGGACGCGTGCGGCATCGACCGGTTCCTTCTCCATCGAAGGTGTCCCCGGGACCGGTGCGCGTGTCGATACGACGTTCGTTCACCCGGGCGGGTCGAAAACGGGGTCGCTCTTTCCGCTCGGTGAACCGACGGTCACGCTCGAAACCGAACACGAGCGTATCGACGCGACGGTGTTGGACGTGACGACGCCCGTCGCGTTCGTCCGAGCGGGAGACCTCGGACTCGACGGGACCGAGGACCCATCCCGTGTGGACACGGATCCACGACTACTCGAACGAATCGAACGGATTCGAGCACACGTCTGTGCGGAACTCGGTCTCGTCGATGACCCGGACGACGCGACGCGGGAATCGCCGGGCTATCCGAAACTGGCGTTCGTCTCCGAACCGCGGTCGTACGGGACGGGAGACGAACGGGTGAGCGCAGAGGAAATCGACCTCACGGCGAGAATCATGAGCATGCAGTACCTCCACCCGATTTACGCGGTGACCGGCGGCGCGTGTACGGCGGCGGCGGCGTTGCTCCCCGGAACGATTCCGAACGAGGTCGCCACTGCGCGTGGAAACGAAGTGACGCTCGGCCATCCACGGGGGACGATGACCGTCTCGGTCGCCATCGAATCGGGTTCCGTTCGTTCCGTGACGGTCTCCCGAACACAACGCCGTCTTATGGAGGGAACCGCGTTCTACACGCTTCCGGAGTCATCGTACTCGGACGAGTAGAGCGTTTGGAACGCCGAGACGAACGAAATCGGCTCTTCATTTCTTAGTAATACTAATCAGTATGAATATATAGTGTGTCTAATATTGCTGAATAGTATTACCAAATAATGCCACTAGACGTCATTGTCATCGAATCCCATTTCACGATTCGACGGTAGACGATCGCTCTAGGATTTCACGCCCGCGACACCGCCGCCGATCGCTGCACCACACTCGTTGCAGGCGACCAAGTAGAACCGTTTCGAGGCCGCGAAAAGTAGGTCATTGCGTCCATCTCCACGAATTCTACGTCGGACTCCTCGGAGAGCGTCGGCGCTTCTCAAAAACCGCGCTCGCGTCGTTAGCTTTCCAACGTTGCGTCGAGTGTGATGTCCGGTCCCGCGAGCGCCTTCGAAACGGGGCAGGTCTCTTTGGCGTTCTGTGTGAGGTCCTCGAAGGTGTCCTCGTCGATGTCAGGAATATCCGCCGTCAGCGTCAGGTCGATACGTGGAATTTCGAAGCCGCCGCCGTCGGCCTGTTCGAGGTGAACGTCCGCCTCCGTGTGGAGGCTGTCCGGCGTGTGTCCCTCCTCTTCGAGGAACGCGGTCAGTTGCATCGAGAAGCACCCGGAGTGGGCCGCTCCGATGAGTTCCTCGGGGTTCGTTCCGGGTTCGTCCTCGAACCGCGTCGGGAACCGAAACGTCCCCTCTATCTGTCCGCTCTCCGTTTCGAAGTCGCCGCTTCCGTCCTTTCCGCCCTGCCACGTGGTGTCGGCTTGTCTTGTAGTCATCGTCACCCCGACGTACAGTCGGCATCCGTATGGAAGTACTGGCCCCCAGAGTCGGGTCCCCGTCAGGCGTTCGAACGCCACGGTCTTTCGAGACGGATATTCAGATTGCCACCGTTTCGATACGAAGGAAATTATGTGGCATGCTCCCACGAATAACGTCGTGGGCTTCCTACGCCCGATTACGCTGGTTTGGGAACTTACCTTTCCGACCCGACACGCCGATGGGAGTGCCACTCCCCCGGTACTCCTATCCCGTACAGGACTCGGAGTTACTTGGTTGTTTTGTGTCGGTCCGCCGTCCGTGGGCTTACTTGTTTGATGAGGCAAACACCCAGTCAACTGCCAGTTTTCAGACTGTCAAACTCGATAGGGTACTATCTAATTGCCAGAACAAGATACGAACGGAGAGAACCTGTGACATCCTCGCCCGCCCTAAAGGGCGGGGCTTCCTACAAGGGAAGCCTCATCGTCGGAGGTTTCGGGACTATACTCCGAGAGAGTCGTCTGTCGGTGGTTCCGACTCGTCTCTCGGTGTCCCAAGGCACTGTCACACGTGCTCCCATCCTGTGGTGTGTCATCGTCCGTCAGTTTCAACGACAGACTCTCACCCCACGGGTTGAGGCGGCCAGCGATGTTCGCCGCCGCGTTAATATCTGCTTGATACTCCGTTACCCAACAGCCGTCGTTCGTACACCGGAATGTGGCTTGTCGTCCACGATATCCGAGGTATCCGCACGCGTGACACGTTTGGGATGTGTACGCGGGATTCACCTTCCGAACTGGTATTCCCACTTCGGTCGCTTTGTCTTCGATACGACCGGCAAGTCGGGCAAAGGCCCACGCGTGCAACCGGCGGTTCATGTACTTGCCGTAATCCAACCGTTCGCGGATGAACGACAAGTCTTCGAGGACGATAACCGGATTCTCGAACTGCCGGGCGTATTCGACCGCCTGTCGAGAGGCTTTCTCGACAATATCCGTCAAAGCGTTCTGGTAGTAGTCGAAGCGCTCGTCAATGCGCCAGTCGGCGTCACGTTGTTGAAGACGGCGGAGAGTCGTGAACATCTCCTTGCGGAGTTGTCGTGCCCACCCGCCGTCGAACAGCATCGGTTGAATTGGAGTATCGTCCTGACAGGCACAGCCCGCCAAGAGCGTGGATTCACCGATGTCGAAACCGACCGGTGTTGGGTTGTCTGGTACGTCTGGTTCCGCGACCGCGTACTCGACGGTGACGTGAAGAACCCAGTTCGTTCGGTGTTCTTGCAGTCGGAACTCTCCGACCGCCACATCGTCATTGAACAAGTCTGTCCACAGCTCCCGTTGAGCGGGATTGATACGGAGTGGAATCCAGAAAGCATTCCCTCGTCCGGCTTGCGGAACGCGCCAGCAGAACTCGTGTGTGCGGTCTTCGGAGTGGTCGAGTTTCCATCCCCGGTTCGTGAACCGGACGGGATGGTCGTCTTTGAGTTCCGAAGCGTTGTACGTATCCCGAAGTTTCGGGACGTAATTCTTGAGCGCGTCTTTGGCGTAAGACGTGAGCGTGTACGGTGTGACGATATCGTTGACCGCCGTTTGTGTGTCCGCGCCACTCTCGAAGGAATCAAAAAGGGCGCGGCGATACGTCGCCACGGTACGCTGAAGCCTTTGCTCTTTGTGCGCCGTTGGTTGCGCGAGCGTGGCTTGAAGCGTTTTCGTGGCGGTATCCATTACACTTATTCCTACAGCATCGAAGCACATAAAACGCACGGAAACTAACATAGATGTATGCCAAAAGATGTGCGGTTGCAGGTAAACGAGGAACAGCACGAATGGTTAACAGAACTAAAAGACGTGAGAGGATACACGTGGAAAGGATTGTTGTTGGAAGGAGCAAGGTGCCTCGACACCGACGATACGACCGAGTAGGACAGACTGCCGGGCGGAACACGTGCAAATGCCCAGCTAAACGAACGCGATTCCTCCCCGCCACAAGCGGCGGGGTTTCCTCGCTACCGCAAAGATGACCCGCGACTCCACCACACCCGTCAGAACGACCGCGCGGTCGCTCGACATCATCGACACCCTGCGCGAACTCGACGGTGCCCGTCTCACAGAAATCTCTGCCCACCTCGACCTTCCGGACAGCACGGTGCACAACCACCTCCGAACGCTCGTTCAACGAGGGTACGTCGTTCGAGACGGGAACACGTATCACGTAAGCCTCCAGTTCCTCGATTTGGGCGAGTACGCCCGCTCCCGTCGCAAAGTGTATGAACTCGCCAGTTCCGAAATCGACGAACTAGCGGCAGAAACCGAGGAGTCGGCGAACCTCCTCGTCGAGGAGGACGGGATGGGCGTGTACATTTACAACGCACAGGGGGGAAACGCCATTCCGCTCGACACTCACCCCGGAAAGCGCGTGCCCCTCCACGCGACGGCCCTGGGAAAGGCCATCCTCGCGTTCCTACCGGAGAGCAGAATGGACGCAATTTTCGAGCGAACGGGATTGCCCGCACGGACGCCGAAGACTGTGACCGACCCCGACGACCTCCGAACCGAAATGGCGACGATTCGGGAGCGAGGCTACGCCGTCGACGACGAGGAACGCGTCCGCGGCGTTCGGTGTCTCGCGGTGGCGATAAAGAACGAGAACGGGCAGGTCATCGGGGCCATCAGCGTCTCCGGCCCCGTGAGCAGAATCGAGGGCGAGTTCCGCGACCGGTTGTTGGACGGCCTACGCCGCGCGAAGAACATCATCGAACTGAAACTGGCACACGCATAGCGACCATCGAACGTCCAAATCACCGGAAAGGTGTCTGGTCGGCTCCGTGAAATCACGTTCACCTACGAGCGAAGCGTATCGCGCATTCCGGCGACGAGAATATTGCTCGAATCTTGGGATATTCACTAACACGTTCCCCTACTGTATCCGTTGTTGTTTACGAACAACACCTTTCCACATCTCCTGACAAGTCGTCGTGAGAGACGAGCGTATACTCGGCAACGCGGTACATACCACAATCCTTCTAAACCGGATGACCGTGGTATTGGCGATTCAAATCAGGTTGCGATTTTCCACGCCTTCGGAGGACATCATCGACGTACGGGAGTCGGAGGTGCACAAAAATAACTGATAGTTGATGTATCACACGAATACGACCATCGTAGAACGGAAGTTCCATGATATTTTGCCATTCGATATTGTATGTGTCGAACAATACTATACGCGGTATTTGCTGCTGAAAGTGGACAAATGAGTCGGTGTCTCGAAAAACGTCTCCGAGCGGGCACGGTAGGGTCGCAACCTCATCGTTTTCGAGTTTTTCTTGTCCTCCTATCTCGGTATGCCCACCTAGTAATACTTTCGAGTAATGCCGGATTGTGGAACTTCGGAAACTCCTGAAAAACACGCGGAAAAGGATACCTAGTCGGTTTTCCGACTGGTATTTTCATCCAGTATTACCAAAAGGTTTTACTCATCTGTACCCGGAATCGTTATCGGCAACCGACCGGACGTGGTTAGTTCTCCGACCAGCAGTTCGGTCGCCGCGGCGAGCGACGCCGCCGTGTCGTCGTACGTCGTGAGATACGTCCCTATTTCCGGCATCACGGAGAGGTCGTAGGGATTCCGGGTCGCGACGACGATCGGGTTCGCGCCCCGCTCCCGAAGTGTATCGACGACTGCCGCTTGGTCGGGGTTCGAGACGGCGTCCGACGTGCAGACGACAGTCGAGCGGTCGGCGACGGCAACGCTTTCGCTCGGTGACTCACCCGGCACGATGACGGTGCTATCGACTTCGACACCCGCCGCAAGTGCCGACGCGAACGCACCCTGTCGGTCGGCCGTCTCCTCGGCGCGCGACCCCCGTCCGGTGTCGAACTCGTAGACGGAAACGTGCCCAGATACTGGCAGTCCCTCGGACTCGTCACGGACGAGCGTGACGCCGCGCTCGGCGATTTCCCGCGCGACCGACCGACAGTCCGCCGCGGCCTCGTCCCACTCGGTTTCGTCGCCGACATACCCCGCTCCGTACGCTCGTTTGGCGCGGAGGACGCGTCGGACCGACGTGTCGATGTGGTCCTCGGAAATCCGCCCCGATTCGACCGCTTCGATGACGGCGTCGATGGCGTCGTGCTGTTTTGCCGGCGTGTGCGAGACACAGATTTGGTCACAGCCCGCTTCGACCGCCTGCACACAGCCTTCGACGGTTCCGACTCCATCGTCGATGGCCTTCATTTCCATGCAGTCCGTGAGGACTACCCCGTCGAAGCCCAACTCCTCGCGGAGGAGCCCCGTTACGACGCTCTGTGAGAGCGTCGCCGGTCGCTTCGCATCGTTCGTGATGGTCGGAAACGCGACGTGCGTCGTCATGACGGCCCCGATACCGCGGTCGATGGCGCGGCGAAAGGATCGCAGTTCCACCCTGTCGAGGCGTTCCCTGTCGTGGTCGATGACCGGCAGGTCGAGGTGGGAATCGACCGCCGTGTCACCGTGGCCGGGAAAGTGCTTTCCACAGGCGACGACGGCAGATTCCTGTAGCCCCTCGGCGAACGCGGCCCCTAATGCCGCGACTCGGTCCGGTCGCTCGCCGAACGACCGAACCCCGATGACCGGGTTGTCGGGGTTGTTGTTCACGTCGAGGACGGGCGCGAGGTCGATATCGACGCCGAGCGCGCGCAATTCCCGTCCCACGGCGTTTCCGGCTCGGGAAGCGAGGTCCGGGTCGTCTACCGCACCCAATGCCATCGCGCTCGGCAGTTCGGTGCCCCACGGGAGACGCGCGACCCGGCCCCCTTCTTGGTCGATGGACAGGAACAGCGGCGGTTTCCCGTCCGGAACGAACCCCTGTAGCGTGCGCGAGAGGGTTCGGAGTTGTTCCGGCGATTCGACGTTCCGGCTGAAGTAGATGACGCCGCCGAGGTGGCGCTCGGAGACGAGCGTCGCTATCTCCTCGGTGGGTGTCGTCCCGTCGAATCCCGCGACGAACAACTGGCCGACCTTTTCGGGAAGCGAGAGTGATGCAACGTCGGCTTCGAAATCCGTCAGGGAAGTCGGTGGATTCGTCGATTCCCCTGGCTCCGATTCGGTTGTCGAACTCATGGTGTCAGTATCGTAGATAGTCCGACCGCACGTCGAGGAATTCGGTTCGGTCCTCCTCCCAACTTCCGACGATGGTGTCGGCGATTTCCCGCGGTTCCGCCGAGGCGTCCGCGGCGTCTATCGTCTCGCGAAGGTAGCTTCCGCCCGCCAACTTGTCGATGAAGTAGTCGTCGTCGTAGGCTATCCACTCGCAGCCGTCGTACGCCGTGAACGCCGAGGCGATGACCGTCAGACCGACCGTTACGGGGTCGATAGCGTCCTGGTCGAGGACGTGAATCTGGACGCCGGTCACGTTCTCGCGTTCGTGTTTCGAGAACGTCGGCGAGAAGTACGCCGGACGGAAGGCGACGCCGTCCAGCCCTTGGTTCGAAAGTTCCGCTGCCCAGTCGTCCGCGTCTATCCACGGCGCACCGACGAGTTCGAACGGCTTCGTCGTCCCGCGTCCCTCCGAGAGGTTCGTCCCCTCGAAAAAGCACATGCCGGGGTACAGCGTCGCCGTCCCCGGCGTCGGCATGTTTGGCGACGGGTACACCCACGGGAGGCCCGTGTCCGAAAACCAGTCCGCCCGCGACCAGTCGCGCATCTCGACGACTTCCACGTCCGCACCCATGTCGAACTCGTCGTTGAAGTACGTCGCCAGTTCGCCCACGGTCATTCCATGGACCATGGGGAGTTCGTACGCGCCGACGAACGAGGCCACGTCGTCATCGATTCGGTTGCCCGCGACGGGGAGCGGCGAAATCGGGTTCGGTCGGTCGAGGACGACCATCCGTTTGTCCGCCTCCGCGACCCCTTTCAGCGCGTATCCTAACGTGTAGATGAGCGTGTAAAACCGACAGCCGACGTCCTGCATGTCGTAGATGACGGTGTCGATGCCGTCCATCATCTCCGGCGTCAGCCGTTTCTGTTCCCCGTAGAGGCTCTTCACCGGAAGCCCGGTGCGCTCGTCGGTGCTGTCTTCGACCTTCACCCCCGCCTGTGCGTCGCCCCGTAGCCCGTGTTCCGGCCCGAAAAGCTTCCGGAGGTCGAACTCCTCGCGGGCATCGAGCAGGTCTATCGTCGTGTTGAGGTTGCTGTCGGTTCCTGACGGGTTCGTGATAAGTCCCAATCGTTCTCCGTCGACCGTCTCGGAACGGTCGTTCAGCAACCGTTCTACGCCGAGTGTTACCATATCTTCGGCAATGCGTTATCCTCTTAAAAAACCCCATGTGGCGTGCGATTATCTGTCAGGGGTGGAACGAGACGGACACGTACACCATCTCCTGTGTCCATTCCCATCACCCGTATCCCTTCTCATCTCGCGTATCGCTTCAATCGCTCGTCGGCGCGATGGCGACGTCGAACCAGTCGAGGTGGTCCTCGCTCAGCAGCGCGTGGTTGTAGACGTGGAGTTCGTCGCCGAGACTGCCAACTTCCCCCACGAACCGCCGCCACTCCTCTTCGGTCCCGAGAACGCCGGGGTCGAGGGTGACTCCGACGTCGACCGGCATGTCGACGGCGTCCCGATACGCACGAACGCGACGCCGTGCGAGGTCACGGTCGTCGGTGTAACAGAGCGAGACGATGCGATCGAGGTGAGTGCTGATGCGGTCGAGGACGACCCCGGCGGGCCACCCGTCGTTCGGTTCGCGGCCGAGACCGTCCGACGCAGAGTAAGTCAACTCGACGTCGCCGCTGGCCGCCGCGATGCGTTCGAGGAACGCGTCGATGACCGACGCGCGGAACTCGAAGAGGTCGGCGAGGACGGGATACTCCTCAACGAGGTGCTCCAGCGACTCGACCTGCGGTGTCGGACTCCGAAGCACGTCGCGGGCGAGCGACCGAACGACGTCCCGGGCGCGGTCGAAATCGACCTCGTGACTCGCCGCCCGCTCTTCGCAGGCCGAACAGAAACACTGCGAGAGGAGGATTTCCTCGGGTTTGCCGCGAACGACCTGATTTTTCGCGTGGCCGAACGTATCTCCGTGGGGGTGAAACGCGTTCGGGAAGCCGATCGATTCGAGGTTGATGGCCGCGATGTCGTAGTCGGTCAGCGAGCGCACGACGTCCTCGAAGTAGGCGTGTACCTCGGGATTGGACGGACAGAAGGCGTGGTCGTGAGCGTCACCGAACGCGCTTTCGATGCGGTACTCGGGGTTCGACGCGCCGAGGTTCGAGTTATGAAAACAGACCAGCCACGCAGTCACGTCGATGCCGTCCTCGGTCAACCGTTCGACGACGGCCCCGAACGGGTCGGGGTGGCCGTCGATTTCGTTCACCGGTGGGTCGATGGGTGTGTCGGCGAACCGCTCCGGGTCGGGTCGGAAGTAGCAACCACCTTCGTACGATTCGAATAGATCGTCGGGGGAACGCGGGTCGAGCGTTCGGATGGAGTGATAGTGCGCGGCGACGGTGACGCTCGTCACGCCCAGTTCGGCGAGTTCCTTCCTCGTCGTGTCGGGTGATTGTGAGAGCAGACGCCACGGATAGCTCCAGACTGCGACCATACCAGCCAACGTTCGCGTCGTGTAATAAATATCCTCCGGCCGGGGCAAGAGTAAACGACCACGGGTCAGGTAACCCGTGGAACTCTCGCTGTATTTTCTTTAGAAAATCGACTCAGTCGAAGCGTCCGGCGGCGACCATCGCGTGGAACCGTTCACGGAAGCGGATGAGGCCGGTCCCCTTCCCCTCGTACACCTGATTCGTGAGCAGGACGGCGAACCGGTCGTGGGCGTGGTCGAGCCACAGCGACGTCCCGGTGTAGCCCGTGTGACCGAGTCCGACCCGCGACCAGTTCGGCGCGGGATAGGTTTCGTCGGCGAGTCGCCACCCGAGGCTGTGGCGGGTGTCGAGGTCCGGCAACCAGTCGTCCTGTAGCCGCTCGATAGTTGCCGGAGAGAGGAGCGTCCCGTCGGCAGCGAGGTACGCCCGTGCGAACGCCGCGAGGTCGTCCACCGTCGTGAACAGGCCCGCATTCCCGCTCTGCCCGTGCATCGCCCACCCGAGCGGGTCGTGAATCTCTCCACGGAGGACACGGTCACGGTACTCGTAGTCGTAGGTCGCGGCGACGTTCGAGGCGTCGCCGAGCGGTCCGAGTCGGGAGTGCTCCATCCCGGCGTGGCCGAACACGTACCGTTCCGCGAGGTCGCCGAGCGAGGCGTCCGTCGCCCCTCGAAGCGCCTCGGCCAAATGGACGAAGTTGAGGCAACTGTACTCGTTTCGACTGCCCGGTTCGGCTTCGAGTATCGACCGGTCTCGAAGCCCTTCTATCACGTCGCTCGGCGACTCCCACGACTCGGAGAACGCGTACGGTTGAAAGCCGGAACTGTGAGTTAGCAGGTCGAGGAGTCGAACCTCGCCGCGCCGATAGCCGTCGAGGGAGGGGACGTGTCGCCGGAGTTCGTCCGAGAGGGTGATATCCCCCGCCTCGACCAACGAAAGCGCCGTCGTCGCCGTCACGACGGGTTTGGTCAACGACGCGCCGTCGAAAACTGTTTCGCGGGTCATCGCCGCGCCGCGCTCGGGGTCGCGTTCGCCGACGACGCCGACCGCCTCGATTCCGTCCGTCGTTCCGACTGCCGCCACGGCACCGGGATACGCTCCCTCCTCCACTCCGCGAGCGAGAACCGTTTCGAGCGACTCGTCTCCTTTCGACTGTGTCATTCCGCTGAACGAGGGAAGCGGACCGTCTTAATCCTTTGCCGGCCCTCCCGCGGTGAACAACCTATTTGTGGGTTCCGACCAAGGGACCACTCGTGACCTACGATTCGCTGTTGTTCGACGTGGACGGCGTCCTTCTCGCCTTCCACCCCGACCACCCGACAGTTTACCGACAAGCCGTCGCGGAGACGTTCGATGCGTTCGACCTGTCGCCCACCGACGATGACCTCGACGCCTTCATCGCCGGGGCGACGGTCGAGGGAATGCGCGGCGTGTGCGACGACCACGGCGTCGATTTCGAGCGGTTCTGGGCCGAACGCGAGGCGAACTCGTCGCGCCTCCAATCGCGGATGATGGACCGCGGCGAGCGGGTTCCCTACGACGACTGTGCGGTCCTCCCGGACCTCGCCGCCAACCACGACATGGGCGTCGTCAGCAGCAACCAACACGCCACCGTGGAGTACATGCTCGACCGCTTCGACTTCACCCACCTCTTTGAAACGGTGTACGGCCGCGAACCGACGGTAGCGGGGTTCGAGCAGATCAAACCCGAGACCTACTACATCGAGCAAGCGATGGCCGACCTCGACGTTACCGACGGCCTCTACGTGGGTGACAGCGCCTGTGACGTTCGTGCCGCCCATCGTGCGGGCCTCGATTCTGCGTTCATCCGCCGTCCTCATCGCGAGGGCTATGACCTCCCGGAAGAACCGACCTACGAAGTCGAATTGCTCACGGACCTCCGTTCGCTTCCCGGCGTCGTGAACGCCGTGTAAGTCCCCGTTCGTTTCCTCACCCCCCCTTTGCGGTTTCTGGTCGTGTGTCGTCGAAAAGCGACCGCTTCGCCTCGAACCGACTCCCATTTCGACACAGCCGAAACGGGGGGAAGAACCCATTGAACGCTGTGTTATTCCGCCGCTGAATGTTCAGTGTGGCATCTCACTACGACGAACGGATTCGGAGGGACCGAAATGGCCCCAGAAACGCCGCGAAAACGACTAAAACGGGAGGATAGCGTCCCACACGACCATTCGTAGTTCATTACAGGTCTACTTTTGTAATGGGCAATTGAACGGACCGCTCGGGTCCTATGTGGTCAGTTAACAAACATGGACATTCGTGATGGATTGCTGGCTCGTTTCGGGTCCGTCGAAAGCCCCTCCTCGACCGCTGATAGCGACGATCACCGTCTGCACTGCGCTTGCGGGTTGACTCATCGACGTTTCACGATTCGACGGACCCGAAGGTGGAGATGCAGTGTGTCTGGGAGTTCTCGGAGAATCGAACGCGTGAAAACGGTTTGAGAAGCGTCAGCGGACGGTTCCTCGGGTCGGCGGGCAGCGTTTCCCCATGACGACCGGACGGTCGGCACCGGTCGCACCGGGAACGTTGTTCGGCACGCCGTCGAGCGCCGCCGCGGCGAGGAGAGCGAACGCGACGGCCTCCTTCGCGTCGCTCCCGACGCCGTACTCGTCGATGGTCCGCACCGGCGCGTCGACTTCGGAACCGAGCATGTCGAGGAGGGTCCGGTTGTGCGACCCGCCGCCGGAGACGACGATTTCATCAGGCTCCTCCGAAAGGAATCGTTCGTATGCGTCGGCGATGGAGCGCGCGGTCAGCGCGGTTGCCGTCGCCACGATGTCGGCATCCGAGCTGTTTCGGTCCCGGCAGTCGGCGACGAATTCCCGCGCGTATCCGCGGCCGAACTGCTCCCGCCCGGTGGACTTCGGTGGCTCGGCGCAGAAGTACGCATCGCTCAGGGCGTCTTCGAGAACTCCCTCATCGACCGTTCCCTCGCGGGCCATGCGTCCGTCCCGGTCATAGGTCCGCTCGCCGCCCGTCAGCAGTTCTACGACCCCGTCGATGACCATGTTTCCCGGACCCGTGTCGAATGCAGTCACGTCGTCGCGCCCGGCACCGGGCGGCAACGCGGTGCAGTTTCCGATACCACCGATGTTCTGTGCGACGCGAAACGACTCGTCGTCCGCGAGGAACGCGAGGTCCGCGAACGGGACGAGCGGTGCGCCGTGTCCGCCCACTGCAACGTCCGCGGTGCGGAAGTCGGCGACCGTCGCGACACCCGTTCGCTCGGCGATGTAGCTCCCGTCCCCGATTTGGAGCGTCGAACGGAGTCGCTCGTCACCCACCGGCAGCGGGTGGGGTTCCGGTTCGTGACGAATCGTTTGCCCGTGCGAACCGATCGCGTCAACAGTCTCGAGTTCGCGGTTCGCGGCCGACGCCGCCGCCACCGCTGCGTCCGCGAACACTGCTCCAAGTTCGACGTTCAACCGACACGCCTCGGCGACGGTTCCATCGTCGGAACACACGCGCTCGAGTTGCTCGCGGAAGTTCGGGTCGTACTCGCGCGTGACGAACGACTCGACGGTCACGTCGTAGTCGCGTATCGTCTCCCCGTCCCGTCGAATCCGACAGCAGGCCGCATCGACGCCGTCGAGCGACGTGCCCGACATAAGGCCGATGACGATGCGTTCGGTCACGCCGTTACCTCCTCGCCGATTTCCTTCGTAAACGTCGTATAGGCGAGCCACGGTTGGAAGCCGAGTTTGCCGTAGTAGTCCACGAGGTCCGTCCAGTCGATGACCATCCGGTCGTAGCCCGCATCGCGGTAGCGTTCAGCGACCGTGGCGACCAACCATAGACCCCATCCTCGCCCGCGATACGCCTCGTGGACGCCGAGCGGGCCGAGACCGCAGACGGCTCCGTCGAGTCTGTCCACCCAGTTGACGTTGCCGCCGCGATATCCCGATTCGAGTGTGTTAGTCCGACCGAACCCGACCGGCGTTCCCTCGTTTCGGAGGAGCCAGTAGTCGTCGCCGCCGCCCGGCACTCGCGTGAAGTTCTCGGCCTCGTACTGCCAGCGCCCGGGGAACTGGTCGGACAGGAAATCGAGCAGCGGTTCCGCGTCCGCGCCGACCCGTTCGAGCGTCAGGTTCGGCCACTCGTCTCTCACCGCTGCGATTCTGTTCGGGGATTCGTACTCGTCGAGGTCGCCCAGAACGTCGTGAAAGGTCCTGCCGGCAGAGAATCCGGCATCCCGGAGGGTCGCTTCGATGTCCGGACACTCGCTCGGGACGCCGGGGAGGAAGTGGCCCGGGTCGCCGCCGAAGCGAAGGTGGGTCACGCCCCATGCTTCCATCTTCCGTTCCACGGTGGCGAGTAGGTCGCTGGCGACCGACGTCGGATCTTTCGCTTCCCCGTCCACGGCGAACAGGCTGAGCCATCCCAACTCGGGTCCCGTGTAGTCGGGAATCGCCTCCCTGAGTCGCTTGCCGAGCGCGACCCCGACGAGTTCGTCGTCTTCGAAGCCCCCCCACGCGGTTACGTCGATGCCGTCGAGCGGGGCGAAGACGTTCTGTGCGACGAGTCTGTTGGGAATCGAAAAATCGGGATAGGAGCGATTCCAAACGTCGATTCCGGCGAAAACTCTGTTGTAGTCCGTGAGTCGGCGGCACTCCGTGGTCATCCCTCCGCTGTTTCTCGTCGGACTACTTATATCTCCGTTCGTCGGGCGGTCCAGTCGGTCGTTCGGGTCAGTCGTTCCCGTCGCTCTCACGGGTTCGCGTCGGCGCTTCGTCGATGTCGTACATCATCGTCTCCAACTGCTGGTCGAGACCGGCGGAGAGGCCGCCGTCGACGACGAGTTCCGTGCCCGTGACGAACGACGCCTTCTCCGACGTGAGGTAGAATGCGGCCTCGGCCACGTCCTCGGGTCGCCCGAACCGACCGACGGGATACTGGTTCAACCACTCCTCCCGGACCGGTCCCTCGGTGGTCAGCTTCTCGCTCGACGCATCGGTGATAATGCTCCCCGGACAGATGGCGTTCGAGCGGACGCCGTGACGGCCGTACTGCGTCGCCACGATTCGGGAGAGCGCGACGATGCCGTTCTTCGCGGCGGAGTAGGAGGCGAGGCCGATGCCGAGTTTCGCGTTAATGGAGGAGATGTGGACCATCGACCCGCCGCCTGATTCGACCATCGCCGGGAGGGTTTCCCGAGCACAGAGGAACTGCCCCTTCAGGTTCACGTCGATGATTCGCTCCCACGTTTCGTCGCTCACGTCCGCGACGTTTCCGTCGTCGAACGACCCGCCCGCGTTATTCACGAGGACGTCGACGCTCCCGTGGCGTTCCATCGTCGCCTCGACCATGGCCGACACGTCCGCCGACTCGCTGACGTCGGTTCGCACGAACTCGGCCGTTCCGCTGACCTTTTCGATACGGGAGACGGTCTCCTCACCACCTTTCTCGTCTACATCGGCGACGATGACAGTGGTGCCCGCGTCCGCGAGTCGTTCCGCGATTGCCCGGCCGATTCCCTTCGCCGCGCCGGTGACGATAGCAACCTCGTTGCTCCGTTGGTCCGTACTGGGTTCCATATGTTCCACCTGTCTCCGGGCCACAAAATGGTTCGTATCTCGAGTACGATTCGTATCCTCACGAAAATCAGTCAATAACCCAAACATTTTTCCGTGTTCATTTTAAAATCGAAGCGAGTATGGATAACAGCAACCACGGTGCTAGCGATGAGCCACAGAGAACTCCGCTGACGCGGCGACGATGGCTCGCGCTCGGCGGCAGCGCGACGATGGCGGGATTAGCCGGTTGCGGCGGCAGCAACCCCAACGACCCGGACGTGACGATGTCGGGTACCCCCGGCGACGATTCGAGCGGTTCGGACGGTTCCAACGGGAAAAACGGGACGCCAGTCACGACCGAACTGCACATGCGCGCGCCGGTCAGTTGGCAGCCTAGCAAGGCCAACATCAACCCCTTCACCGACACGAAGAACACGGAGTTCTGGATGGACTACATGTGGTGGGAGTCGCCGGTGTACCCCAACGCCCACGGAAAACCGATGTACTGGCTCGCCGACGAGGTGAACATCAAGGGGGGTGGTTGTGAGGTCGAGATAAAGCTCAACGAGGACTACACGTGGTGGGACGGCAAACCCGTGACCGCACAGGACCTCCACACGGCATACCTCATCAGCGATTACAAGGAGAGTTACGGTCCCGAGAAAACGGACGATAGCTGGGAAGTCGTGGACAAACACACGCTCAAGCACACGCTCCCCGGACCGGCCAATCCCTCCCTCCATAAGTCCGAATACCTGTCCGTCGCCGTCAAACACGACTTCTTCAAATCGTGGCTCGAAAAGTACGAGGACGCGAGCGGCGAGAGCGCCATCGAGGACGTGACGAAGGAGCTACAGGAGACGACCATCACGCTGAACGACCTCACCGAGAAGGGTCTCGGCTGTGGTATGTGGAAGCCGAAACAGCTCTCGCCGACGAACGCTGTCCACGAGAAGTACGAGGACCACCCGCGCGCCGACTGGACGAACCTGAAGACGTTCAACTGGCACCTCATCTCCGAGAAGCAGAAGGCGATTCAGGCACTCAACGCGGGGCAACTCGACATGGGTGATAAGACCATCAATCAGGCGAAGTCCAACTCCAAGGTGGACGTGTTCAACCGGTTCGGCACGTCCAGCATCGTGAAGCTCTCCCTGAACTGGAACAACGAACATCTCGCCCGCCGTCCCGTCCGCCGAGCCATCGCGTACCTCATGGACCACGACGAACTCGTGAAAGTCATCAAGAGCACACAAGGGCTGAACTACAAACCCCGCGACACCGTCACCGGGATGTCTGCGAAGGCGACGAACCAGTGGACGAGTAAGAGTTTCCAAAACAAGCTCATCGACTACGGTCGCACGTCGAAGCCCGAGAAGGCGAAACAGGTTCTCAAGGACGCGGGCTACACGAAGGACGGCGACGTCTGGGCCGGACCAGACGGCAGTCGCGTCGAGGGTCTCACCTACCTGACGCCGCCGTGGAACATCTACGAGACCATCGGGAAGTACCTGAGTCCCAAACTCAAGGAGTTCGGCTTCGGCAACAAGCTCATCATCCCGTCGAGCAGCGGGTTTTGGAAGCGCTGGACCGACACCCACGACTTCGACATGGTCAACTGGTTCTCGGACACGTCACACCCCGCAAACGCATATACGACACTCAGCGTGGCCGGTCTCGGAAAGTTCGACGAAATCGTGAACGAGAAGGAACCGAGCGGCGACTGCAAAGTCGACCGTCGAATGCCCGACCTCTCCCAACAACGGAGCAAGAAGCTGAGCCAACCCATCCGTCCGAAGTTCCCGAAGAAGGTCGGACAGATGGGTGACGGCGGGGCGAAACAGACCCTCTATCCCGTCAAATGGGGCAACATCATGGCTCAAACCCAGTCCACGAAGGAGGTCAAAGACCTCACGGCAAAACTCACGTGGTACATGAACTGGCAAGTCCCACACATCGGATTTTATGACGAGACGCGTGCGTACTGGGGAGATACGAACAAGTTCGACTTCCCGACAGGGGAGGTGGACGACCACCCGCGGGCAAAGGAGACGAAGAACGAACACTACTCGAACTCGATGGAGTACCTGATGAAAGGGCACATCAACGCGAAGACGAAGTAATCGCCCACCGCTGTCATCTCACTCGCGGTTTTTCCGGTCCTCAGTTTCGATGGCATTTCACGAGGAGCGCCGCCGTTCCGACGCCGAGTGTGCCCGCACCGAGGACATTGAGGACGGACACGACATGTGCCGCCGTTCCCGGTTCCGACCAGAGAAAGAGCAGTATCGAGAGGAAACCGGCCAAACACTCGAACGCCAGCAACATGGCGAACTTATCGGCGTTCGAGCAGACGTAATCGAAGACGGTGGGTGCGTGGGACATCTGTTCGTTCGAGCCACTCGTACGTCAGGAATTAAGCGTTTCGCCCCGTCGTCTCCTCGTCGCTCGTCCGGGCGACGGCGTGTGTGGCCCCGCAGTCGGGACACTCGTAGTACTCCCGGTCGAACGTCGCGCCACATCTGATACACCCGTACGTCTCCCCGTCGTCCGAGTCGTTCCCGAACAACCCGCGGAGTCGCGTGAGAAGCGCCATACCCGTCAATGGGCCGCAGACGTAATGAAACCGTCTATTACAGAGAATCCCTCCCATACCTTTATTGCGGTGGGAGAAACACAAGCACAGTAGCACGATGTATTATTCGAAGCGGATAGGCCAGTCAGTGCTGGTGTTCCTGCTGGCACTCACGGTGACGTTCGCCCTGTACCGAATGTTACCGTTCGGACCCGTCGAGATGGTGAGAATCCATCTGATGCAACAGATGATAGAGCAGGGCAACAGTCCGTCGCCACAGCAGATGGACCGTATCAACGCGATGGTGCAGACGTACACGGGTATCGACCCGTCCCAACCCTGGTACGTCGCGTACTACGATTACCTCCGGAACGTCATCGTTTATCAGGACTTCGGACGGTCGATTTTCAAGAACCGCCCCGTCTTCGACATCCTGTTCGAGGCGATGCCGTGGTCGATATTTATCAGCATCTACGGCCTCGCGCTCGGGACGACGGTCAGTCTGCTGCTCGGTGCGGTCATGGCGTACAACGAGGGAAGCACGTTCGACACCGGAATGACGATATTCTCCATCGCCAACACGACCGTTCCGTACTATATCGTCGCCATCCTCTCACTCATCGTCTTCTCGTTCTCCCTCGGCTGGTTGCCGAGCGGTGGACGGATGGACCCGAATACGACGGCCGGACTGAACCTCCCGTTCATCGTCGGCGTCGTCAAACACGCCATCCTTCCCGTGCTCTCCTCGTTCATCGCCGGATTCGGCGGTGCATTAGCGTTTCGAGGGAACTGCATCCGCGAGATGGGCGAAGGCTACATCCGTGTCGCTCGACTCCGGGGCATCAGTCAGGGGCGAATCGCCATCCGCTACGTCGGCCGCAACGCGCTGTTGCCCGTCTACACGAGTATCATGATGGGTGTCGCGGGCATCTTCGGGAGCAGCATCATCCTCGAAACCATCTTCAACTATCCCGCGATGGGCCTCGTGACGTACAACGCGCTGTTGAACCGCGATTACCCGCTCAT
Source organism: Haladaptatus sp. HS23 (assembly GCF_056892285.1). Lineage (NCBI taxonomy): Archaea > Methanobacteriati > Methanobacteriota > Halobacteria > Halobacteriales > Haladaptataceae > Haladaptatus > Haladaptatus sp. HS23. Next base: position 176,662 of record NZ_JBXGLH010000003.1, on the reverse strand, counting down.
CATGGGGTCGTTCATCTTCTTCACCAGCATCACGCTCTTGGGAATCCTCATCGCCGACCTGACGTACGGCGTCATCGACCCCCGCGTCAAAGGAGGGAGCGAACGTGAAGCCTACTAAGGGGAACGACGCAGAAACGTCACGCACCGACGGCTCTCCCCGGACCACCGACGAATTCCCACGAACCGACGGCGGAACAAACAGGCGGTCCGGTTCCCAGCCCGTGGACGAGAGCATCTTCACGCAAACGTCGAACGTCCCCGAACTGACCCCCCGCGAGAAAGCTCGACGGTCGTTCGACCGGCACGTCTACGCGCCCATCGCGGTCCTGTTGGACGACTGGCGGGCACTCGTCGGGTCGCTCATCCTCCTCGGGTTCGTCCTCACGGGTATTATCGCCGTGGAACCGTTCGGCATCGTCCTCGTCGAGAAAGCCACGGTGATGGAGGGGCCGATATTCCTCCCGCCGCTCCAAGACTGGGCGTATCCGCTCGGAACTGGCGTGATGGGGAAGTCGATTTTCAAACAGGTCGTCCACGCGACGCCCGCGATGTTGGTGATGGTCATCGCCGGCGCGTTGTTGTCGGTCTGTCTCGGCACGCTCATCGGGACCGTCGCCGGCTACCGCGGCGGTCGCACTGACTCCGCGTTGATGACGCTCACGGACGTCGTTCTCACCATTCCCGGCATCGCGTTAGTCATCGTGCTGGCGAGCATCTACCAACCGGAACGCCCCTTCGTCGTCGGCCTCATCCTCGGCATCGACAACTGGCCCACGTTGGCGCGGACGGTCCGGTCGCAGGTGTTGAGCATCCGCGAGGAGGCGTTCACCGAAGCCTCGCGCATCATGGGTCTGTCGGAGTTCCACATCCTCCGCAAAGACGTGGTCTCGAACCTGATGCCGTACATCTCGGTCAACTTCGCGACCAGCGCACGGAAGATAATCTTCGAGTCCGTCGCGTTGTACTTCCTCGGTATCCTCCCCCGGTCGAACCTGAACTGGGGGTTGATGATGAACGACGCGTACAACCAAGCGAACCTGACGAACCCCGACCAGATACACTGGCTGTTGGTGCCGATGGCGCTCATCATCCTCATCTCGCTCGGATTCATCCTGCTCGCACAGGGTCTCGACCGGGTGTTCAACGTCCGCCTTCGCGCACGCCACGAAACCGCCGGAGGCGACGAATGAGTACCTCCGTCACGGACGAGCACGGACAGTCGGTGTCCCTCCTGCTCGCCATCAGACGGTCGTTCCTCACGTTTATCGTCGCGTTAGGCGTCGTCTGTTGGCTGTTGGCCGTACTCCTCTCTAGCTATCTCCTTCCCTCGCTGACGCACGCCGTTCTCGCCGGAATGTTAGCCATCTGGGGCACGAGCGCGTTCATCTACGCCATCCTCGGTCGCCTCGGACTCAGCTTGATAGGGTACAACTGATGACACGACACTCACCACTCGAATCCATGTCCACCCTCGATACCACACACGCCGACAGAGCAACACACGCCAACCGAGCGCCACGCACCGACCGGTTCCACAAAACCGGCGGCCGGAGGTGACACCGATGGCAACCGAATTCCGGTCCACGTCGGACGTTGAAACCCCGTCCGAGGAGGACGTCATCCTTGAAGTCAGAAACGCCAGCGTCTCGTTCAGCATGGACCGCGGGGACTCCCGCGTCCTTCGGGACGTCAGCATCGACGTCCACGCGAGCGAGGTGCTCGGTGTCGTCGGCGAGAGCGGGTCCGGCAAGTCGATGTTGGCCTCCGCGATGCTGGATGCCATCGTCTCGCCGGGACAGGTGGACGGAGAAGTCATCTATCATCCGCCGGACGGCAGCGAACCGGTTGACGTTCTCTCCCTTTCCCACGAGGAACTGACAAAGCTCCGCTGGAACGAAATTTCGTTCGTCATCCAAGGTGCACAGAGCGCGTTCAACCCGACGATGACCATCGGAAGCCACTTCGAGGAGACGCTTCGCGCACACGGCGCGGACGTCTCGGAGGGAATGGAGTTCGCACGCGAACTCCTCGCGGACCTCTACCTGCCGACCGAGCAGGTGTTACGCTCCCATCCCCACGAACTGTCGGGAGGGATGAAACAGCGGGCGCTCATCGCTCTCGGCCTCATCCTCAACCCGAGGGTCGTCGTGATGGACGAACCGACCGCCGCGCTGGACCTGCTCATGCAGCGCTCCATCATTAGTATGCTCGAGGACTTACAAGAGAAGTACGACCTGACGATGGTGTTCGTCACCCACGACCTGCCGCTGGTCGCGGACCTCGCCGACCGCCTCGCCGTGATGTACGCCTTCGACCTCGTAGAACTCGGCCCGACCGACGAACTCCTCGACGACGCGGCTCACCCCTACACCCGCGCCCTGCTCAACGCCGTCCCGAACATCTCCGACCGGGCGATGGACATCGAAGGAATCGAAGGGTCGAGTCCCGACCCCGTCTCCCTCCCGACCGGCTGTTCGTTCAGCCCGCGCTGTCCGTTGGCCGACGGGACGTGCGAGACCCAAGACCCGCACCTGCGCGACGTGGCCGAGGGTCACGAAGTGGCCTGCTTCTACCCCGAGGAAGCCCGCGAAACCGTTCCGCTGTTGCTCGACGAACCGCCGAAGTCGGCGGAAGCGCCGGACACCGCCGACGCCAGCGGAGGTGAACGTCGGTGAGTACCCGTCGCGGCGACCCGCTCCTCTCGCTGCAGAACGTGAGCGTCCACTTCGAGAAGGAACAGTTGTTCGGCCTCGCCGGGTCGGAGACCGTCCACGCGGTGGACGACGTGACCCTCGACATCTACGAGAACGACATCGTCGCGCTCGTCGGCGAGTCTGGGTGTGGAAAGACGACGCTCGGGAAGACGGCCATCGGCGTCCAGCGCCCGACGGAGGGGACAGTGCTGTACCGCGGTCAGAACGTGTGGGAAACCAAGGAATCCAGCGGTCTGTTCGGGCGGAAGAAGTCAGCTGGCGAGTATTCGGCGGGTGAGATACGCCGCTCGCTTCAGATGATTCATCAGGACCCCGGCAGTTCGCTGAACTCGAACTACACCGTCGAGTCGAGCCTCGCCGACCCACTGGAACGCTGGCAACCGGAGATGAGCGAGGCAGACCGTCGCGCCCGTATCTACGGCCTGCTCGAATACGTGGGCATGGCTCCAGCGGAGGATTACGCCGAGCGGTATCCTCATCAACTTTCCGGCGGGGAACAACAGCGTGTGGCGCTCATCCGTGCTTTGCTGATGAACCCAGACCTCATCCTCGCAGACGAAGCAATCAGCGCTCTCGACGTCTCACTACGTGCAGAGATGATGGAGCTCATGCTCGAACTGCAAGAGCAGTTCAATACCTCCTACCTGTACATCTCACACGACCTCGCCAACGCGAAACACCTCACCCAGCGGGCGAACGGCCGTATCGGAATTATGTATCTCGGCGAACTCGTGGAGATCGGCACGCCCGAACAGATAATCCATAATCCACAGCATCCGTACACGAAGGTGCTTCTCTGGGCCACTTCCGACCTCAGAAACCGGTCGGAGGGCGTTTCGGATCCCCCGATTCGCTCACTCGACATTCCCGACCCGGTGGACCCGCCGTCCGGCTGTCGGTTCCACACGCGCTGTCCCGAAGCACGCACCGCGTGTGCACGGGCGTGTCCCGAACTCACCGACCACGAGGGCGACGGGCGACGGACCGCCTGTTTCCGCAACGAAGCGGACCACGACTACTGGGAGAGCGAACCGCTCTCCGACGATAGCGCGAGCGGAAAACCCACAGCACCACGCGAGACGGCGGACGGCGACTGACTCAGTCGCACCGATACCGTTCGACCTTCTCCTCGTCCACCGTCACCCCGAGTCCCGGCCCGTCCGGAACCGGGAGCGCGCCGTCCTCGACTTCGAACGGTTCCTCGATTATGTAGTCGTCCCACCCGTAGTAGGTGCTGTCCGGCGGGAGGTTGATGCCGGGTGTGCTCGCCACGGTGTGAAGCATGGCCGCCGTCTTGACGCCGAGGTCGAAGCCGCAGTGGTGGGACACCGAGACGCCCGCATTGGCCGCCATGGCGACCTGTTCGCGCACGGCGAGGATGCCGCCGGCGGGCACGAGGTCCACGACGGCCACGTCGATGGCGTCGGCCTGCAACAGGAATCGGAGGTTGCGCGGGAAGTACGTGTCCTCGTTGACCGCCACGGGCGTCCGCACGCGATTACGGAGCGATGCGTACGTTCCGTAGGTGTCGATTCGAACCGGTTGTTCGAGGTACTGGAGGAGGATTCCCTCCTCTTCGAGTCGGGTGGCGACCCGGACCGCGTCCTCGAAGGCCCAGCCCTGATTGGGGTCGAGTCGAAACTCCAACTGACCGTCCACTTCGTCGTGCATCGCGCGGATTCGTTCGACGTCCTTGCGCCAGTCCGGTCCGGCCTTCGTCTTCAGGGTCGAAAAGCCGTGCTCGACCGCGCGTCGGGCGTACGTCCGCGACTCCTCCGGCGAGAGGATACCGAGGCAGGTGGCGATGTCCACCGTCTCGCGGGTCTTCCCGCCGAGTAGTTGGTGGACGGGCACGCCCACTTTCTTCCCGAAGGCGTCCCACAGCGCGGTTTCGACGGCCCCGACGAAGGGTCGCACCTTCACGTACGGGAAGTAAAACGACTCCACGAAATCGCGGATGTCGCCCACCTCGCGGCCGACGAGTTCCGGGGCGATGACGTCGTCCACGACAGCCTTCGTCACCGCGGCGGACTTCATTCCGACGAGCATCTCGCCCCATCCGGTTATCCCCTCGTCCGTTTCGACTTTCACGAGCATTCGCGTGACCGATTCCACTTGGTCGTGGTTGCTCACGTAGGGCGCGAGGCCAAGTTCGTCTTCGAGCGGTTTGACACCCATCTCTACGGGGATGGCTGACACGTTCGCAATCGACATACCACATCCTCGAAGGCCACCTACAAATAACCCCGTACGGCGGCGAAATCGGGTCCCGCGTTCGTCAGTTCACTTCGTCTAAATACGCGTTCCAGACGGCCATCGGGTCCTCGCAGGCGATTTCCGAGATGGTTCGGCAGCCGTCGTACCCCCACATGAACACGCTGTCGGTACCGAGTTCGAGCGCGGTTCGCGTCGCCGTTCGAACCTCCTCCGTCGCCGAGTCGCCGCTCAAGCCGAAGCCCTGAATCCACAACTGGCTCCGCAGGTCGTTTTTGTCCGCGAGCTCGACTATTTCCCGTCCGAACCGGGAGACGTATTCGGCCGGGTCGGCGTCTTCGGCGAAGGCGTCCCAGTACGGGTCAGTGGCGAGTACGTCGATGTGGTCGTTTTCGGCGAGCCGCGCCCAATTTCGCGGCCCGTGGTCCGCCGACCCCGTCGGCATGAGGCAGACGGCGTTCTCCGCGCCCTCCTCGTGGGTCAGTGCCATCAGTTCGTCGAGGAAGTCGAGCATCGACTCCTCCCGGAACGCCGAGACGGTTTCCGTCTCCGTCGCAGGCATCGGTTCGCCGTACTCCTCGCGATATCCCTCCCGGCAATGTTCACAGCGACAGCACCACACGTCGCGGGGATGGTCGTCGCCGTACCATTGGACGTTGTGCCAGTGGGGTTCGTCCCAGAAGAGGACGTCCGCGCCGAGTCCGGCGGCGTCGCGGGTCCACTCGCGCATGAACTCGCGGAACGCCGGGTCGTTGAAACAGGCGGCGGGCACGCGCTCCCCGGTGGAGAGGACCTGTCGACTGTCGGGGTTGTGCGCGACGAACCGGGAGAACTCCTCGCCGCCGAAGACGCCGCCGACGGCCCACGGGTTGACGTAGACGGACAGCGACCGGTCGTGACTCGCGGCGACGATGTCCTTCACCGTCTCGCTGTAGAAGGCTTGGTCACGTTCGCTGAATGTATGGAGGACGGCGGTCAACCCCTCCCCGTACAGTCGTTCGAGGTCGTCCGCCGCGTGTTCCGGGTCCTGTACGCCGAAATAGCTCGCTCCGCGTTCGATGTCGGGCATAGTCGTGGCGTGGTATCGATGCACGGGCTGCGACCATGAACGTATCGATGGATGTGGTGGAAAGAACCGGCGGGAGAGAAGCAGGGAGCGATTTTCGGAACGGCAACCAGTTGCGTGCGGTTTCGCCGCGGCGAACTGCGACCGCTTTTACGCCTCCTCCTCGCGGGCGCTCGCCACGACCTCGATTTCGACGCCGATGTCGATGGGCAGGTCCTCGACCTGAACCGCGCTTCGGGCGGGATACGGCGCGGAGAACTGGTCCGCGTACACCTCGTTTATCTCGTCGTAGTCGTCCATGTTCTGGACGAATACGGTCGCTTTGACCACGTCGTCCAGCGAACGCCCCGCCGCGCCGAGAACGGCGTCGATGTTTTCGAGCGTTCGCTCCGTCTGCTCCCTGATTGTATCGCCGACGATGTTTCCCGATGTTGGGTCCACCGGTCCCTGCCCGGAGACGTAAATCCGGTCACCGTCGCGAATAGCCTGGGAAAACGGGCCGATGCTCGGCGGCGCGGCGTCGGTGTTGATCTCCTCCATCGTCAGTATCCCTCCGAACGCGCTGGTGCTGATTTCGTGTCGGTACCGACGTCCGTGTCGAATAGCCGTATCGTTCCGCAGGTCGTGCTAACTCTCATCACGACTATGTCCAAGCGCCGAGTTAAAAAACCGCTGGATGGGTTCCGGAGGTGGCTGTAAGTGGCTTCCAACCTCGGTCGTCTACCCGACCGAATCGTCACACTTTGCGGCGCGTATCGTTCCCGGCGAGGTGTGAACGTGGAGTTCTGTGCTCTTTCCACTCCGCCGCCGCGGATTCATAAATTATATGTCGCTATAGCATATCTGTCCGGGATACGGAATCGGGCAGAACGACGGCCGAGCGTAGAACCGAAGGCGCTCCCTAACGAGGGTAGGCCTATCACGAGGCGAACTGGAGAGACGGGCCGATGTCGGGGCGTTCGTCCATCGGTCCCTTATCTCGGAGGGCTACTGTCGTTTCCGTTCCCGGTCGTTTGTCTCCCCGACCCGAAACAAGATATTCCGGGGAAAGTCACGAAACTAACCCATCAGATTGTCAATAGAAAGAGATATACTGTAGGATTGGCCTGTTACTGATGATGAAAGCGGTCATTCTCGCTGCTGGCGAAGGGTCGCGGCTTCGGCCACTCACAAACCGCCGCCCGAAACCGATGCTTCCGGTCGGCAACAAGCCACTCTTGGAATCGGTCGTCGAATCGGTCGCCGCGGCGGGAGTGGACGAAATCGTCCTCGTCGTCGGCTATCACCGCGAGCGGATTCAGACGTACTTCGGCGACGGTCGTCAGTGGGGCGTCGATATCACCTACGCGGTGCAGGAGAAACAGTTGGGAACCGGACACGCGCTCTTGCAGGCCGAATCGTACATCGGGTCGGACTTCATCGCGCTGAACGGCGACCGATACATCGAACCGTCGGTCATCGAGAACCTCATCGCCGACCACGGGGAGACGGGGTCGGCAGGGATAGCGACGACGCGGGTCGAAACGCCGAACAGGTACGGTGTGGTCGAATTCGACGGCCAGAACATCACCGACATCCTCGAAAAGCCGACGCCGGGAACGACGACGTCGGAACTAATCAACGCCGGTGTGTACGTGTTCGGCCCGGACATCTTCGCCGCGATTCGTCAAACGGAGAGTCACGGGGAACTGGCGTTGACGCGAACGCTGCGCAACTACGCGGAAACCCACTCTCTCCGCGCGGTTCCGTACGATGGCCTTTGGGGCGACATCTCGTACCCATGGGATTTGCTGTGGCTCAACAGCTACGTTTCGGACAAACAGGTGTCCGCTGACGACTCCGACCCCACTCTGTCGTCGCACGTCGCATCCACGGCGGTCATCCACGACGACGTAACGGTGGGCGAAGACGTGACGGTGTGCGCCGGCGCTGTCGTCCTTCGAGGGACCTCGCTCGGTGAGAACGCGACTGTCGGTGCGAACGCCGTCGTCGAGGACGCCGTCATCTTCCCGGATGCGACCATCGAACCGGGCGCGGTCGTTCGGAACTGCGTCGTCGGCGCGAACGCTACCATCGGGCCGAACACGACGATTGAAGGAGGCGTAACCGACGTTACTCTCGGGGAGACGGTCCACCGCGACGTGACGTTCGGCGGCCTCGTCGGAGACAACGCCGAAATCGGTGGTAACGTCACCATCACCCCGGGGACGATTCTCGGCGAAGGGGTGACGGCGGAGAGCGGAACCACCCTTCGAGAGCGGACCCAAGACGGCGCGATTGTACGGAGAGGATAGTTATGTGTGGAATTACCGGTTACATCGGAAACGACAGTTGCTCGACCATCGTCGCACAGTGTTTGAAAAATCTCGAATATCGCGGCTACGATTCGGCGGGTATCGCCCTCCTCGATGACTCGTTACGGGTACACAAACGGAGCGGTGAAATCGATAATCTCACCGTTCCCTCGATGTCGAACGCCACCTGCGGCATCGGCCACACCCGATGGAGTACCCACGGGGCACCCACGGAGCGCAACGCGCATCCGCATACCGATTGTTCGGACCAAGTCGCCGTCGTTCACAACGGCATCATCGACAACTACGAGGAGTTCAAGACGGACCTCCTTCCCGACCACGAGTTCACGAGCGAGACGGACACCGAAGTCATCGCACACCTCATCGAGGACGCTCTAACAGGCGATGTCGACCTCCGCGAGGCGGTCAAACGGGTCGTCTCGATGCTCTCGGGGAGCTTCGCCATCGCGGTCACGGCCGTCGGCTACGACGGCATCGTCGCCGCACGGCAGGACAGCCCCCTCGTCGTCGGCCACGCCGAGGACGCGACGTTCCTCGGAAGCGACGTGACGGCGTTCGTGGAGCATACGCGCACGGTGACGTTCCTCGAAGACGGCGACATCGCACACCTCACCGAGGACGGAGCGACCATTATCAACGGGGGCGAGGTCGTCGAGCGAGACCGCCAAACCGTCGATTGGGACGCCGAGGCGGCGGAAAAGGGCGGCTACGAACACTACATGCGAAAGGAGATTCACGAGCAACCCCGAGCGGTACGGCAGGCGCTTTCGGGTCGTATCGACGAACTCTCCGGAACGGTCGACCTCGACCTCTCGCTGACGAAGGAGTACTGTCGCTCCCTCGACGAGATTCAGATAGTCGCCTGCGGAACGTCGTACTACGCGGGCCTGTACGCCGCCGGATTGTTGGAGGAGTTCGCGGACGTTCGTGTCTCGGTTCACATCGCGAGCGAGTACGAGTTCAAAGCCAATCGCGACCCGTGGCGGACGCTCGTCGTCGCAGTCACACAAAGCGGCGAAACCGCGGATACGCTCCGTGCGCTTCGCAAGGCCGCCGGTGCGGGCGCTCGGACGCTCGCGGTGACGAACACGGTCGGTTCGACCGTCACCCGCGAGGTGGACGAAACCGTCTACATCCGTGCCGGACCGGAAATCGGTGTCGCGGCCTCCAAGACGTTCGTTTCGCAGGTGGCGACGCTGACGCTGGTCACGGTGTATCTGGGGGAGCAACGAAACGCGCTCACGTCGAACGAACGGACGACTATTCTGGAGGAACTGTCCGCCATGCCGAGCGCGATTCAGCAGGTACTCGACGCCGAAACATCGGTACAGAGCGAGGCCAAGGCGTTCGCCGACAGCGATTCGTTCTTCTTCATCGGCCGTCGGCTCGGCCATCCAGTCGCGCTCGAAGGCGCGCTCAAGCTCAAGGAGATATCCTACGAACACGCGGAGGGTTTCGCGGGTGGCGAACTCAAACACGGCCCGCTCGCGCTCGTGACCGAGAAGACGCCGGTCATCGCGATACTCACGGAGGGGACGAACGCCGCCGAGACGCTCCACAACGTTAAGGAAGTCGAATCTCGTGGTGCCCCAGTCATCGGCGTCACGTCCGACACAGAACCGAACCCCGTCTTCGATACGATGTTCGAAGTGCCCTCGGTCGGTCTGATGGAACCCGTCATCGCGAACGTGTATCTACAGTTGTTCGCCTATCACGTGGCGAAGGAGAAGGGTCGCGCCATCGACAAACCGCGTAACCTCGCCAAGAGCGTCACCGTGGAGTAACGGCCGTCGAAACGACCGTTCTGATTCGTTCGGCATCCGAAGGGAAATTCCTCGACTGAGGACGTACCTCTGAACCCTCCGTTCGCTGCTAATCCGGTTCTCCTGTCGAGAGATACACTCGACATCGGGGGTGTAACCGATGGGGGAAAACTCATCGTTTCGTCCCCGCGTAATCGTGCTTACCCGCGTCGCCATCGCTCGAAACGTGGTGTACGTCCAACAGAACTGCCGTTACGGTGATGAGAACGAAACGGCGCCGAAAAAACGGTGGTCGGGATTGAAGTCCCGACTCAGTGTCCCACTGGCAGGGAGTTTCGGCTCCCGTGTCACAACATGCAAACTGCACTGAAACACTCGCTCGTCGTCCTTCTCGCCACCGGCCTCCTCGTCGGAGGATTTGCCGGAACGACGGCCGGGCAAGAGCGGCCAGCGGCGCAGTCGAACAGCCTTTCGATGCAAGCACCGTTCGGGAGTTCGGCGTCTCAACTCGGATCGATGTCGTGCAGTGAACTCCATGCGACGTACAAACAGGGTGTCGAGCGAATCCGTTCCAGCGACATGCCGGCGGACCAAAAACGGAGTCTCATCCAGCGTGCGACGGCAGTGTATCAGCGATACAAGCTTCAAAAGGGCTGTTAACTCGTTGTCGTTTCGCTTTTCATGTAACCGAGACCGCCGGACAGGGGAGTCCGGACCCCAATCTTTAGTTAGGTCGTCGGTGTAGGTGAACCCCACCACTACGGACGGTTGGGGGGAACGCGAGTGGGAACGGGCGAGACGGAACGGTGGTACCGACGAGGGTATTCGGGCGGAACGTCCGGAGATGACTCGGCGGATAGCGGTTTCACGCCCGGATGTTCGCGTTCGACACTGACAGTGAGATAGATGATGGATAGATCCGACTTGTGGCTGCTGTTGCCACGCCGCGTTCGCCGGTTTCCCGCGGACCTCGCCGCCGCCATCGCGCTCGTTCTGCTGACGGCAGGCGTCGTCCGCCTCGGTATCGAACTCCTGCTGCCGGTACGGTTAGTTTTGGGATTCCTCTTTCTGTTTTTCCTGCCGGGCTACTGTCTCGTCGCGACCCTGTTTCCGGAGGAAGGCGGGAAACACCCGTCGGAAGACGGACGGGGGCGGGATGATTCCAGCGGCGTCTTCCATCGCCGTATCGACGGTATCGAACGCCTCACGCTCTCTATCGCGGCCAGTTTGGCGGTCGTTCCCCTCATCGGATACCTCCTCAGCTACTCCCCGTGGGGGTTACGACTCGGGCCGAGTCTGCTCAGTGTCGGCGGCTTTACCGTCGTTTGTGCGCTCATCGCCGCGTTCCGTCGCCGGTCACTCCCGGAGTCGGAACGGTTCTCGGTCCAGCACGGACTCGTCTCGGACCGGCTCAAATCCTCCGTTTCGAGCGACACGATACGCGCCCGTCCGTTGAACGTCCTCCTCGTCGTCAGTCTCGTCGTCGCTTCCGCCGGAATCGTCTACACGACGACGACGCCCCGAAGCGACGAGCAGTTCACCGAACTCTACCTCGGGACGAAAAACGAGACGGGAGCGACGGTTACGGACGCGTATCCGCGGAACTTCACGAGAGGAACCCAAAAATCGCTCCGGGTCGGAATCGAAAATCACGAGCGCGAGCGGGCGAACTACACCGTCGTCGTCCTGTTACAACGGGTGAAGCGAAACGACGGGTCGATGCGGGTAACGGCGGAGCGACGGCTCCAACGGTTTCACGTCTCCGTCGGGCAGGGCCGAACGGCCGTCGAGAACCGGAGTATCGAACCGACGATGACCGGCGAACGGCTTCGACTCTCGTTCCTCCTCTTCCGGGGTCGCCCGCCGGCATCGCCCTCGACGGAGAACGCCTACCGGCGAACGCACATTTGGATACGCGTTCGAGGCTAACGACGGTGACTACTCCGCTCTTCGACGGACGAGTCGTTCGACCGATTCCCGAATCGAGCGCGTCGGTTCCCAGCCTAACTCTTCTTGCACAGTGGAGATGTCTACGGCGAAGTCCGTGACGAGCGTCTCGTCCCCGCGTGGGTTTTCGACGAGTTCGATGGTCGGTTCCGTTCTCGTCTCGGCGGCCACCGACCGCTGGACCAGTTCCGCTAACTCCATGACCGTCCACTCCTCGTCGCTCGCTACCTCGTACTTCGAGACGCCGGTCCGCCCCTCCTCGGTTTCCGCTACCAATCGCTCCGCGCTCCGCCGATAGGCGTCCGCGACGTCCTGCACGTGAACGAAGTTCCTCGCCTGCGTTCCCGGTTCGTACACCGGTATCGGTTCGTCGGCGAACGCGCGCCGAACGAAGAACTCGATGACCATCCCCCGCGAGATTCGACGCTCGTCCACGGCGTGTTCGCCGTACACGTTTGCTTTGAGAAACAGGTGTGCCGGGAACGCCGCTCGTGACAGAGACTCGATAGTTCGCTCCCCGACGAGTTTCGTCTCCCCGTACCAGTTCATCGGTTGCCGTGCCGCGTCCACCGTGATGGGGAACTCCTCGGGGTCGCCGAGGACGGCCATGCTGAACGGGAAGGCTAATCCGGCACCCGTCCGCTTGCAGAACCACGCCACGTTGGTCGTCCCGTGAACGTTCGTTTCGAGCGCGAACTCCTCGTCGTTTCGACACGCGTCCACGTCGCTCGCGGCCGCGAGATGGAGGACCACGTCCGACCCGTCCAACGCCGCTTCGAGTCGGTCGCGCCGCCGAACGTCGAGACACTCCACGTCCACGCCGCCGACGTGGTGGATCTCGCCGCGATAGAAGTTGTCGAACGCTCGAACGTCCCAGTCTGGATGGTGGTCTCGAAGCGTGTTCACGACGCAACTGCCGATGTATCCCCCCGCGCCGGTGACGCTGACCGTCGGAGTCGAGGAGATGTCCGTTCCAGCCATCGTCATCGCTCCGACTGCCGGTCGTCCGCGAAGTCACGGACGACCGCCACGACGCGCGCGACTTCGTCCTCGGTCAGGTTCGGGTGGTTCGGGAGTCCGATGACGTTCCCGGCGACGGATTCGACCACCGGAAGCGACTCGTCGTACTCGTGGTCGTGTTCGTTTTCGGACCACGGGAACTCGCTGTTGAAGCCCTCGTGTTCGCGGAAGATGGACTGTTCGTACAGCGGTTTCGTGTACCGGTGGCGCGTCTCCACCCCGTCGTCTTTCAGCGCGCGCCACACCTCCTTTCCCGACATGCCGATGCGCTCCGTGCGAACCTCGAACGGTGCCCAGAAGTAGGCGTGGTCCACGTACTCCCGAATCGTCGCGGGACGAAGCCAGTTCACGTCCGCGAGTTCATCGCGCAGTCGTTCGGAAATTTGGGTCCGTCGCGCGTTGAGTTCCGGTAGGCGTTCAACCTGTGCGACGCCGATAGCGCCGCTGAGTTCGTTCATCCGATAGTTGTAGCCGAGGGCTTCGTGTTCGTCCCGAGTGGCCATTCCGTGGCTTCGAAGGAGTCGGATTCGTTCCGCGAGTTCGTCGTCGTCGGTCGTGACGATGCCGCCCTCCCCCGTCGTGATGTTCTTGGTCGCATAGAAGGAAAAACAGCCCGCATCGCCGATGCTTCCCACCGTCTCTCCCTTGTAGCCTGCGCCGTGGGCCTGTGCGGCGTCCTCGATGACCGCGAGGTCGTACTCCTCAGCGAGCGCGAGGAGTTCGTCCATCTCGGCCGGATGGCCATACAGGTGGACGGGAAGGAGCGCCGCGGTCCGGTCGCTGATGCGGTGTTCCACGTCCTCGGGGTCGAGCGTGTAGAGGTCCCGGTCGATGTCCGCGAACACGGGTACCCCACCTTGGTGGACGACGGCGGTCGCGGTCGAACCGAACGTCAGACTCGGAACGATGACCTCGTCGCCCGGTTCCAATCCCAGCGCGTTCAGTGTCAGCTGAATCGCCACCGTCCCGTTGCTGACCGCGACAGCGTGGTCGCTTCCGACCGACTCCGCCCATTTCTCTTCGAACGCTTCGACGAACGGTCCCTGTAGAAACCGACCGGATTCGAGTACCGCTGCAACGTTTTCCCGTTCCTCTTCCCCCAGTACCGGCTCCGCCACGGAAATCGTGCCCCCCATTCTGCATCAGGTGTCAACGACCGAATATATGATGCTTGTGGCAGGACGCCCGCAGTTCGTTTCGACGATGATATCGAAAAGACATCCCAGTACGGCTCGAATTGTGGGCGCTCGACCTCGGTACCATCGGGATAGCGAACCGTCCACGGTGGGATGTCCTCGTCCACGTACGAGAGCGCACCGACGACGGCACCCTCTCCGAGGGTTACGTCTGGCATGATGACCGATCCGGAGCCGACGAAGACCTCGTCCTCGATGCGTATCGTCCCCCGAATCCGGTCTTTCTCCTCGGCGGGAACGCGGGAACTCATGTGCGACGTGAACTTCGGATAGCCCGTTACGAGAACGCAGTTGTACGTTACCACGGCGTTGTCCCCGACGTACAGTTTGCCGCCACCGATGACCTTCGAACCGGCGTGCAGGCACGAGTTGTCCCCGATGTACGTCCCGCTCCCGGCGTTCAGCAGGACGAAATCGTCTATCTCGACGTTCTCCCCCAGTTGGAGGTTGTCGGTGTTGACGAGTCGTGCCAACTCGTACACCTTGCCTTCCCGTTCGATTTCGCTCGCCATCCTTCCCTCGTACGACGGTTCATCGTTTAGTTATTTGGCGGATTTTCGACCATTCAGTACGGCCGTCGTCTCGGTGCCGGAAGCGAAGAGAAATTGGAGAACTGTCACGATATCCCTGTGGAGTGCCGCCGGTAAGGAACGATGATAGCGGGAGTAACCTCCGCTATCCTCGCCGTCGCGTTCCGTTTCCCATTCACTGGACCGAGTCGCCACAATGTTCATGCGACACATTGGCGTAGTGAGGTTACTATGGTCGAAGTCGCCTTACTCGGCGTAAACGATATCGGAGAATGGGTTTCCGACTGGCTCAGTGACCGGTCCGACGCGACTGTCGCTACGATAATCGAGACGAAGGAGGGGCTCTCTTCGTTACACGACATCGAACCGGACCTCCTCATCTCGGCCGGGTTCCGGGCCATCGTTCCCGAGGAGTATTTGGACCTCCCGCCGCTCGGCGCGGTCAATCTCCACAAGTCCTATCTCCCGTACAACCGAGGGGCGAACCCGAACGTGTGGAGCATCGTGGAAGACAATCCGGCGGGCGTCTCGATCCACTACATGACGCCGACTATCGACGGCGGGGGAGTCATCGACCGCCGTCGGGTCGAAATCGCCCCGGACGATACGGCGAAGGACCTGTACAATCGTCTCGAAGCGGCCCAACGCGAGCAGTTCGTGGACGTGTGGCCGGACCTGAAATCGGGTGCCGAGGCCGTCGAACAGTCCTCGTCCGGGACGTACCACGAGAAGAGCGACTTCGTCGACCTGTGGGAGCTAAACCGCGACGAGGAGATGCGGGTGGGTGAACTCATCGACCGTCTCCGTGCGCTGACGTTTCCGCCGTTCCGAAACGCCTTCTTCGAGGTAGACGGGCGGAAATATTACGTCGAAATCGACGTGGTTCCCGAATCCGAGGACCCGTCGGAAACGCCGTCGGAACGGTCGATTCCGACCTACGACGCGGAAACGGGTAGGGAGACGTAGGTGGTATCTTCGACATCGCTCCCGACCTTGGAATTACGGGCTACGCGGCGGTACGGAGCCGAGAAACGTTAATGGTTTTCGGATGGTAGCTCGCGTGCAATGGTTCGATGGCTGCTGTACATATCGGTAGCGGTGGCGACTACGCTGCTCGGATTCGCCCGCTATAGGACGCACTTCGAGCGCCGTGAACTCCTCGCTTTGCTGTTCGTCGCCGTTCTCGTCGTCGTGTTCGGCGGCGTGGCGGAGGCCGACGGTGTCGGCGTTCGATTCGACGTGCTCGCGCTTGTCGGAGTGCTGGGTATCGTCGTCCTCTGTTACATCCTGTTCGCCATCTGGCGACGGATAGGACGGCGAAAGCAGAAGATGAGTTCCCTCGTCACGGAACTCGCAATCGACGATGTTCGGATGGACGGGACGGACGACAAGACCATCCGGGTCGTCCTCGCGGCGTACAACGAGGCGGATTCCATCGGTGACGTCATCGAGACGCTTCCGGAGTCCATCGAGGGGTACACCGTCGTTCCGCTCGTGGTTTCGGACGGCTCGACCGACGATACCGCCGCGGTCGCACGGCGAGGGGGTATCACGGTGGTCGAACACGCGGTCAACATCGGTCAGTGTAGCGCGCTGAAAACGGGCTTCGACATCGCACGACGGATGGATGCCGACATCGTGGTGGGAATGGACGCCGACGGACAGCATCGGGGCGACGAGTTGGAGCGCATCGTCCGCCCGATAATCGACGGCGAGGTGGAGTACGTTATCGGGTCCCGATACCTCGGGTCCGACGCCTCTGGCAACGGGGTCGTCCGGCGCGGCGGCATCTGGCTGTTCACCACCCTCACCAACCTGATGACGAAATCGAACATCACGGACGCGACGAACGGGTTCCGGGCGATTCGCAGTGACGCGCTCGGTGCCATCTCGCTCACCGAGGACCGCTTTTGTGCCGTGGAAATCCTCGTGGAGGTCAGCAAGAACGGACTGCGAATGAAAGAGGTGCCCGTGACGATAGAACAGCGACAGTCCGGCACGACGAAAAAGCCCAAACTCGGCTACGGAATCGGCATCGCACGCACCCTCTTCGTCACGTACTTCCGTTGACTGTCCGCCGTGGAATCGGTCATCGAACCGCGCGAGAGTGGCGGAAACATTGATTGTGTCTCCTGTCGCATGGCTATCGGACGGTGGACGTGTATGGGAGTGGGAAGGACATCAGCGGAGAGACGACTATGACCGACCGACGGACGTACGTACTGACGGCTCTGAAAGTGGTGATTACGGTGGGGTCGTTCGGTTACTTGCTGTGGAAGTTCCCCGTCGGGCGGGCCGCTCGGGAGATGGTTCGGATGAAGCCCATCTATCTCGCCTTCGTGGTTCCCGTGGTGTTGTTGCCCATCCTCCTCACCTCGCTGTCGCTGCAGTTGCTGTATCGGGAGTACGAGGAAATTCGCTTCCTCCCGATTTTCAAGGTCGATACGGTCGATTTCGTCGTCAACTCGTTTCTGCCGACCAGACTCGGCACGCTCGCCACGACGCCGCTCATCCTGAACAAGTACACGGGCATCAAACTACGGAGCGCGTTCGTCATCAAGGGCGTTCAGGTGCAGATGATAGCGGTCATCAACGGCGTCGTCGCGCTGGTAGGACTGTTCTTCGTTCTCGACCAACTCGGCCGGAACATCACGCTCGTTCTGTTGCTGAGCGCCGCGGTGTACCTCGCCGTCCCGATTGGGGCGCTTCTGATGACGCGCGTGGACCTTCCCCGATTCGTCTCGGACCGCGCGCCGAAACTGCTCTCCACGACGACGGACGCCCAGTACGACGCGTTCTCGCGGAACAAACTCGTCTCCGTCACCCTCCTGTTCGTCTCCTTCGTCGTCCTCTCCGGGGTCCGATTCGGGATTATCGGAACGAGTCAGGGTCTCCAGTTGTCGCCCCTCCTCTACCTCCTCATCCCGACGCTCATCTACTCCGTCACGGTGTTGCCCATCTCCATCGGCGGCATCGGAGTTACGGAAGTGACCGGAACGACAGTCCTCGTAGCGCTGGGCGTCTCGCCGGGCGTCGCGACGAGCGTCGTCGTCCTCGACCGGATTTTCGCCGCGTACCTCCCGCTCGCGGTTCTCTACTTCTACGCGAACTACGTCGTCCACTCGGAGATCAGCGTGTGATGCGTCGAGAAGGGTATCGTCGGTTTCGTACTCCCCCGATAAAATAGGGTATTTTTTGATATTATTTGGAGAAATTAGCACATATTGCGGCTGAATGGACCCTCGCTGCGGGCAAAACCGATAAGGTATGGTAAGTAGTTTGACGAACGGGGGAGAAAAAATGACAGATTTGAGTAGTAAGCGTGTGCTCATCACCGGTGGGTGTGGTTCGATAGGGTCGGCGCTCGTCCACCGCGTGTTGCAGGACGGGCCGGAAGTGGTTCGCGTAATCGACAACGACGAGGGACGACTCCACGAGATGGAGACGAAACTGGGACGACGGTATCCGCGTCGCGTCGAAACCTCGTACAAGGACGTTCGTGAGTTCGACGAGATGGCACGAGCGATGCGGGATATCGACGTCGTCTTCCACGCGGCGGCGATGAAACACGTCGGTATCGTCGAACACGACCCGTTTCAAGCCGTCAGGACGAACGTGGAGGGGACCGAGAACGTGCTCCATGCCGCGATGGAAACGAACGTCGAGGCCGTCATCGCCGTCAGCACGGACAAGGCGTCGAACCCAGTTTCCGCGATGGGCGCGACGAAGCTCCTATCGGAGCGATTGACCGTCGCCGCGAACGGGAGCAAAAACGGTCGAAACGTCAGGTTCGGTTGCGTTCGGTTCGGGAACGTCCTCGGAACGCGCGGGTCCGTCGTGCCGGTGTTCATCGACCAGATTCGACAGGGCGGCCCCATCACCGTCACCGACCCGGAGATGACCCGGTTCGTCATGCGCCCGCAGGACGCCGCGGAGTTCGTCGTGGAGACGTTCGGGACGACCAGCGGTGGCGAAGTCGTCGTCCGCAAGATGCCCGCGTTCAAACTCGGCACCTTGGCTGAGGCGCTCCGGGAGCGCTACGCGGAGGAGTTCGGCTACCGACCCGAGGAGATTCCGACCAGGGTCGTCGGGTCCGGGCCGACCGAACGCTACCACGAAAAACTCGTGTCCGAGGACGAGGTGAAACACGCCATCGAAGAACCCGACCGCTTCGTCCTCTATCCGAACGACAGGTCGATGCCCGACACGGACGACGGTCACGGGAAGGCGCTCGCCGGGGAGTACACGTCGGCGGATGCGCGACGCCTTTCGAAAGCCGAGTTGCTGGCGATGTTGGACGGGATGGAGGACACGGTATCGACGCTGGAAACGACCGCCTGATCACCGTCGATAGATGACGACGCCGCCGTTCGAGTACACGCGGTCGTGGCGGCGGTCGAAATCCGCCTCCGGGTCGTAGGTCAACGACCATCTTCCTTGCATCTCGCCGTACAGCCGATACACCCGTGCCTGCGTTCGATAGGCGATGTATCCGCTCGTTCCCGAAAGCGCCGTCCGGTTCATCAACTCCTCGTCCATGTACTCGTAGGTCTGTGCGTCCGGTTCGTGGAGTCTGACGGTCGATTTCGCGTAGTAGAGGTCCGTGGCTATCTCGCCGGGGACGTGGCTACTGAACCGTTTCGCCGCGACTTCCTCCGACGTGAGGTACTGGCGTTCGCTCTGTGGATGGTCGGGGATGGCCAACGGCGTCACCAACTGTGCCGTCAACAACAAGAAGAGAACGCCGACGGCGAGAACGCTTCGGCGTCGGTCGGGTGCGTGGCGATTCGCCAGCACCACGGCGACGATGACGAACAGGAGGAGTTCCACGTAGAAGTACATCCGGGACGGGTTCACCGCGGAAACGCTCACGGCACCGACCGCAGTGAGGGCGATACAGACGGCGATTCCGGCCAACACCGTCCGTACCCCGTTCGATTTCGCCCGCCACGCGAGCACGAGCCACGCGATTCCAGCGAGCGGAACGAGCGTCAGTCCGTACGCCCGCCGGACGAGAAAGTCCGTCCGCGACGAGGCGACGGGCGTGGCCGCCTTCGGAGTGACGTGTACCATCGTCTCCGACGTGACCCGAAGCGCCAAGAGGAGGCGGCCGACGACGCCGATAATGAAGTCCGTGATGACGGTCAGCTGAACGACAACGAGGACGCCCGAGAGGACGGTGAGCACCATGAGCGTCGATGGCGTCGTCACCCGTTTGAACGGTTCGTCCAACCACTCCCGCGACCGGAGGAGGATGAGGACGGCGCTCCCGACGACGGTTCCGAAGACGAGGAGGGCGGTCAGTTTATGGATGTACACTAACGCGACGGTGAAGGCGAACGTCAACACGAGGTCCGGGGTCCGCTTGTGTCGGAGGTATCGACCGAGAACGTAGAGGAACGGTATCCAGATACCGACCGCGAGCGTCTGTGCTATCGGGACCATGACGTAGAGGACCGACGCGGTGCCGACGGTGACCAAGAGCGCGGCGTAGAGTCCGGCGCGGCGTCCCGATAGCTGGCGTGCGATGACGTACGCGAGAAGGGGAAAGAGCGCGCCGAAGACGAACGCGTACACGTCCAACATGTGCATCGCGTCGACGCCCATCACGTCCCCCGTCAGCGCCCCCGAGACGAGGAACAGGGGTGCCTTGCCGTAGAACTCGAAATCGAGGGTGGACACCCGACCTATCTCCTGTAACGAGACGATGGCGGCGGCATACTTGTCCGGGTCCAGTCCGATGTAGCTTCCCGCGAACGAGACGATGACCGCCCGGTAGTAAACGCTCAGGCCGACGAGTGCCCCCAGGACGGGGAGGGTAGGGACCGACGGGACGGAGACGACGTAGGCGGCGAAAAGAAGGATGACGACGCCGACACCGGCCGGAATATACGGGTAGAGGTGGCCGTTCTGGTGTGCGAGTACGGTCGTCGCCAACAGGACCCAACTGGCGACGATGACGGCGACTTTGAACGCGTCCGTCGAGCGCGACACCGTGACATAACGGGAACTCATTCGGTCCATTCAGCACTCTACGGTGACGGTTACGAATCTATCGGCCTCCGTGGCGGCGTCTCGTTCCCTGTCCGTACGGCTGAACGATCGGAAACGCCTGTCTTTCGACGCACCCCGAGATGTAAATTTCCGAGAATCTTTTTGCCGTTCGGTATCGTCGGTTCATCGGGAATCCACGGAGCGGACCCACTCACCGATGAAAATTGGAATACTGAACCCGACGGTGTTGGTCAGGCCGGACCCACAGATACTCGCGCCGCGGTTGGCGGACGAGGGACACGAAATCGTGTTCTTTCACCCGGAAAAGGGGCGCGGATACCCGCCGGAGGATGAGAACATCACGGTGCGATACTATCCGGCGCGGTTCGTCCCGGAAATCCGGTACACGCTCCCGACGCCGGGATTCTATCGGCTCTTGCGGGAGGAGTTCCCGGCCCTCGATAGACTCGTCATCGGTGATTACCTCTATCCGGTGTGTTCCCTTGCGGCGGTGCTGGGCCGACGGTTCGGCGTCGAGACCACCGTCGTCGTCAGCAACATCGTCGGCGTCGAGTGGTTTTACGGGAACGCGTTCGTCGACGCCGTCTCGAAGGCGTACACGCACTCGGTCGGCCGTCTCACGTTCATGGCCGCGGACCACATTGTCGGTCAGGGGGAGTACGTCCGCGACGGGTTGACCCGGTTCGCGTCGGGCGAGAAGACGAGGATAATCCCGACCGGAATCGACGTCGACCGGTACGCCCCGGATGCGACGACGCCCGCGGAGCGAAACGGCGGCGTCGAATTGGTGTACGTTGGCCGCCTCGACCCGGTGAAAGGGGTCCACAACCTGTTGGAGTCGTTCGTCGAATTGCGCAAACGAGGCGCGCGTGACTACCGCCTGACGCTCGTCGGCGACGGGACGAAGCGGGCGGAGTACGAACGGTTCGCCGAACGGGAAGGCGTTCGGGGGTACGTCACGTTCGCCGGTTATCAAGAGGACGTTCGTCCGTTCCTGATAGCGGCGGACGTGTTCGTGTTAGCATCGACGGCCGAGGGGCCTCCTGCGGTGATACGGGAGGCTCAGGCATGCGAAACGCCGGTCGTCGCCACCGACGTCGGTGGCGTCTCGGATTTAGTTCACGGGGGAAAAGTCGTCCCGCCGAACGACCCGGACGCGCTCGCCGATGGCGTCGAGGCGCTCGCCGAGGCGGACCTCGCCGCCCGCGGTCGGATGGCTCGGGAGTACATGGTCGACCACTTCGACGTCGAGGACATGATGGACGAGTACGTGGCGCTCCTCACGGACAGCTAATCGGGACGCGGTCTCGACTCGCATCGCGGCGCTCGGAGTCTTATCTCCTCGTCTCGAAGCCTCACGACGGTCACAAGAGTTAATAAATCGAGTAAGGTATATGGTTATTCAGCATGGCTGGGGGGAACACAGGCGATGACACTGATAGGGCGACGTATAGACGACACATTCCATCGAAGCGAGTCATTCGAACCGCTTTTGTTCTCGTTTTACTAGCGCTGAGTGCGCCGGTGGCGAGTGCATATCTACAGAGCGGGCAGGAATGGTCGAGCGCACAAATGGAGACGCGAACCGTCCCGCCGGCAAACGGGGTAACCGTCTTAACGACCGACGCCTACGGTGGCGGCCGTATCGGTGCGTACGGGCCGAACGGGAAGACGCTCTATTACAACGACACGCACGACTTTTACCACGACGTGGACCCGAGTCCGAAGGGGGACATGACCGTCCTCTACGTGGCGTCCGATAACGTGAACAAGAGCGCGTGCCACTCGACGGTGAAATGTCGCCGAAGCGTCGTCGAGCGACTCAACTTGACGACGGGTGAGGTCACGCGTCTCTGGTCCGACCTGCGCACGTCGCGCGGTTCCAGTGCGCTACACGACGTGGATTACATCGGCAACGGACGACTCCTCGTCGCCGAAATCAACCCCCCGGACGGCGTGTACATCGTGAACACGCGGAACGGGAACATCGAATGGAACTGGCAGGCCGAACAGAACTTCTCGCACGCGAGCGGCGGAAGTTTCCCCCGCGACTGGACGCACATCAACAACGTCCAACGGCTACACGACGGGCGGATAGCGGTCAGCATGCGGAATCAGGACCAAGTGGTCTTTCTGAACAAGACGACGGGACTACAGCCCAACTGGACACTCGGTGCGGACGACCGGTACGAGACGCTCTACGAGCAACACAATCCGGACTACATCAACGAGGCGAACGGCGGTCCGGCCGAACTCGTCGCCGACTCCGAGAACAACCGCGTGGTCGAATATCAGCGGTCGAACGGCAGTTGGAACCGGACGTGGGTGTGGAGCGATTCGAAGATGCAGTGGCCCCGCGACGCGGACCGCTTGCCGAACGGCCACACGCTCATCACCGACTCCAACGGCGACAGGGTGTTCGAAGTCAACCAGCAGAACGAGATCGTCTGGTCGATGTCGTTCCCCGGTCCGTACGAGGCGGAACGCCTCGGAACCGGGGACGAGAGTACGAACGGGACGAGCGCGAAGGCGCTGGGCCTCGAACCACACGTGGGCGGCTCCACGGGCGATTCATCGTTTTTCATGGCGTCCATGGCCGACCAGGCGGTGACGACCGGCATAAACGTCCTTCCGCCGCGGATACTCCACGCGCTCCTCTTCATCTTCCCGGCGTGGATAACGCCGGTCGGCGCTATCTCGGCGCTCGCGTTTGCCGGAGTCCTCTTCCTCTGGTTGCTGTTCGAACTTCACTGGGCAAGTTACACGCTCTCCTTCTCGTCGCCGGTTCGACTCTCGCGGGAATCGTCCCGAACCGATTCGAGCGACGGGGACGTCGAGGAGTAATCTCTCTTCCTCTCTCAGCTATCAGTCGACGGTGCACCGCCTCAGGCGAACACGCGCTGGACGTGCGTGAAGACGACGTAGCCGAACCCGAGGAGTCCCGCGAGGAGTATCCATCGGAGACGGACCTGCCACTGGGGTCTGACGTGTGCCGGGGACGTGAGTTCTAGCAACATCAACAGGCCGACGAACGAGACGATAAAGAACGTCTCCCCCGAAAGCACGTCGAGAATCGACAGGGTGGCGGCCGCGAGGAGCATCACCCCGAGTTGGCCATAGACGAACCGGCGTCGGTGGCTGACGGTCATCGGTATCGGTACTCGACGGGAACCCGTACAAACCTATCGGTGGCCCTGAACGATCTCCCGCGGTTCGAAAAAGCTCCGTGATTCAATCCGACCCTGCGGGAACGGACTCGGTTTCGTCCCGAAGCACGTCCGGGACGAAGCGGTCCTCGTGTGATTCTATTCGGTCGGTGTGGCGCGAGAGCGTTTCTAACACGTCACGAACCCCGTCCTCGAAGGACTGTTCTTGGCCGTCGATGAGGTCCATGTAGCGGTCGTTTTCTATCTCCATCTCGTGAGTCTCGTCCTCCTCGCGCGGGTTGTCGAAGTGTTCGACTGACGTCTCGAAGTCGAACTCCGACGCCACCTCGTCGATGGTTTCTGCGATTTCGACGATGCTGATGGCTCGCGTCACTTGGTTGTACACCACGAAGTCGTCGGGGCGGTCGTCCGCGTCGCCGAGCGCGAGTCGCGCGAGTCCCTCGACGGTGTCTTCGAGGCTGGCGAAGGGTTTCCGCTGTTCGCCCTTGCCGTACACCGTCAGCGGATAGCCCGCGGCGGCCTGCGCACAGAAGCGATGGACGACGGTTCCGAAGTAGTAATCGAAGTCGAAGCGCGTCTTCAGGTCGTCCTCGCTGGCGCGCGTCTCCTCGGTTTCCGTCCCGTAGGTGATGGCCGTGCGAACGTCGCTGATCGGAATCCCGAACTGCTTGTGTGCCAGCCGCATGTTCGCCGCGTCGTGGGATTTCGTCAGGTGGTACCAGCTACCCGCCATCGCTGGGAACGGCACCTCGTCGCGCTCGCCCTCGTTCTCCATCGTCGCGCCGCCTTCTGGAATCGGGAATTCGGGAGCACCGTAGACGCCCGTCGTCGTCGTCTCGATGAAATGCGTGTCGGTGAGGTCGTTCTCTTCGAGGCCCCACAGGAGGTTTCGCGTCGACTGCAGGTTGTTGTGTTGCGTGTAGTTCGCGCGTTCGCCGTTGATTTGGGAGTACGGCGCGGAGGGTTGTGCGGCCGCGTGAACGATGGTTTCGGGTTGGTGGACCGCGAGCAGTTCGTCGACGAAGGCCTTCTCGGTCAGGTCGCCCTCGACGAACGAGAGGTTGTGCAGTCCCAGTCGGTTCCGCGCAGTATCGATCCGTGCTTCGGGGTCGGCGACCGGAACGGCGCTCTGGCCACCTACCTCCTCGACCCACCGACGCCGCCCGCAGTCGTCGACGCTGACGACTCGCTGGTCGGTTCGGTCGGCGATGCGGAGCGCAGTCGGCCATCCGATGTAGCCGTCCCCGCCAGTGACCAGAATCGTCATCGTCTCTCGTCCTCCTCGTTTCCCGATTCCTCCGCCCGCTGGTCGCTCAGGTGTTCCCAGATTTCGGTACAGCCGATACCGTCCCCGATGTCGTGGAGATGTTCGGCATGCTCCCTCGACTCGTTTTTGCGTCTCATTGGAGTGTCAGTACACCATCCGTTTTGCCTTCAACATTTCGGGCGTAATGCGTTTGAAAACCCCGAAACGGCCCACTACGACGGCTCGTTCCGCCGTTTTATCTCTCGCCCGAGTCGAAATAGGTGCGTACCGCGCCGTCCGCCACGTGCGGTTTTCCGCTCATCGCTCGATACTCGTCGATGGCTGCGGTCACGATGACCCAGACATCGCCCTCAGTCGCGTCCGTCTCCGTCCTCCTCGATTAGGATGCCCTCGGCGGCGTCGAGGAGGTTGGAAACGCTCTCGGTCGAAACGACGTCCGACGCGAACACGACGCGCTCGTAACTGTTAGTCAGTCCGTCTAGCGTCCGGTACTCCCGTTCGGAGAGGAGTGCCCCGGCAGAGTCCCTGAGTTCCCGTGGCGTGGCCGACGGTTCGAGTTCGTAGCGACGGCGGAGAAACCGTCGAAACGCCGAATAGCCGGTTTCGACCGCCCGCTCACCGTCACCGGACGAGAGGTGATTTCGCGCAGCATCGAGCGCGTCCAGTTCCTCCGACGTCGGGTCTCTCGTCTCCGCGGGGCCGTCCTCGTCCGTCGCCTCCGTTTCGCCGTCCAGTGGCGCGGCCGACGGTCCGAACTCCTCCCCGTCATCGTCCGTCTCGTCCTCGCGGCGCGACCTCACGAGGACCGTCCCGAGAAGGAACACGACAGTCAGAAGCGCCACGCCGGCCCACGGCAGCGAAATCCACTCCGGGAGACGCGACCCGTCGGAGACGGCTTGGAGGGTCGCGTTGTCCCGTGCAATGCCGAGGTTCGACGGGGACGGGTCGTACACGGCGACCATCGTCGCCGATTCGTCACGGTCCACCGACGGCGGCAGGTCGAATTTCCCCGCGTAACTCCCGTTCTTGCCCGTTTTTGCCTCGCCGACGCGAGTCCCGTCGACCCGGAACACGACGGTCCCGTTCGTCACACCTTTGTCGTCCTTCGTGTCGAGTTGACCGCGGACCGCGACACTGCTCCCGTTTCTGGCCGCGTGCATCGACAGCGACGTGTTCGTTCGATTCACGCGGAGTTCTCTGGTGACGGTCGCACCCGACAACGCCCGTTTGGAGAGCGGAACCGACACCCGAAGGGGTCTGGTACCCGCCCGAACCGAGTGCGGAAGTCTCGTCCGAACGGTGAAGCTACCGTTCCGATTCGTCGTGGACCGTCCGATTTCCCTGTCGCCGATACTGACGACGACGGGGACGTTCCCCGCTCCCACATCCTTCGCACCGACGACACCAGTGACGACGATTTGGTCCCCGAACTTGGCCGTTTTCGGTGCCTTCCGCACCGTGAGAGACGAATCGACTTGCGTCACGTTTACCGCGACGGCGTCCGTCGAGCCGAGGTAGGCGGACTCGTTTTTCGGCCGATATTCGACGGTCAGTCGGTTCGTATTCACCGGTAGCTCCGTCGGCCGATACGTGGCCTGAAAGTATCCCTCGTCGTCGGTCCGCGTTTCGACGGTTTGGTTTCCGATATTCAGCGTGATGTTCCGGTTCGAGAGGGCACTCCCGTTCTCCGTCGTCAGTACGCCGTTCAACTCGATGGGGTCGAGAAACGAGACGGCGCTTTTGTTCGCCGTCACGTTCACCGTCGTCCCTTCGAACACTTCCTCCTCGACGCTCGATTGCGTCCGGGTGACGTTCTGGGAGATGGACGTCACCTGTTGTGTCGATTCGTTCAGGTTGGCTGGAGTCGTTTGGGAGATATTCCGGTACGTTGATTGCAACGACGTTCCGGACTGGTTCGTCTGCTCCGCCAGTCGGTCGAGTTTCCGTGCGAGCCGTCTCGCACGCTCGATGTTCCCGTTCCGTCGTGCCTTCTGGTAGCGACGATACGTTCGGTGGTACTCCCGTACCGCTCCGATGAACTCCCGTTGGCTCTCCATCCCGTTTTGGAACTCCGCGGACTGGTTTCCGCCTCCTTCCGTGGATTGTTGCACTTCGACGTACTGACTGAGTTGCTCCGAGAAATCGTCACCGACCAACCCGCGCGCTTTCTCGTACTGTCCCCGTTCGATTCGTACCATGCTGTTGCCGAATCGGCTGGCGAGGCGCTGCTGAAGCCAGCGTTCGACCGCCGCCGAGTTCCCTTTCCGTCGGACGACGTCCGGGTCCCGATGACGCGGCGCGGTCACGTTTTGCACCGTCGCGGACCCGTTCGTCGCGTTCTCGTTGACGCGTGGCTCACCCGACGTCGGGGTATTTTGCCCACCACCGACGGCCGACGAGACGAGGAGTACGACGACGACCGCCACTGCTAGCGTGTATCTCGGACGGTTCATGGAGCGGTTTCGGGATTCATCGAGTAGTCAGGGATTCCAATCGGGCGGACGGTGGACGGATATCGGGCGACGGTCCGACGGCTATCCGCTCCAACGACCGCCACGGTGGCCCCGTGGTAAGCCGGACCCGTTCTTAAAACCGGCCGACCGTTGCGACGACTGGTCGCCGATAGGGCCGGCTTACGGCAAGAGGAGACGTGCTTCGGGTGGTATTTCGTGTCCCGTCGGACGGCATAGTCGTTCCATCCTCGGAAAGGACGGATTACCGTCAGAACGATAGCACCGTGTTAACTGCCACCGTCGATTCCGCTTCAGGACGATGCACGCGACTCGTCGCCAGTGGATGGTCGTCTCGTTTGGCCTGTCTTTTTCCGTGTTGGCAGTCCTGCTCGACCGTCCGGCGCTCGTTTTCGGGACGATGGGCGTCACGTGTTGGGTGCTCTATCGATACGTCTCCTTCGCGTCCGAACTCCGCCGTGACGTCGCCGGAACGACCGTCTCACAGTCGTGCCCCCGAATCCACGTGCGGGCGGACATCCCGATATCGGTGACGGTCGACGTCGAGCGACCGCCGGACTCCTCGCTTTCTCTCTCCGCCGAATCGCGGCCGCCGCTCTCCGGCCACGGAGCGGCGAGGGAGGAGCGAACCGCCAACCTCGACGTGGGTGAAACGACGGCAAGGACGACGTATTCGGTGGCGTTCCCGACCGCCGGTTCCGCCTCGTTCGAAACGCCGATAGTAGAAGCCAGCGACCGGTTCGGACTGTTCACCGCCCGGTGGACGGGCGACGACGGGCCGAAGCTAATGGTCACCCAGCGAACTCCGAGCGACGTTCACGTCGGACGCGGCGGCAAGCGGACGCAAACGCAGTACGGCGGCCAGTCCGCGAAGCGGAACACGAGCGGACTTCCGACCGTCGAAATACGCGAGTACACGACCGGTGACAGCCTTCGACGCGTCGATTGGAACGCGACCGCCCGGTTCAACTATCCGCACGTCCGGGAGTACGAGAAGGACCCCGACCAGCGCGTTGCAGTGTTCATCGACCGACGCTCCTCCGTCGGAAACGGACGGCCGGGCGAAACGCAACTCGCGTACCTTCGGGAAGTCGCGCTCGCGCTCGTCGCCGAAGCGCACGACCGTTCGGATTCGCTCGGACTTTTCGCGGTCGGACGCGAGGGCGTTACGGCCGGGTACCCGTTCCGTTCGACGCCGACACACTACGAGGCCATCCGCGAGACGCTTCGTTCGTTAGAGGTGGAGGGCGGGCGAACGCGAGGGAACGACGCCGAAACGACCCCGAGACGGATTTCTGATGCGGTTTCGTCCCGTCGCCGGGATTCGTTACGGGCGGACGACTCGGCGTTCGCGGCGCGAATCCGTCCTTTCCTCTCGGACGCATCGAGGGGCGCCCCCGCCGACGCACCACTGCGTTCGACGGTTGAACGGCAGCTATCCCGACAAGCCGGAAACGTCTCCGTCGTCCTGCTCACGTCGGACGCGCACCGTGCCGAGGTACGCGACTGCGTTCGATACGCGAGTCGGGAGGCGGGCCAAACGAACGTCTTTCTCGCACCACGAGTACTGTTCGACTCGACGGGCTTGGCTGACCTCGACGAAACGTACGGGCGGTACGTCTCGTTCGAGCGGTTTCGACGGAAAATCGGCTCGTATCCGCTGGTGTCCGCCTTCGAAGTCGGACCCGGCGACAGGGTGGAGACCATTCTTTCCTCCGCGCGGGGGGTGTCCGTCTGACCATGCTCGAATCGAACGTGCGGACGCCGCTCGGCGGGATTGCCGCCGTAGTTGCGGCGGGTGCGCTGGCCGTCTCCCATCGGGAGATAGGTGCCCTCGCCGGAGCCGTTCTCCTCGCGCTTTGGGCGTTCACGCCCGCGGTGTACCCGTTCGTCGCCGGGCAACTCGCCGTCGTCGCACTCTATCCGTCCCACGGCCTCGGGTGGACGATTCCGGTCGTCGAACTCGCGCTCACGCTCGTGTTGCTGTCACCGTCGGTTCGGGTCACGGACCGCCGACGGCAACTGGGTGTCGTCGCCATCGTCGCCAGTTGCGCCGGCCTGACGTGGGTCGGTCTCCTCGAACTCGGGACGCTGCCGACGGCGTTCATCGTCGTCGCCGTGGCGGGAATCGCGGCGATGGTGGTGTCACAGTACACTCGTGTCGTGATTCGGGACGGAGGTGACGTCCGATGAGCGAGGAGGTGCCACCCGAATTCGAAGGGGAATCGTCATCGGACGAGCGGTTTCGACTGGCGGCGGAGGTCGAAATACTCCGCGAGGAGAACGCGAACCTCCGTCGGGAGTACGCCCGCGCTCGGCGGGTCAGAAATCGAAACGCGGCGGTCGGTCTCGCGGCGGTCGGTGCCGTAGCGGTTGCGGCGGCGGTCGTTCTGCCGTCCGTGCGGACGATTCTGCTCGTCCTCGGTGCGACGGGGGCGTTCACCGCCACGTTGGTTTACTTCCTCGAACCGACGCGGGTCCTCCCAGCGAGCGTGAGCGAAGCGGTGTACGGTACGCTTGCGGCCAACGAATCGGCGCTCGTTGCCGAACTCGGATTAGACGCCCCGGAAATCTACGTTCCGACGGACGCCTCGGGAACGCCGTCCGTCGTGCTGTTCATCACGCAATCGGCGGCCGACGACCACGCGTCGCTTCCGGATTCGGATTCGTTGTTCGTGATTTCGGACGAGGAAAGAGCACACGGCGTCGCACTTCATCCAAGCGGCGTCCCCCTCCTCGAAGCCGTTCGCCCGTCGATGCCCGACGAAGTCGGTCGCACGCCGGGCGACCTCGGAAACGGGTTGGCCGACGCTATCGAACTCCTCGGTGTCGCCGACGCGGCGTCGGCCTCGTTCGAATCCGATAATCACCTCAGGGTCGGCATCTCCGGGCAGTCGTACGGTTCGCTCGACCGCTTCGACCATCCGGTCGTCTCCCTCTTCGCGGTCGGTTTAGCGAGTACTCTCGACGAACCGGTTCGCGTCGAGAACGTGGCGTCGGGGGACCGAACCGACGAAATCGTCGAGTTCCGCTGGGGCGACTGATTACGCGCCGTCATCCACGCCGTTCGTGTCGTCCCCGCTGTCTTCGTCGTCCCCGTCAGTGCGGCCGCCGTCAGGGGTGGGCGCGAGTTCGTCCGTTTCACTTCCGGGTGGGTCCACGGACGTCTGGACGCTATCGAGTACGTCGTCGACCGTCATTTCGCGCAACTCCGCGTCCGCGTCGAGTACCACCCGGTGGATGAGGACCGACTGAACGTGGAACTTCACGTCGTCGGGAATCACGTAGTCACGTCCGTGAATCGCCGCCCGTGCCTTCGCGGTGTGGAGGAAGGCTATCGAGGCCCGCGGGGACCCGCCGTATTCGACCGCTTCGTGCGCCCGAACCGCCTCGACGAGGCGCTGAATGTACGTTTTCACTTCGGGTGCAACGTGAACGGCGGTGACTTCCCTCCGCGCTTCCTCGATGGCGTCCGTCGTCACGACTTGCTCCACGTCGCTAGGTCCAAGATGCGGATCGGTGTCGATGCGGTCGAGGAGTTCCCGCTCTTCCCCCGACGTGGGTAGTTCGACCACGACTTTCTGTTGGAACCGGTCGCGCTGGGCCTCCGGGAGTTGGTAGGTTCCCTCCATGTCGATGGGGTTCTGCGTGGCGATGACCATGTACGGGTCGGGAAGCGCGAGCGTCTCGCCGTTGATGGTCACGTGTTTTTCCTCCATCGCTTCGAGGAACGCGCTCTGCGTCTTGGGCGTCGCGCGGTTGATCTCGTCGGCGACGACGAGGTTGGCGAAGATGGGTCCCTTCTGCAGCGTGAACTCTCCCCTGTTTTCCCGGTAGACGTGGGTGCCGGTGATGTCCGCCGGAAGCAGGTCGGGCGTCATCTGAATTCGGTTGTGTGAAAGCCCCGTCGTCCCGGCGAAGAGGTTCGCGACCGTCGTCTTCGCGATACCGGGAACGCCTTCGAGCAGGACGTGGCCCTCGGTCAACAGGGACACCGTGAGGTGTTCGACCAGCGATTCCTTGCCGATGAGGACGTGACTCACTTCCGCTCGAACCGCGTCGTACAGCGTCTCGGCGTCAGTCATCGCGTTTCCCTCCTTCCCGTCCAGTTCGGCTTTCGGCGACGATTCGCTCGATACGGTCCCGCGGCCACGACGGATAGCGGCGTTGAATGGCGGTCACTACCTCCTCGGAATCGACTCGCGGAGGGGTCTCGTCGTTCCCGCTGAACCGCTCGATTCCCCCGAGCCTGCTCGACAGTCGACCGGCGGCACGCGATGCTTCCTCCGGGTGGCGAGCACCGAGTGCGAGGAGGCCGA
This sequence comes from Haladaptatus sp. HS23, assembly GCF_056892285.1. Taxonomy (NCBI): domain Archaea; kingdom Methanobacteriati; phylum Methanobacteriota; class Halobacteria; order Halobacteriales; family Haladaptataceae; genus Haladaptatus; species Haladaptatus sp. HS23. Next base: position 144,658 of record NZ_JBXGLH010000003.1, on the reverse strand, counting down.
TTCCCGCCACGAGCGTGAGCTGGGCGGCGAGCGACCGACGAAGGACGATGAGTACGAGTGCGAACGGCGGCGGCCCTTCGACGTGTGTATAGTCGAAGACGGCGCGGTCGTGTGCGTCGATGAGTCCCCGGACGAAGCGTTCGTTGCCCGGGCGGGAGACCATCGAGTTGATGGCGATGCTCGGGTCGCCGACCGCGACGACGCGGCCGTCGCTGACGTTTTCGACCGTCGCGACGGGATAGCTCCCGAGTCGTTCGGTTCCGTCCAGCGTTTCGTTGCCGTTCCGGTCTAAATAACCGAAACTCGACGTGTTGGCGAGCGTGGTCGCTCCGTTCGGACGGACGGCCGTCCCGTAGTTGAACGTCAGTCGGTCGGCGGTCCCGGCGAGCGATTCGTTCGAGACGGTGGTTGCGATTGGCATGGCTGGTGAGTGATAGTTGTGTCGTTCGTCGCGGATGGCTGTCCCGTCGATTCGAGCGCTCGCGCCGAGCGACGCGAGGAGTTCGTTGCTCCGGTTTCCCCGGTCGTCCATCACGACGACGGTGCCGCCGCGACGGACGAACCCTTCCAAGGATTCGGTCCGTGACGCCGTCCGTGGTGCGACGACGAACACGACGGAGTCGTTCGCGGGGAGCGTGCGATACGTCGCCGGTTCGAGGACGACGTTCGGCCCTCCCCCGGCGTCGTCTATCCACCCGCGGAGGGTCGATGTCCCGTCCCACGCGGGGTTGTACGCGCCGAAATCGCGGGTCGAACTGACGCTTCCGACGGCGACCGCGACGACGACGAGTATCGTCAGGAGGAGCAACAGGACGGTCGGGGGACGAAGCGAGGTGGGTCCTTTCACCGTCGCTCCCCGGATTTCCCCGACGGCTCCGTACTGGCCACCCGTCGTCGTTCCGTCCTCCATCGGTCGAACGCGGTCCCCACGCGCGTCTCGCAAGGCATCGAGTGCAAACGCGCTTCGGTCATCAGTCCGTCATGCGACGATGGTCCTTACAAAGATATCGGCTATCCTGATTGAACTCCTCGGTGGAACGTTCCCCAAACCGCTGTGGAAGAACTACGGTAAAACCTGGCGTAAGTGGTCCGGAGCGCGACTCCATTTCACCTGGAATAACCATCCACTACTGGAAAATCACGCTCCTTAACCTGTTGTTAGAGGGATATTTACGGCGAACGGATTCGTTTCGTCGAGACTACAACGAACCGAACGTCACTCGGATACTCACACTATGCCGAATCACGGGGAGTACGCGATGTGAGGACTCGGGGGAATGGTTTATTATGGGTTCACTCACCCAATATCACGTTAATCAGTGGTTGCTTCAGTTTGTTCACTGATTGGTCGATACACTTTCACTTTCATCGAGGAACTCCGATAAGATATTCTTGTTAACTGAATATACTCCACCAAATAACAAATACGGATACCGTCTTAGCCCGTCCGTGACACATATAGACACGCTATCGCTCATTGACGGTACGGTCGACCCCTGTGAACCCCTTTCGGCATGGAGGGGATTCCGGGGACGACCGGAGTTCCATATCGGGAGAACGAACCGAATCATATTCGGCGAAGAACTCGATGGGGGCGGGACGAACGAACACGTCGTCGCCACCCGTGGGAGGTGACCTTCCATGTGTGGCATCATCGGATGTGCGGGCGGCGGCCGTGACATGGTTCCGTCGCTCCTCGACGGGTTGGCGAAGTTGGAGTATCGCGGCTACGACTCGGCTGGGGTGGCCGTCAGCAACTCCGACATCCACGTCGTCAAACGCGAGGGAGAACTCGACGTCCTCGCGAACACCGTCGAACGGCGATTCGGCGATGGCGGGTCGACGGGTATCGGTCACACCCGCTGGAGTACGCACGGGAAGCCGTCGGACGAGAACGCCCATCCGCACACGGACTGTGAGGGCCGAGTCGCGGTCGTCCACAACGGCATCATCGAGAACTATCGGGTTCTGCGGGAGGAACTCGGGTTGCTACAGCACGAGTTCGAGAGCGAGACGGATACCGAGGTCGTCCCGCACCTCATCGGCTACTTCCTCGACATGGGGATGTCCCGAAAGGAGGCGTTCCAACGAGCCGTCGAAAAACTGGAGGGAAGCTACGCGCTCGCCGCGATATTCGAGGATCACGACGAGGTGATGGCGACCCGAAAGGATTCGTCGCTCGTCCTCGGCGTCGGCGACGGGACCTTCATCGCGAGCGACATGACCGCGCTCGTCGAGCGTACCGACAGGGTCGTTCATCTGTACGACGGCGAGTTCGCGTTCCTCTCCGAGGACGGCTACACGATAGTCGACCGGAACGGGACGCCGCAGTCGAAGACGCTGACGGAAATCGAGTGGGACGCCGAGGCCGTCGCCAAGGGGAGCCACGACCATTACATGCAAAAGGAGATTTACGAGCAGTCGAGCGCGCTTCGAGAGTGTCTGCGCGACCGATTCCCGACGCCGGACTCCGTCTCCTTGGACGCCATCGAGGACGGCTACGCTCCCGATTCCGTCCATCTCGTCGCGTGCGGAACGAGCTATCACGCGGCGCTCTACGGGGCGAAACTGTTACGAAACGCGGGTATTCCGACACAGGCGCACTTAGCGAGCGAGTACGCGATGGCCCCGGCACCAATTCGGGAGGGAACGCTCGTCGTCGGCGTCACACAGAGCGGCGAGACGGCGGATACGCTCGCCGCGCTTCGAACGGCGAGCGACGACGGTGCCCGAACGCTCGCACTGACGAACGTCGTCGGAAGCTCCGCGGCGCGGGAGTGTGACGACGCGCTCTTCATCCGGTCGGGGCCGGAAATCAGCGTCGCGGCGACGAAGACGTTCGCGAGCCAACTCGTTACTCTCGCGCTGTTCGCCCTCCAGTCGTCCACCGAATCGACTCCCGAAACGGACCGACTGATTTCGGCGCTCGCCGAACTGCCGGGACACGTCCAGCACCTCCTCGATACGACCGACGCGGCGGCGGTGGCCCGCCGTCTCGCGGGCAGTTCGAGCTACTTTTTCATCGGACGGGGATTACAGTACCCCGTCGCGCTGGAGGGCGCGCTCAAGATGAAGGAGATAACCTACGAACACGCCGAGGGGTTCGCCGCGGGGGAACTCAAACACGGTCCGCTCGCGCTCGTGACCGACGAGACCCCCGTGTTCGTCTCCGTCATCGGGGACGGCGAAACCGCGCGGAAGACGGTTTCCAACGCGAAGGAAGTGAAAGCACGCGATGCGCCGCTCGTCGCCGTCACCGACGGACGGTCGTCCATCGACGAGTTCGCCGACGAGGTGCTGACGGTCCCGCGAACGGACCCCACCCTCGCGCCGATACTCGTCAACGTCCAGTATCAACTCCTCGCGTACCACACGGCTCGCCTTCTGGACCGGGATATCGACAAGCCGCGAAACCTCGCGAAAAGCGTCACCGTCGAGTGACGGTTTCGCGGAGACCGGTTCAGCGACCGGACACACCACCACCCGGTCCACGATTGGATTCGACCGAGCAGGTTCCTCTTCTACGCGGCGTGGTGATGACGAGCGGGTCGCGTCCCCGTGCCGAATAGATGACGTTTCTCCGGGCGGTGAATCGGTCGTAGCGACCCGTCGTCAGCGTTGTCGGAGCCGACGGGAACAGTTGTGCGCCGACCGTCGTCCACGACCGCTGTGCGACCACCGGGCAGTTCGGTGGCGACCCGTTCCCGTGAAGCCACTCGTACAGCGGCGTGTACCCCGCGTTCGCTCGCTCCGGATAGTAGTTCGTCGAGAGGATGACGATGTGGCCGTCGCCGACCCAACCGCCGTCGAGTTCGTTCGACGCGAACGTCGCGGTGGCGAACTCCGAGGGCGTCACCGTCGGTTGTGCGGACGTGGCGTGCAGACCGGCGAACGCGACGGGGGCGCTCGCGACCACGCAGAGGACGAGGAACGGAACGACGACCCGGCGAGCGGCGGTTCGGAAGGAGGTCTTTCCCGCACGGCGGACGCCGACATCGACCGCTGCGACCGCCGCGACCGCACACATCGAAAAGTGGGTGAATATCTGGCTCCGAACGGCGAGGGATTCGTACTCGTGCGTGAGACTCCCCGTCAGCGCGAACCCGATGAGCGCGAGCGACCCGGCGAGGAGCGAAACGACCACGACGGCGCTCCCGTCCGTCTCCGTGACCCGCGGTACCCCCCACGCGGCCACCAATCCGATGCCCGCCACCGGGAGCAGCAGGCCGAGTTGGAGGGCGTCGGTTCCGGCCGTTCCGGGGAAGATGGGAAGGAAGTGGTTCGCGACCAACAGCGTCACCACGCCGACGATGACGCCCGTCGGAACGAGACGCTGCACGGCCGTTCCCGTGGACGGAAGCAGAGAGGAGAACGCCACGAGGAGGACCAACCACGCGAGGAACACGCCGGGAAGCGTGGAAACGTAACTCGCCTCCTCCAAGCCGGAATACTGGTAGTATACGACCATGAGCGTCCAAAACCCGACGAGGACGACGACGCCGAAGGCGACGCGCCGAGTTGTCGCCCGTCTGGAGGACCGGAGAAAGAGGGCGAACACGACGAGCAACGCGAGCGCGGCGACCATCGTCCCGAGGTTGTGCGTAAACGGGAGGAAGGGAACGGTCACGAGCGTCAACGCCATCCACGCCGGGCGGTCGGTTCGTAACGCTCGCTCGAACGCGATGACCGACAGCACGACGAGCGCGTGGCCCAGCATCTCGCTGCTCACCGCCGCCGAGCGGCCGAGATAGACGCCCTCGACGGCCAGCGCTAATCCGGCGAGCGCGGCGGCGAGTCGCGTATGCGACGGGTCCCAGTTCCACCGACGGCAGACGCGCCGGACGACGCTGACCACGACGAGCGCCGGGACCGTTCCGACGACGGCGACCAGCAGTTGGGCGACGGCGAGCGGACCCGCACCGGTCGCCTGACTGACGCCGGTCAGGTAGGCGGTGAAGACGTACTCGTCGGGGTTGAGAAATCGGCGTGCCGCAGAGAGGTGTCCGGTGGCGGCGGCCTTCCGGGCCAACGCGGCGAAGTGGTAGCCGTCGACGTTGTACGGCAGGGCAGTCCAGTGGAGCGGGAGCGTCCGCATCGCCACGCCCATGAGGAACACCGCGAGGCCGACCAGCACGTAGCGACGTCGGTCAGTCATCGGTTTCCCCTCCGACCCCGGAGTCGGTATCTCGTGCGTGCCGCGGGACCGTCGAAAGGAGCGCGCCCGGTTGCACCCTCGTGAGCGTCGCGACGGCGAGGACGGCGCTGAGACACATGACGCCGACGCCACCGACCACGACGCCACCGACCACGCGGGCGTTCAGGACCGGCGTGATTCGGATGCCGTACAGCACTAACAGGTCGCTTCGCACCAAAATCTCGAGAACGGCGACCGCAATCCCGAACGCCGCCACGGTTGCGACCACGCCGACGACGGCCGCGTCCACGAGGACGGACGAGAGGAGTTGAACTGGCGACGCGCCCGTCGCTCGATGGACGCCGAAGACGTGGCGTCGGGAGTGGACGGTGTAGGCCACGGTGGCCGTCGTACTGCCGACGGTCATCAGTCCGGCCAAACAGACGAAGACGGCGATGAGGAGGTTGAGGTCGCCGAACGCCGTGGAAATCGCGCGACCGATGCTCGTCCCGCCGGACCCGCCGCTGCTGGCCACCGCGGCGGCGATTCGTTCGTCTCCCACGACGCGATACGTCGCCGTCTCGAGTTCCCGCCCGTCCACTGCCGCACGAACCGTGTGCGAACCGGGTGGCTGGCGGCCGAGGCTGATTCGAACCGTCGTCCGTTCACCCGGTTCGAGGGTGACTCGACGGGTGGTCCGCTCGCCGTCGGACGTGACCGCGACCGTCTTCGAGAGGGTGTCGTTCCACGGGTTGGTCAGCGTGAGGAGGGCGGTGGGTCGCGTGATGAGCGTCGGTTTCGACGGCTGAACGTCGACGCGCCCGACGAGGGTGCGTGTCGCGTCGCGCGCTACCGTCACCGTTTCCCGTACCGTCTTCCCGTCGTGTGTTGCACGAACCGTGGCCGTCCCCGGCGCGCCGAGTCGAACCCGTGCAATTCCGTCCTGTCCCGTCCGTTCCGTTCGCCCGTTCACCGAGACGGTCGCGTTCGGAACCGGATTTCCGCTGCTGTCACGGACTCGAACGAGCGGCCTGCTGTTCGGGGGCGCTCGCTCCGGGACGGTGCCGAGTTGGATGGCGTCGCGCGGGACGACGCGGACCGATTGGGTTCGGCCGCCGACCGAAATCCGGTGCTTGCCGAGTCGTTCTGCACGCGTTCGAACGAGAACCTCGCGGTGTTCGTGTGGGTCGAGCGTGACGGACGTAGAATGCGTCTCTCCGTCTATTCTCACCGTCACGTTCCGAGTCACGCGTGACGTGCCGAGGTTTTCGACCTGCACCCGAATCGGAACGCTGGCGTTTTGCGGGACTCGGTCGGGCGTCGAGACGCCGACGACGACGGTCGTTGGGCGGTCGGTCGCAACCCGTCCCGTCGTTCGAATCACCTGCACCGTTCCGGGGTCCACGTTGGCGAGGTGGCGCGCCGTTCCGAGCGAGACGAGGAGTTGGTCGTCGAACGGTCCCGGCGCGCTGTAGGTGCCGACGATTTCGACGCGGGTCACGCCCGCCACGGTACTGCCGCCGAGCGTTAGCGAGTCGTTCGTCGTCACGCCGAGGGTTCGCGCGAGGTCGGCACCGATGACGGCCTCGTCGGGACCGCTCGGCCGCCGCCCGCTGACGAGCGTCGCGTTCGAAACCCGCGCAAACGACCCGTAGGACGCTCCTCGGGCGAGCATCGGATCTCCGTCGTGGACGGCGAACACGAGGATTTCGGGACTGGCGGCCGTTCCGTGGTCGCGGAGCGCGCCCGCGTAGCGCTCCGGAATCCGGCTTGCGATGGGGTGGGACGCGCCCGGTTCAGCAACCGTCGTTCCGCCTGTCTGGACCATCGGCGTGACGACGCCCGTGATGGACGCGACGAGGAGGATGACCAGACAGAACGCCGCGAGCGGCGCGACGCTGGGGACGAGGACCCGCCAGTCGAGCAGTTCGAGCGACCGCCCGCGGGACAGAACGCCCGTGAGACGCGCGGTCCACCCGGATTCGGTTCGTGGCGACATGGCCCGTACGGGCGGGCCGCGCGTACACGCCCACGCCGCCAGAAATCCGGCACCCGCACCGGTCACGACGACGCCGCCGTACAGCGGCAGGAGTATCGTCGCGGCCCGCGACGACACCCGAATCGACAGTGACGTCGGCATGTGTAGGTACACGGCGGCGTTGACGGCGCTTCGCGTGACCACGACGCCGACGGCGTACCCGAGGGCGGTTCCCACCCCGGTCAACATCCCCGCCCTGACCGCGTACAGACGACGAATTCGCCCCGGACGGTCTCCCGTGGCACGCGCCACGTAAATCGTCCGTCGTCTATCGTAGGTGTGCATTCGCGTGACGCCGTAGATAGTGACGCCGACGAGGACGCCCGCCCCCACCGCCGTCAGTCCGAGGACGGTGACGACCTGCCGTATCCCTGTGAGGAAGAACGCGAGTGCAGACCGGAGCGGAACGCCGGTAGCCGAAATCGGACTTCCCGATTCGGGTTCGACGACGAACGCGCCCGTCGCGCCGAGGCGGGAAACCACTGATTCGTTGGCCACGTACCATCGTGGCGGCAGGATGGACTCCGACGCGTTTCGGGGCCGGACCGAAAGCGACAGTCGGGCGTCCTGCCCGCGGACGACGCGCGTCGTTTCCGACGCGACGTCGCCCGTCATTCCCCCGGAGTCGGGCGGACAGGGTATCGAAACGGACGCTTGGCCGTCGGGTGAGTTCGCCCGTGGACAGGAAACGCCGACGACGCGGGTTTCCGTCTCTGTCTCCTCGTTGACTACGGCCGTCGGAAGGACCACCGCGTTCCCGTCCGCCGCGGCGCGAGCGCTCCGAACCGTCGGGTAGTACGTCGCTTGTCCCTCGGTGGTGTACTCCTTCGCCATCGACGTCGTTTGTGCCCCGGCGGCCAGCACGACCAGTGTCGTGCCGGTGAGAAACGCGACGGTCACGACGACGACGAGGACCGCGAGCGCGTCACGGCGCGACCACCGGAGGAGTACGCGTCGTCGGTATCCCACTGATTACCCCCGAACTCCCGTCGTGTCGGAACGCGCCGTTCCGGTCTGATTCGCGGTCCCCAGGGTCGCCCAGAGGTGGAGTTCCTGGTCGGCGTTCTTCGTGGTCGGCGTCGATGGTACAGTTCCCTCGTAGAGGAGAAACGCGATTCGCCGGTTGGGACCATCGACGGACGAGGCCCCGTCGTAGGGGATTCGACGGCTTTCGCCCGAATCGAGCGTGACGCTATGTTTCGCGAGCGTTTCCCGCGCACGGGTCGTCGACGGGTCGCCGGGTCGGACCCGCTGGCGCTGAACGACGACGGTGTAGCGAACCCGTCGATGTTCGTGATTTTCGACGCTGATACTGCCGCCGAAGTCGGACGCCGCGACTCCTGACGGGACGGTGCCGGACGAGTTTCCGGCATGGAGGGCGAACTCGGTGTACGATTCCGTCCGGCCGAGTCCGGCGAACGCCACGCCGACGCTGACCGCCGCCGCTACGATGAGGAGAACTAGCGCGACGTTCAGCCCCCTGTCGAGGTCGGTTTCGGACCCGTCGGACAGGACCGACCGAAGCGGTCGTTTCGGAACCCGTACGGGGAGAGAAACGCTCGTGGGTCGCCGACGTATCGCCGCGACCATCGACGTGAGGAGGATGAACCCGGTAATCGTGAACAGCACTGGGACCGGTCGAATTCCGACGCCCGACGCGTCGAGGCCGAACGCGAACGCCGCGACGACGAGTACACTCAACACGACGGAATACGCCGCCCGTTCGAACCCGTCGAGTCGGGGGTGCGAGTCAGTGTGATTTCGGTGTTTCTCTCTATCTCCTAGCGGAACCAGAGCCGAGAGCAGGGTGTATCCCGGGAGGAAGAGAACCACCGGGAGCGTCAAAATCAACCGAATCGGTTGTGCTCCGAGCGGGGAAACGAGCGGTGTCAGGGCGGCGAGACTGGCCAACACGTCCACCGCGACGAGGTCGGCCGATGACCGGACAACAGACCCGTCGGTCGTCGTGGACGCATCTCTCATTCATCGAGACGACGACGCGACCCGTCAAGTATCCTTCTGAAAATATGACAGATTTGTCCGTGTGACCAACGACTGATTTTATCGCGGAAACGGATGTATCGCCTGGCCGATGTGTGACGCACCTAGCCAGCAGAAATTATGTGCTGGACGTTGCGTGCCTACTCGGTTCGACGAGGACGGACGGTCCGTCCCGAACTCGGGAGACGGGGAGTCATCGCGTTCGACGACTCCCCGTGGTGTCGCGCTCGGTTCTCCCCGGATTCTGGCGTCGTCGCGCCATCGAGCGCAACACCGTGCCGGCAGGACTGGTGAATAACCAATCCAGCGGGCACCGTATCGCACGAGAACCGACCCAGTTGATTTCGACCACACATGTCTGATACGAACGTTCCGAACGAAACGGAAGTCGTCATCGTCGGCGCGGGACCGGGTGGCTACGTCGCAGCGATTCGCGCCGGGCAACTCGGCCTCGACGTCACGCTCGTAGAGAAGGAGGCATACGGCGGCACCTGCCTCAACTTCGGGTGTATCCCCTCGAAGGCGCTTATCTCGGCGACCGACGTCGCCCACGAAGCGGCGTCGGGCGAGGACCGCGGCATCCACGCCGACCCCGAAATCGACCTCTCCGAAACCGTCGAATGGAAGGACGACGTCGTGGACCGTCTCACCGGCGGCGTCGAGCAACTCTGCGAGCAGGCGGGTGCGACGCTCGTCGAGGGTCGCGCCGAGTTCGCAGACGAATCGACCGTCACGGTCCACACTGACGACGGTGAACACCAACTGTCGTTCGACCACGCCGTCGTCGCGACCGGTAGTCGGGCCGTCGAACTCCCGGACTTCCCGTTCGAGGAGGACCTGATTCTCGACTCGCGACAGGCGCTCGCGCTCGAAGAAGCGCCCGAGTCGATGGTCATCGTCGGTGCCGGCTACATCGGTATGGAACTCGCGACTGCCTACGCCAAGGCGGGCACCGACGTGACCGTCGTGGAGATGTTGGACGAGATACTCCCCGGCTACGGAGCGGCGGCGAGCGAACTCGTTCGCGAGCGCGCGACGGACCTCGGTGTCGACTTCCACTTCGGCGAGCGGGCGGCGGACTGGCGGGAACGCGACGGCGGCATTACCCTCGTCACGGAGGACGAGGAAGGTGAGGAAGCGGAGTACGACGCCGAAAAAGTCCTCGTCGCCATCGGCCGCGAACCCGTCACCGATACCGTGAATCTCGACGCCATCGGCCTCGAACCGACCGACGACGGCTTCCTCGAAACCGACGGACGGGGCCGTACCGAGCGCGAGAACGTCTTCGCCATCGGCGACGTGGCGGGCGAACCGATGCTCGCTCACAAGGGAATGCGCGAGGGCGAAGTCGTCGCCGAAGTCATCGCGGGTGAACCGGCCGCGCTCGATTACCAAGCCGTCCCGGCGGTCGTGTTTACCGACCCGGAAATCGCGACGGTCGGGATGACCGAGGACGAGGCCGAGGAGGACGGTTACGACGTGATAACCGGCGAGATGCCGCTCCGAGCGAGCGGCCGCGCGCTCACCCTGAACGACGACGAAGGGTTCGTCCGCGTCGTCGCTGACGCCGACGAGGGATATCTCCTCGGCGCGCAACTCGTGGCTCCGGAGGCGTCGGAACTGGTTGCCGAGTTCGGACTCGCGCTCGAACTCGGCGCGACCGTCGACGACGTCGCCGCGACGATTCACACCCATCCCACCCTCTCGGAGGCCGCGAAGGAAGCCGCGGCCAACGCACGTGACCACGCCATTCACACCCGAAACGACCGATGAGACCCCAAAATTCATGAACGACCCTTCCACTCCACCCACGAACGAATCGCACCGCACCGACACGAAGCCACCGGCGATTTCGATATTCACGGTGTCCGACCATGTCTGAAGAGAAGTGGTCCGAGCGCGACCCGCCGCGCGACTTTCACCAACTCCTCGACGACGAGGGGCACCTCCTCGACGGGGCGGACGTTCCGAGCCTCGAAGACGACGAACTCGTCGACTTTTACCGGACCATGGTTGCGACGCGGCGACTGGAGGACACCATGTTGGATATGCAGCGAAGCGGGGAAGCGAGCCTCGTCGCCCGCGAACTCGGTGAGGAAGCGACTCCGCTCGGTGCCGCCGCGGCGCTGGACGAGGACGATTGGCTGTTCTACACCTATCGCCAGAACGCGGCGCTCCTCCACTGGGACGTACCGATGGCGAAGATAATCCTCGGGACGACCGGACAGGAACCCGAAACCATCGCCGAGGGACTCGGCGACTGGGAGTCTCCCCTGAACTTCTCGCCGGACTACACGCCCGTCGCGGTGAACGTGACGAACGCGGCGGGGTCGGCGATGACCGACCGGTTCCGCGAGCGGGACACCGTCTCGATGGTCTTCATCGGCGACGGGTCCACGAGCGAGGGGTCGTTCCACGACGGGATGAACTTCGCGGGCGTCTTCGACGCGCCGGCGGTCATCGTCGTGCAGAACAACCAGTGGGCGATTTCGGAACCATCACAGCGCCAGACCGCCGCAGAGACGTTCGCCCAGAAAGCCGAAGCGTACGGCGTTCCGCACGAACGCGTCGACGGCAACGACGTTCTCGCCGTCTACGACGCGGCGAGCGAAGCGGTCGAACGCGCCCGCGAGGGAGGCGGCCCAACGCTGGTCGAATGCGTCACCTACCGGATGGGGAACCACAACACCTCGGACAACGCGGACCTCTACCGGGACGAGAGCGAACTGAAAGACGAATGGGAGGGCCGCGACCCCATCGACCGGTTCTCGACCTACCTCGGCAACCGGAACCTCCTCGACGACGACCGGCGCGAGGAGATACGAAACGAGATTGACGACGAGGTGGACGACGCCGTCGAGACGGCCCGGAGCGTCCCTGACACCGACCCGATGCGGATGTTCGACCATCACCTCCACGGCACCTCGTGGCGCGAGGCCCACCAACGAACCGAGTTCCAGCGCGAACAGGAGGGGAAGAACCCGTTCACCGATTTCACCGGCGACGAGTTCGATACGGCGCAATGGGAGGGACACGGTCCCGACCTCGACGTCGAAATCGCGCCGCTCGACCCCGACGAGGACGACGTGGAGACGGAAGACTGGAACATCGTGACGGCCGTGAACCGGACGCTCCATCAGGAGATGAGTCGGGACGACGCGATGCGAATCCTCGGATACGACATCGGACCCATCGGCGGTGTCTTCCGAGCCACGGAGGGACTCCTCGACGAGTTCGGGTCGAACCGCGTGATAGACACGCCGCTGTCCGAAAACGGCATCGTCGGCACCGCGGTGGGAATGGCGATGCGGGACGACCGACCGGTCCCCGAAATCCAGTTCAAGGGCTTTTCGTACCCCGCGTTCGGCCAGTTCATGTACGCCGTCGCCAAGATGTACGAGCGGACCGGCGGTGACATCGAACTACCGATGACGATTCGGATGCCGTACGGCGGCGGTATCAAGGCGCTCGAATATCACCAGGAATCGACCGAGACGTTCGAGATTCACGCGCCGGGCGTCCGCGTCCTCTGCCCGAGTACGCCGTATCAGGCCAAGGGACTGTTGGCGTCGAGCATTCGGTGTGACGACCCGGTCGTGTTCATGGAGCCGAAACACATCTATCGAGGATTCGACGAGCCGGTGCCGACCGAGGAGTACACCCTCCCGTTGGACGAAGCGCGAACCGTCCGCGAGGGCGAGGACGTGACGGTGCTCACGTGGGGGGCCATGGTTCGCCACGCCGAGAGCGCCGCGGAGGAAGTCGATGCGGACGTCGAAGTCATCGACCTCGTCACGCTCTCGCCGCTCGACGTGGAGACGATTTTGGAGTCCGTGAAGAAGACCGGCCGGTGCGTCGTCGTCCACGAGGCGCGGCGCACCCTCGGCCTCGGCGCGGAACTCTCGGCGCTGGTCAACGAGTACGCGCTAGACCGACTGAAAGCCCCCGTCAAACGAGCGACGGGGTACGACGTTCACTTCCCAGACAACGACATCGAGGACGACTATCTCACGGACGCAGAGCGGGCGACGTTCGCCATCGAGGCGGTGATGAGCTATGAGTACTGAACACGCGACAGGCCGTCAGCGATTCCCAGCGGAACCGTTCGAAGACCGCACCACCATCCGAAGGAGGTGGTCGGCGTGACCGCCTACGAGTTCGAACTCCCCGACCCCGGAGAGGGATTGACCGAAGCGGAACTGGTCGAGTGGCACGTCGAAGAGGGCGACGACATCGAGGAACACGACGTCCTCTGCGAGGTGGAGACGGACAAGGCGGTGACGGACGTCCCGTCGCCGTGTCCTGGGTCCGTCGAGGAGCGACGGGCCGAACCGGGCGACGTCGTACAGGTCGGCGAAGTCGTCGCCGTCATCGAGACGGACTCGCCGCCGAGCGGCGGTGAGGTAGCCGAGGCGGCCGAGGAGGCGGCGGAAGAAGCCGACACCGAACAGGAGACGAAAGCCGATGAGGAAGGTTCCGAGGAGGCCCAAGCAGACGCCGAGGAGGAGACGGAACCGGCGGAGGAAACCGAAGAAGAAGCAGCGGAGGAGGAAACGGAAGCCGAAGAAGAATCCGAAGAAACGGCCGCAGAGGAACCCGAATCCGAAGAAGCCGAAGAAAGCCAAGCCGAGGAGGAAGCCGAAAGCGAAACAGAGGGCGAGGAGTCACAGTCGCCCACGACGTCGGAAGACCGGGTGTTCGCGGCACCGCGAACCCGAGCCTACGCCCGCGAGCAGGGCGTCGACCTATCGGACATCGACGGGTCGGGACCGAACGGACGCGTCGTCCGCGACGATATCGATGCGCAGGTAACCGGCGGAACGACGGGCGAGACGGCCGAAGCGGGTGGCGATGCGACCTACGCCATCGAGCATCCGACGACCGAAATCGAACCGGTCGAAATCGACGAGGACGAGGAGCGCGCCGAACGGCGGGACCTCTCGGGGCTTCGCGCTCGCATCGCCGAGAACATGTCCCGCTCGGCCGCCGTCGTCCCGCAGTTGACCTCCGGGTTCCGGGCCGACGCCACCGAACTCGTCGAACTCAAGGAGCGTCTCGACGCGGAACACGACGTTCACATCACCTACACCCCGATTCTGCTCAAGGCGGTCGTTCCGGCGCTGAAGGAGTTCCCGATGGTGAACGCCAGCATCGACGACACGACCGACGAAATCGTGGAGAAGTACTACTACAACGTCGGGTGTGCGACCCACACCGAGAGCGGACTCATGGTTCCCGTCATCAAGGACATCGACAGCAAGTCCATCGTCGAGGTGGCACGGGAGCTGTCGGACCTCACCGAACGGGCGCGCGAGCGGTCCATCGACGCGGCCGACATGCAGGACGGCACCTTCACCGTAACCAACCTCGCCAGCTTTGGCGAACATCGAACGTTCGGGACGCCCATCATCAACTACCCCGAAGTCGCCATCATGGGTATCGGACGGATTCGAGAGGAACCGGTCGCCACCGAAGACGGCGAGGTCGAGGTACGACCGCAGATAGACCTCAGCCTCTCCTACGACCACCGCCTCGTGGACGGGGCGAAGGCGAACCAGTTCATGGAGTACGTCATCGACGGCATCGAGGACACCGACCTCCTCTTGGGCCGCCTGTAACGGGTGGTCGTCCCGTTCGGCCATTATTTATGTGTGTCTCGCTCACGACAATCCGATATGACCCGAATTGCCGTCACGGGCGCGTCAGGTAACGTCGGAACGGAAGTCAGGAAGGCCTTCGACGACCACGACCTCACGCTCATCACGCAGCACGAGCGCGACGACATGGACAGTATTCCGGTCGACGTGACGAACCGGGACGCGTTCGTCGACGCCCTCTCCGACGAGGACGTTCTCATTCACCTCGCAGCGAATCCCTCCCCGTACGCCGACTGGGACGACGTCCATACGGTGAACATCGAGGGGACGTACAACGCGTACAAAGCGGCGGTCGAGAACGGACTCGACCGGGTGGTCTACGCGAGTTCGAACCACGCCATCAACGGGAACGAAACCGTAGCCGCCGACGAACCCGAAACGTTGCTGGAGGACACGCCGGTCGTCAACCACGATGCCCGACCGCATCCCGATTCGTGGTACGGCGTGACGAAAGTGTCGAGCGAAGCCATCGGCAACCGCTTCGCCAGTCAGAGCGGCATCGAAGCGGTGAACCTCCGCATCGGGTGGCTGATGACGCGCGAGAACCTTCGGGAAAGTCAAGAGGACCCCGATTCGTCGTATCCGGAGGCGTACGCTCGCTTTGCGCGTGCGATGTGGCTTAGCCCCCGCGACTGTCACGACGCGTTACGGTCCGCCGCATTCGCCGACATCCCGACGAACCCGGTCACGGCACACGCAATTTCCCGAAACGACGAGCGCTGTCTCTCGCTCACTCACACGCTCAAGTCGATCGGCTATCAGCCGAGGGACGACTCGGCAGAAGTACTCGAAAACGACGGGTAACGACACGTCGACGTCCGTCGTCATCCGCAAAATAGACGACTCGCTTCCGCTCAGTCCCGGTTTTCCGGCCCGTGTCCGTACGGGTCCCCCTCGATTCCGGCGGAATCGAACGTGAACTCGTCGTCTTCTTCCTCCGCGATGTAAAGCGCGCTGTTGATGAGACCGATGTGGCTGAACGCCTGCGGGAAGTTCCCCAACTGCTGTCCCCGTTCGACGTCCACTTGCTCGGCGAGGAGTCCCACCGGGCTCGAATAGTTCAAGACGTTGTTGTGTATCTCACGCGCCTCGTCCACTCGACCGGAGCGAGCGAGCACCGAGGCGAGCCAGAACGAACAGAGCAGGAAGGCCCCTTCGTCGCCGGGCAACTGGTCTCCCCCTTCGTTGTACCGGTACACGAATCCCTCCGGTGTGGTGAGCGTCTCCCTGACCGTTTCGATGGTTCCCTGTACCCGGTCGTCGTCTATCGGGAGGAAGCCCATCAGCGGAATCAAGAGCCCCGTCGCGTCGATGGTATCGCCCTCGAACGTCTGCGTGAAGCTGTTTTTCTCCTCGTCGAACCCCCGTTCGATGACCGCCTCCTTGATATCGGAACGGTAGTCCCGCCAGCGTGTCTTCGGTGCGTCGAACCCCTCCTTTTCGGCCATGTCGATAGCGCGGTCCAGCGCCACCCAGCACATCACCTTCGAGTACACGTAGTGGCGCTTTTCCCGCCGTGGCTCCCAGATACCCGAGTCCGGTTCGTCCCACCTGCGACAGACGTATTCGACGATGTCGTAGACGGCGTCCCAGTCGTCTTCGCTGATTCCTCTCTCCGTCCCGACCAACTGGTAAACCGACTGTACGAGTTCGCCGTAGATGTCGAGTTGAAACTGGTTCGCGGCGTCGTTCCCTATCCGAACTGGTTTCGACCCGCGGTAGCCTGCGAGGTGGCCGAGTTGCTCCTCGGGAATGTCGGATTGGCGCTTCAGGCCGTACAACGGCTGGAGACTCCTCGGGTTGGTCGAGCGACTGAGGTCGAGGAAGTGGTCGAGATAGGCCTCCGCCTCTTCGGCGTGCCCGAGATGCGTCAGTGCACGAATCGTGAACGCGCTGTCTCGAATCCAACTGTACCGATAATCCCAGTTCCGAACTCCGCCGATGCTCTCCGGCAACGACGTCGTCGGGGCCGCACAGATGCTTCCGGTGTCCAACCGCGTGAGGAGTTTGAGGACGAGTCCCGACCGAACGATGTGGTCGTGTCCTAATTCGTCGAAGGGGCACTCGGACCGCTCGCAGGTGTGGCTCCATTCCCGCCAATACTCGGCGGTTTCGTCGAGTACCTCTTCACAGGCCCTGTGACTCATCGGTTCGTGGGTGTCGTACTGGAACACGTACCAGTCGCTCTCGTTCTCGTCGAGCGCGTACGTCGCGTGGGCGATGCCGTCCTCGATGTACATGTTCCTCGTCGTCGAGAGGAATGCACGTTCGTCGTCGCTAGTCGCTTGAATCCCACCCGACGTAGTTTCGAGGCTGGTCTCGGCGCGAGCGTAATCGAAGCGAGGGCGGAACTCCACGTCGATATCGACCGACCCCTCGGTACACGTCACCTGCCGGTAGACGGCGTAACTCGGATAGTCCTCTGCGACTCCCTCCCCGACGACAGGCATGAAGTCGGTGACGACGCACTCGCCTGACGACGTCCGAAACGTCGTTTGGAGGACGTTCGTGTGGCTGAGATACTGTTGGCTAGCCTCGTACTCCTCGACGGGCGAGATGCCGAACTGCCCACCTCGGTCAGCATCGAGAATCCCGGCGAAAACGCTCGACGAGTTCACGCTCGGGAAACACGCCCAATCTATCGATGCGTCAGTGCTCACGAGGACGCACGTCTCCAAATTCCCGATAACTCCATACTCCGAAATCGGCGTAAACGAACCCATCTATATACACTTCATCTCCAGTCATATCACTATCCCTGTCCTACTCTGGAACCCTCTGTTTGCGTCGCCGTCAGATTCATAGGTGGTACGAGATGGATGCCCTATCCCTTAAAGTCGGGAAAGAAGCCGACACTCAATACCACTAACCACTCCAGATGGCAAGGCTGACTCCCTAAATTTAAGTAACCACAGCCTAATATGTGAACCACAGTGGAATACCGTCGTACCGCCGTCATCAAACTCGACACGCCCGACGGAGCCAATTCCTTGCTCCGCGAGACTGTCGAGCAGTTCAAACACTGCGCCAATACCGCAAGCCAGTGGTGCTGGCACGGCGACGACGGTTACCACGTCATCTCGAAAGCCAAAGCAGAACGCGCCCTCTATGACCGACTCCGCAATGAAACCGACCTGACCGCCAACCTCGTCCAAAAAGGGATTCGACGGGCTGTCGAAGCCGTCAAAAGCGGAGTCGAACGCCTTAAACGTGGTGAGGATACGTCGAAGCCCTACTTTTCGGCAGACAGTGCGGTCTACGACAAGCGCAGCGCGACCTTCCACCGCGACTATGTTTCGCTATCCACCGTAGACGGGCGCGTCGAGTGTGACTACATCCTCCCTGATGATGTTGAGACGCCACCAACGAAGTACGTTACCGACGAGAACTTCGAGTTTCGGATGGCACACTTGCAGTACCGCGATGGCGAGTGGTATCTCCACGCTTCGATGCGGAAGGTCGAAGATGATGAGACGCCCGAATCCAACACCGAGCACAGAACAGTTCTTGGTGTGGATTTGGGCGTCAATAACCTCGCGGTCGCCTCAACGGGACGATTCTGGTCGGCAGATGAGTTCAACCACTGGCGTCGAGTATACGAAAAACGCCGTGGCTCTCTCCAGCAGTGCGGGTCACGATACGCCCACGAAAACATCGAGTCTATTGGGCAGAAAGAATACGGTCGGTTCGAGATACACCTGCACACGGTAGCGAATGAACTCATCAGGGAGGCCGTTAAGAACGGCTGTTCGCACATCGTCTTCGAGAACCTGACCCACATCCGTGAGAACATTCCAGAGGCAACGTGGCAACACGTGTGGGCGTTTCGACGCCTCTACGAGTACGTCGAATACAAAGCCGAAGAACACGGCGTTAAATCCGTGCAAGTTGACCCACGCAACACGTCGAGGCGTTGTTCGGCGTGTGGGTTTACTCACGACGACAATCGCCACCAAGAATCGTTCGAGTGCCAAAAATGCAGGTACAAAAACCATGCCGACTACAACGCCTCGAAGAACATCGGTTTGCAGTATCTCCGTCGTCGGCAAAACGCAGACGATGGAGGCGCACCCGTAGATGTGCGCTTGAATCGCGGGACGCTGAACGTGAGCGGGGAGTACGTACCCCCTGCCTCGGTTGAGGCATAGAACGGGAGTCCACGCGAAAGCCTCGGGGCTTCACTCCGAGGCGATTTACATGTCGTTCCACGCTCTTGCCGCCGCTACCCACGAGTACGATTTCCCTATCCACCGGGCGGATATCGCCTTCTTGAGCATACGGGCTCCCGGCCCGCCGAACGTGTTGAGCGGGATGCCGATGACGTCGTGTGCGACCGCCCTGTCTCCGACGGAGACCAGCGTGCCCTTGTTGATGTACGACCAGTGGACGGGTTCGCCCCCCGCTATCATGCGCGCCACGTTCTCGCCGACGTGTTCTCCTTCCTCCATGGCCGCTTCGGCCGTCGGTGGGGGAACGTCGTCTGTGTCGGGGTGGACGACGGCTTCCCACGCGTCCTGTTCGGAGAGCGGTCCGCCCTCCGCATCCTGTTCGACGAGCGCCGCGTCGCCGATGGCGAGAACGCGGTCGTCGCTCGTTTTGAACGTCGAATTCGCGTAGGCGCGGTTGTGATCCTTCTCGATATCGACGTCGGAAAGCGCGTCGTCTCCTTGCACGCCACCGGCCCACACGAACACGTCGTACTGGAGCGGGTCTTTCCCCTCGAACTGAATCGTCGTGTCGTCCACTTCGGACACCGTCGCACCCGTCATGATGTCGATATCCTTCCGTTCGAGTTCGTTCCGAATCGCCCCTTGGAACTCGTGGTCGTGTCCCGGGAAGATTTCGTCCGCCATCTCGATGAGTCGTATCTCGATGGGGACGTCGCGTTCGTCGCGCAACGCGGCCACCTCGCCCGCGGTTTGGATGCCGGTCAGTCCGGCACCGCCGATGACCACCTGTGCTGGGTCGTCTTCGGTCGCATCCGTCGCGGCCGCCATGACCTGCTGGTGAATCGTCATCGCGTCGCCGAGGCTCTTGAGCGTGAGCGCGTGGTCCGCCAATCCATCGATACCGTAAAACGCAGTCTGGCTGCCGAGACAGACGATGCAGTAATCGTAGTCGATGGAATCCTCCCCTTCGATATGGACGACGTGGTCGTTCACGTCGAGGTCGCTGACCGTCCCGTGGACGAACTCCGTGTCCTCCGATTTGAGGTCGTCTATCGGAATGACGACTTTGTCACGGACCGCCGGTTTCCGTATGCACCGGTGGACCTCGTGTAACACTAAGTGATGGTTCGTCTCCGATATCCAGACGATATCGGCGTTCTCCTCCTCCAACTCGTCTTCGAGGCTCTGTACGGCCGCGACCCCGGCGTATCCCGACCCGAGGACGGCGATTGTCGTTGACATGGTTTTGTGAGTTATCGTGATCGGTTTCGAAATCGGTCGTTTGCTCGTTCCTTCTCCCGTTTCCTGTCCGATTTTCCTATCCGATATCTCTCTTCCACGCTGGCAGGGACGCGTGATCGTACACTACGACAGTTTCGGTGTTAAGCCTCGTGCCTGCCAACGCCGGACCCGGCGAACGCGGCTACAAATCTTACCCGGACGGAAACCGTAGACGCCACATGGAGATTTCGAGAATCGAATCGACCGAGTTCTCCTATCCCATCGAAAACGTCGGGTCGGACGACGGCTTCAACCTCGTCTACGACCCGGATTCGACGACTGACCGGAGCCTGTTCGCCATCGAGATTCACACCGACGAGGGTTTCACGGGGGAGTTCGTCGGCGGGAACTCGCCCGCGTTCGCCCAAATCAACGAAATCGCTGACCACCTCGTCGGTGCGGACCCGCTCCGCCGCGAACGACTGTGGTCCGAGATGAAACGCGGCCTCAGGAAGTACGACCGAATGGGAATCGGACCCGTGGATATCGCGCTGTGGGACCTCGCGGGCAAACGCTACGACGCGCCGATTCACGAACTGCTCGGGTCGTACCGAACGCGCCTCCCGACCTACGCATCGACGTACCATGCCGACGACAACGGCGGTCTGGACTCGCCCGGTGCCTACGCCGATTTCGCCGAGGCATGTCTCGAACGCGGGTTTCCCGGCTTCAAAATTCACGGCTGGGGCGGGAGCGACGAGCGTCGGGACATCGACCGCGAAATCGCAACGGTCCACGCGGTCGGCGAGCGCGTCGGCGACGACATGGACCTGATGTTGGACCCCGCGTGCGAGTACGAGACGTTCGGTGACGCCTTGCAAGTCGGTCGCGCGTGCGACGAGGAGGAGTTCTACTGGTACGAAGACCCGTACCGCGACGGCGGCATCTCGCAGTACGCCTACCGAAAACTCCGCCAGCAGATAGACACGCCGCTGTTGCAGACCGAACACGTCCGGGGGTTGGAGAGCCACACCGATTTCCTGCGAAACGAGGCGACCGACTTCCTCCGCGCGGACCCCGTCTACGACGCGGGTATCACTGGCGCGATGAAAATCGCACACATGGCCGAGGGCTTCGGCATCGACGTGGAGATTCATTCGCCCGGTCCCGCACAACGCCACTGTATGGCGGCGATTCGGAACGCCAACTACTACGAGATGGCACTCGTCCATCCCGACTGCGAAAACACGACGCCGCCCGTGTACGAGGGCGACTACGTGGACGACCTCGACGCCATCGACGACGACGGCACCGTTCCCGTCCCGAACGGTCCCGGATTGGGCGTCGAGTACGATTGGGACTACATCGAGGACCACCGGGTCGGCGGCCGCACCTACGAGTGAGGATGTGCAGCCACGCGGCTGAACGTCGGTCGTGAGCCACCGTCCGCTGTTAGATAAAGCGAGCTTGTTATTGCAACCAGTATTGTTAATGAGAGGCTTCGGCAATCGAGGGTATGGCAGAACTGGAAGCCGAGTTCGAAAAGAGCAGGTCGGAAATCGCGACGTACCTGCGCGAGTTCGCGGACAAACTGGATTCCGACGGAACGGGTCGTTCCGATGGGACTGGTCACTCCGAGACGGGTATCCGAACGAACGAGTCTCGGGAACCTGGTTCCACGACGGACTCGGTGGAGAGTTCCCCGTCGGAGTCGCTCGAATCGACGAACACGCAGAAGGTGACGCTCCTCGTCGGGAACGAGAGCGCGACGATGAACCCGCCGGAGACGGTTTCGTTCAGCGTCGCCGTCGATTCGGACTCCTCGCTGATGGACTCCGGGTCCGAAGAGAGCGTGAGTTTCGTCCTTCGATGGGCGAGCGACGAGGTCGAAGCGGACGACGAACTCAGCGTTCACTGATCCCGACAGACGATTTTCGACCGATACTGATGGAACCGACCTCAAACAGTGGCAATCGCGTTATTTGGAATATAAGTACAATAACCTCCTCCGCAAGCAGCGAGGATACAGCGTCATCAGAAATCGACGATTTCTAATTGCTAGCCAAATTCTTACTGAATCTGGCAACGCGCGTCATCGTTTTGCTTGTCTGTGATATTGCTGTCCCGCAGGCCTGTGCATCGATTCATTTCTCTCAATGAATAAAAATATTTATGAAAAAGTAGAAATAAAAGGATACGGACTCGTGGACGTGGATATTTGTCTAGCCGGTGAGGGCGCTCCGTCTATGTTCCACGTCGGTGGCTCGGTGCGGATGTGAAAATTGTTCGTGTGTCAGAACCCGATTCCGGCGAGTAGACGATATGCTACAACTACCGATACAAACTCGACCCGTCCGACACCCACCGTGACCTGTCTCGGCAAGTGTACAATCATTTCCTATACAGAAAATACAGCGAGAGTGCCTCGTGGCTTGATCTGAGGATGAATCACGTACGCTTGATTTAGACATGCTCCGTGCGTTTGATGTTTCACTCTACAGTCCGACTGCTCATTTCCCTGGCCGTCCCCACATAGAACGACCGTTTGCAAAAACCTCCATCCCAGAACACTCTCGACAATACCGGCTCGTGTTGTTTCCACACTTCCCGTGTGGTGATACTTTTGATTGTTCGGACAATCTTGCTCGGGGCGTATTTGGGGTGAACCGATAGAAACAGGTGAACATGATCCGAGACGATATGCAGCGAGAGAATGTGGTATCCGTACCGTTCGGCTATCTCTTGGATACCTCGTTCCAACGACAACTCAATCTCATTGAGGATGGCGTGCCGGTACTTCGGACACAAGACGAAGTGATTGGTAATTGTATAGACAGTGTGGTTCCCCGTCGAACTTCCATACTTTAGTACGTGTTAGAAACGCTTAAGCAGTGCCAGCACATACATGAAGTGTGTCCCGGAAGTACACAGTAACGGTTCCAGACGACCTCGGCGAGTGGCTGGACAACCAACCACATCTCTCTCCAAGCGGATTGCTTCAAAAAGCCATCCGTGACCAGCAAGAAAAAGAGGCCGAATAGGAATGGACCTCACGCTTCGCTTTCGTGCCTATCCAGACGAAAACACGGCCAGCGAAGCATGGCGTCACATCGAGGTTCACCGACAGATTCGAAATCACGCTGTCCGCGACTACTACCGAGCACCGCGGAACGACCGTCCAACCGCCTACAATCAACATCGGAAACTCACCGAGTGGAAACGACGATGGCCGTTGTTCGCCGAAGTGTCGGCACACGCGGCCCAACAGACCGTGAGTCAAATCCAAAAAGACCAGACGGTGCTCAAAAAGCACCGCGAGAACGGTCGCAAGACAGGGCGGCTCAAGTGGCAAGGTGCAGGCGAGTTTCGGTCAGTGGCGTACCAGTCAGAAGGCTTCAACGTCAATCACACGACGGGTCACGACTTTGGGACGCTCATCCTCTCGAAAATCGGTGAGATACCGATACGAGCACATCGCGACTTGCCCGACACCAAAGACGTCAAACGCGCCATTCTCAAGAAAGAACGCACAGGCGCATGGTTCGCCTGTTTCGTGATCGAAGTCGAGTCACCCGAAAAACCCGAACCATCGGACATTGACCGTTCCGACTGTACCGGCGTAGACCTCGGCATCCAGTCGTACGTTCACACATCCGAGGGTCTTTCAGTAGAGTGTTTGGACCTCGAAACGGAGTACGAACAGTACGCCCGCGAACAACGCTCACTTGACCGCAAGGAACACGGTTCGGCCAACTGGGAGAAACAGCGCCAGAACGTCGCCCGTGCGAAACGACGCATCCGATGGAAGGTGCTCGACTTTCAGCACAAACTTTCGACGTGGCTGGTCAAAGCGTACGACGTAGTGGCGGTCGAAGACTTGGACGTGAAGCCGATGCTCGAAACGTCACAGTCGGCGAAGAACAAACAGGACGCGGCATGGTCGCGGTTCCTCGGTTTGCTGGAATACAAAGGCGACCTGTACGGTACGAACGTTGTTCGTGTCGATGCTCGCGGGACGACGAAAGAGTGCAACCAGTGCGGTGTGGAAACCTCAAAACCGCTGTGGGTTCGGGAACATTCGTGTCCGGCGTGCGGTCACACGGAAGACCGGGACTTGAATGCGGCAAAGAACATCCTCGACAGGGGACTCAGCAAACTATCTCTTCATGTAGGGCCGGGACGGTCCGAATCAACGCCTGTGCAGACTGTGCTCCCTGCGTTCACTCGTCATTCGGGACGGGTGGATGCAAAGCACGTCGTCGAAGCAGGAAGCCCTGTGGCTTGACCGCGGGGTGCGTTCACGAAATCGGGGACGAGTTCGACATCGACCTCGGCGTTCTCGCTCACGGAACGACCGGGAACATCTATCACACCGAGGACGGCGAAACCTACGTCACCGATTGGTACAACGACGGGAAACAGGTCGCCGAAGCGGTCAATGCGCTCTCGCTCGACCGCTTCGCGCCGGTCCACTGGGACGTGTGGCGCGGGGTCGAAGCGGACCCGAAGGCGCTCCGCAAATACCTCTCGTCGTACGAGTATCCCCGCGTCTTCGAGACCATCCGTATCGGCGACCGACTCGCCATCGACCGTCCGGGGGTCATCCGGCCGAAATCGATTCGGGAACACTGACGACTTCTCCCGGTGTGTCGCCGTTTCGAAGGGTCTCGCTTTCGAATGCAACGAGTATACTTACCACCCTCCCTCTCCTACTTCGCTAGCCATGGGAGCCGTTCACTTCGATTACGACGGGGAAACGGTCATCGTCACCGGTGCGAGTTCGGGTATCGGCCGCGCAATCGCGCTTCGATTCGGTGAGGCGGGAGCGACGGTCATCAACGCCGACGTGCGCGAGGAGCCGAAATCCGACGGCGAGCCAACACACGAGAAAATCGTGGACGAGCACAAAGGCACGGCGGAGTTCGTCCAAACCGATGTCTCCAAACCCGGCGAACTGGAAGCCGTGGTCGAGGCGGCCCGCGAGTACGGCGGCGTGGACGTGATGGTGAACAACGCCGCGATGCAACACAGCGAACCCTTCCTTGACGTCGAACAGGAGGCATTCGACGAACTCCATCACACGAACATCCGGGGCTACTTCTTCGGCACGCAGGCCGCCGCCAGGGACATGATTGACCGAGGGGAAGAAGGCTGTATCGTCAACACCGCGTCCATCAGTTCGGAAGTCGCCCAGCACGACCAGGTGCAGTACGACTCGACCAAGGGCGCTATCGAGATGATAACGAAGGGGACGGCGCTCGAACTCGCCGAACACGGCATCCGCGTCAACGCCGTCGCGCCCGGCCAAATCGCCACGGAGTTCACGGAAGGGTGGAGCGACGAAGCGCAGGACGCTGCTGGCGAAGGTGGCTTCATCAAACCGGTTCCGCTCGGCCGGGCGGGATATCCGGAGGACATCGCCGGACCCGCGCTCTTCCTCGCGAGCGACGACGCCGACTACATCACCGGCGAACTGCTGTTCGTCGACGGCGGTTGGACAGCGATTTAAGCGGATTCGGATTCGGGGATTTACGTCGGTTATCGTGGTGACGCAGCGGTCAGCAAGAAACGCCACTGTCTTTTCCTCATCCGCAAACGGGGTGGTTAGAAGCGACCGTCTGACGGTCTTTTTCACCGACAGTCATAGGGAATGACGAACTAAAAAATCGGTTCGAAACCGTCGTCAGTAGTTGTCGTAGACGGTCTTGATGATGGTGAAGTAGTCCATCCCTTCCTCTCCTTGCTCGCGATACGTCTCGCTCGAAGAGGCGTTCATGCCGCCGAACGGGACGTGCAGTTCGAGGCCGGTCGTCTTCTCGTTGACTTTCAGGATGCCGAAGTCCGCGTCCTGCACGAAGCGGTTCGCTTCGGAGTGGTCGTCCGTGACGACGCCCGCGGAGAGGCCGAACTCCACGTCGTTGACGAGTCCGACCGCCTCGTCGAAGTCGCTGTACGACGTGACGCCGACGAACGGGCCGAACACCTCCTCCTGCATGATTTGCATGTCCGACTCGACGTCGGAGAATATCGTCGGTTCGATGAAGTAGCCGCTTTCGTGTTCCCCGTCGTCGAGTTTCTCACCGCCGTACTCCAACGTGGCTCCTTCCTTCTTCCCCGTTTCGACGTATTCGAGCGTGGAGTCGAGTTCGTTCTCCGAGACGTGCGGTCCCATGTCGGGGTCGTCCAGACCGGGGCCGATGTCGAGGTTCTCGGCGTACTCCACGAGTTCGTTCACGAAGTCCTCGTACATCGAATCGTGGACGATGACGCGTTCGGTCGCCGTACACGCCTGTCCGGTGACGCCGAACGCGCCGCCGCCGACGATTTCGACCGCCGTTTCGAGGTCGGCGCTCGGCGCGACCACGGTCGGGTTTTTGCTTCCCATCTCGGTCTGTGCTCGCTTGTGGGCGTCCGTCGCCTGTTCGTACACCATCTCGCCGATGGACTGACTCCCGGTGAAAGAGACGGCATCGACGTCCTCGTGTTCGATGATGGCGTTTCCGACGTCCTCGCCGCTTCCCGCGACGAAGTTGAAGATACCGTCCGGGACGTCGAACTCGTCGATGGCCTCGTCGATGCACTCGACCACTTTCGCGAAGACCGTCGGCGCGTCCATCGCGGGTTTGAGCACGACCGTGTTTCCGGTCGCCAACGCCGGTGCGGTCTTCCACGACGGGATGGCGATGGGGTAGTTCCACGGCGTGATGAGTCCGGCGACGCCGATGGGTTCGCGTATCGTGTAGAGGTTCTGGTCCTCGGAACTTGGTAGCCGCCGGGTTCCGGCGTAATCCATCGCCCGTTCGGCGTAGTAGTAGAAGATGTCGATGGCGCGATTCACCTCGGCGTTCGCCTCCGCTCGGGTCTTTCCCTCCTCGCGAACCATCGTTTCGGTGAGTTCGTCCTCGCGGGCGTCCATGCGTTTCGCCGTCGCACGCAACACCTTCCCGCGAGTCGGTCCGGGCGTGTCGGCCCACGCCTCCTGTGCCGCGGCCGCCGCTTCGACCGCACCTCGTGCGTCCCCGACGGTCGATTGCGGGAACTGCGCGACGATTTCCTCCGTATCTGCCGGATTGTGGACTTCGAACTGTTCGCCCGATTCCGATTCTCTCCACTCTCCGTCGACGTAGTTGGTGTAGGTTTCGGGCATCATCCGAACGTATGCGCGTGAATCACTCCGTTCTTTTGGCTCCCCCATTTGCCATTGAACCTTAATGAGTCAAACCTCTACTATCTGCTATGCGCTACCACCGCATCTCGTCGGATGATGGTCCCCGTCTCCTCGCCCGAGAGGAGGAGAAGGCGTACGACCTCACCGCCGTCACGGGTATCTCCTCGTTCCGCGAGTTGGCGCTGGCCGCCGTCGCCATCGGAACGGACGTGGACGACGTGTGTCGAAATCACCTCGACGACGCACCGTTGTTAGATGCCACCGAACTCGCGTCGGAGTCGGACCGCCCGGCGGTTCCCGACGAGGTTTGGGCTGCCGGCGTGACGTACGAGACGAGCAACGACGCCCGCAACGAGGAGAGCGGGCGCTCCTCGATGTATCAGGGCGCGTTCGAGAACGACAGACCGGAACTGTTCTTCAAGGCCACACCTAATCGAACGGTGGGACCGGGGGAGGCCGTCGGTATCCGTTCCGATTCCGAGTGGGACGTTCCGGAACCCGAATTGGCAGTCGTCGTCGCCCGCGGGAACGTCGTCGGGTACACGGTCGGAAACGACATGAGCAGCCGGTCGCTGGAGGGGCAAAACCCGCTCTACCTTCCGCAGGCGAAGATATTCGACCGCTGTTGTGCCATCGGGCCGTGTATCGCCTCGCCGGAAACCGTCGGCGACCCCCGCGACGTGACGATGACGATGCGCATCGAACGCGATGGGGAGACGATGTTCGATGGTTCGACGTCGACGTCACGGATGGCTCGAACCTGCGAGGAACTGGTTTCGTATCTCACCCGGAACGACTCGGTGCCGGAGTTAGCGGTGCTACTGACCGGCACGTCGCTCGTCCCGCCCGACGAATTTACGCTCGCGGCGGGCGACCACATCGAAATCGATATCGAGAACATCGGGACGCTTCACAACCACGTCAAAACGGTATGACTGCCAACAACTAAACACTGTATTGTGGATGTATGGCAATATCGGGTGGAATAAATTATCCCTTGTTTTCTCTGCTTTCGATGACGAAAAATGACGTATATGAGTTGGTGTTCTATAGTTCGGCGGCAAAATAGACGTATAACGGTTTGTATACTTCATACCGTTCTGACGGGGATTTGATGTTTGTGGGTGGCCGAGACGGTCCGAGGATTTCATCATGTCGTCGGAACCCGTCGAAAAGACGCGCGTTACCAACGCTGTTTACGTCGACCACTTCAGAAGGTGCTAAATGGATGATTGGAATTGTGACCATTGTATTGTGCAAATAGGACAATATAAGTGGCGTCCATGATGACATCGAACTCACATCGATGTGGTGACGAGGTCAAACGGGATTACAAAACTACGCCTGTAATGCTCACTCGTCGAACCCGGTTCCTAACTGTCGGAGAATGATATCGGTCCAACCGGTGACCCTTGACGCGGTTCGGCAATTTTGACTCCCTGCCGTGTTCACCTTCCGCCTCCACACAGACATGACGGAACGTCAATGCGTTGTGGTTCTTTTCCACGGCCGATGTTCCCGACCACAAAATGACAAATCATGTGTCGGTTGTGGAATCGCGGTACCGTTCCCGCTGATCGGACGAGTACGGCCATCTCACGTTTGTCTCGCCGTGACGTCGACGACGTTACGCAGAATCAGTTCGAGCGTCAGGGGCCCGACGCCGCCCGGGACGGGCGTGATGGCGCTCGCTTTCTCCCTGACGCTCTCGAAGTCGACGTCGCCGACGAGTTCGTAGCCCCTCTCGTCGTCGGTCTCGACGCGGTTGACGCTGATGTCGACAACGGAAACTCCCGCCGAAACCATCGATTCGTCGATCAGTCGTGGAGCGCCTGCGGCCGTCACCAGAATATCGGCCTCGCGGGTCTTGGCCCCCAGGTCCGTCGTCGCAGTGTGACAAACCGTGACCGTCGCGTCGCCATCCGAACCGCGAGCGAGCAGCAGGTTCGCGAGCGGCTTACAGATAGCGGTGTTCCGACCGACGATGACCACGTCTCGACCCCTCGTTCCGACGTCGTAGGCGGCAAGAAGTCGCAACACGGCGGCGGGAGTGGCGGGTATCACACGCGGGGAACCGACGACGAGACGCCCCAGGTTCACGGGCGCGAAGCAATCGACGTCCTTTGCCGGCGGTACGCGATTTCTGACCGCGGGTTCGTCGACGTGTTCCGGGAGGGGTATCTGCACGAACAGCGCCGTCACGTCTTCGTCCGCACCTAGCCGCTCGACCGCTCGGTAGAGTTCCTCCGCTGGCGCGTCTGGCGGAACGTTGACCCGTTTCGTCGGTATTCCGACCGCATCGCATAAATCGTGCTTTCGGTCCATGAACGCCTCGTCGGCCCCGTCGTCGCTCATCAGTACCGTTCCGAGCGTCGGTGTGACGCCCCGATTCCGGAGCACGTCGAGTCGTTCGCTCGTCCGTGCACGTAAATCGTCTGCGAGCGGTCGTCCCTGCATCAGTGTCGTGTCTGTCATCGATTTCGTGTGTTCCGTCGGGAGGGAATGGGAAAGTAGCTTCGGGGAACGACGGATGTTCCGTCGATTCATCGTTCGAATACGTCGGCAGTCGGACGGCCCCGTCTGGTTGTCGCGGTGACTCACGGGATACGGAGATTCGAGGAGAAAGCCCCATCCTTTGGAGAGGGGATGAATCTGACACCGTATTCGACAGCCGTCGCCGAAATCAAGGCCGAGTATTCCTCGCGTCGTGTTCACTTTCACTCCGCATGGATCGAGGTTAAGTATCTGCCCTGATATAGATTACGTATGGCGAAACAGGTCGTTACGCGAACCTATCGCGCCCGTATCTGCAACTACTCGCAGGTGCGCGACGATCTCGATTCGCTCGGATTCGCCGCTAGCAAGCTCTGGAACGTTGGCCGATGGACGGCCCAACGAGTCTGGAATGCTTGCGGCCACATCCCCGGTGCGAACGCGCTTATGGCCTACCTCAAGACCCACGAACGCTACGCCGACCTCCATTCGCAGTCGAGTCAACGAGTTCTTGAAGAACTCGGTGAGGCGTTCACCAGTTGGTACGGCAAGCGCCGAAACGGGGACACGAACGCGAATCCGCCCGGCTACCGCAAACACAACGACGACCACCCACGGTCAACGATCACGTTCAAAACGGCGGGCTTCAAGCACGACAGGCACAACAACCGAGTCCGTCTCTCAAAAGGCAAGAACCTCAAAGCAAGTCGGGGGGACTTCATTCTGTGCGAATACGATGCCATCGGCCCGGCCGGCAGAACCATCGAAAACGTTCAACAAATCCGTGCAGTATACGAACACGGCATTTGGCGGTTGCATTTCGTCTGCCGAGTCACAATTGACGACCGAGAATCACCCGGTGACGGCATAGCAGGCATCGACCTCGGTATCTGCAATCTCGCTACCATCTCGTATGGCGATGAATCCGTACTGTACCCGGGTGGTGCGCTCAAAGAAGACGAATACTACTTCGCCAAGAAACGCGCCGAGACAGACAACTCGGCGTCACGCGAAGCCCGCCGTCTTGACACAAAGCGTACCGACCGTCGGACACATTTCTTACACACACTCTCGAAGGACATCGTTGTTGAATGTGCCGAAAGAGGCGTTGGAACGATTGTTGTCGGAGATCTTGGCGGGATTCGCGAGGATGAAAAGGGTGACGCCCGAAATTGGGGCACACACGGCAATCTTGACCTACATGGATGGGCGTTCGACCGCTTGAAGTCGATGCTTGTATACAAAGCGGAGGAACGTGGTATTATTGTCGTCACGAAGTCTGAGCGCAACACGTCGAAAACGTGTTCAGCGTGTGGTCGGTCGGACGACCGCCAACGCGTTCAGCGAGGCTTATACGTGTGTGAGTGTGGGTTGGTTGCGAACGCCGACAGTAATGGTGCGGAGAACATCAGACAGAAAGTACTCCCGAATCTCGCCTGTGATGGGGGAGATAGGGATAACGGCTGGTTGGCACAGCCAGCGGTGCGCTTGTTCGATTGTAGCGAGGGCCGGTTCGCCCCGCGAGAACAAGTCGTTAACCGCGAACCGTAATATCCCAAATCGGGGGAATCCTCGCGCTTTAGCGCGGGGAGGATGTCAATACTGTCACGGAATAGTGCTTCCGAACGAGAACGACGATATCCTGTTGGACAGTCACGCGAACCACCGAATCTACATGCACAAACAGTGTGGTGCGAGTCACGACGTCATCGCACAGCGGGCGGATGCAACCGATGGCGTCGAGATAACCTGTCCGGAATGCGGTGCCGTCGAGACGCACTGACGACCGCTTTCCCGCTCGCTCGCTCGCCCGACGCTACGGGAGGTCGATGGAGACGCCCGACCGCAGGCTCGCCGCCTTGACGGTGTTGTACATGAGCATCGCAATCGTGAGCGGCCCGACACCGCCCGGAACGGGGGTGATAGCGCTCGCCTTCTCCTCGGCGCTCTCGAAGTCGACGTCGCCGACGAGTTCGTAGCCCTTCTCGTTATCGGCAGTGACGCGACTGATTCCCACGTCGATGACGGTCACACCCTCCGAGAGCATGTCGCCATCTATCATCTCGGGAACGCCGGCCGCGGCGACGACGATATCGGCACCGCGGGTCTTGGCGGCGAGATCGTCGGTCCGGGAGTGACAGACGGTCGTGGTCGCATTACCTCCCTCGTCCCGTTGGATGAGCAGGTTCGCCATCGGCTTGCCGACGATGTCGGAACGGCCGACGATGACGGCGTCCTTGCCTTCGGTATCGATGTCGCACGCCACAAGTATCTTCTGTACGCCGTGGGGCGTACAGGGTTTGTAACGGGCGTTTCCCGCGACCAATCGCCCGACGTTCTCCGGATGGAAGCCGTCGACGTCCTTCGTTGGGTCGATGCGTTCCAAAACCGCCCGTTTTTCGATGTGCTCCGGAACGGGCATCTGGACCAGGATTCCGTCGACGGCGGGGTCCTCGTTCAGTTGGTCGATACGGTCGAACAGGGTTTCGGCCGGTTCGTCTGGCTCGATTTCGTGGTGGATTCCCTCGATACCGACCTCCTCGCAGGCCCGCTGTTTCATCGAGACGTACGTCTCGCTGGCCCCGTCCGTGCTCATCAGTACCGTCGCCAATCCGGGCGTCACCCCCTCGTCGGCCAACTGATTCGCGCACGTCTTCACGTCGGCTCTGATTCCGTCCGCAATCTCGTTACCGTCGATTATCGTAGTCATAGTTCGTGTACTCGCTGTCGTAGGTGATGCCGTTCGGGTTCGATTGCCCATCGTTCGCGTGGACTTCCGGCACGTCGATACGCTGGCCAGAGGCGACTCCGCTGCCTAGCGCACGCTCGGGTATCGACATCGAGTTCGAATAATATAGGTGGGTATGGGGAATAGTTAACCCCTTGAAGTGGTGACGAATATTCGCGCCGTCGTCGGCACCTCGTCGCGACGCTCCGGTGCAGAATTCGGTCGGACCGACGGCCCACGCAAGGTTTTTGTGGGAATCAGTGCGTGGTGGTAAACGGTAGTATCGGGGGCCAGTACCCGGCTCTCGTGGAGGACAGCGTACGAAATGCGAGAACCAACCGTCATCACCGAAGAGGAACAGTTCGTCGAGACCGCAGACTCGGCACCGCTCGACGCCCGAGTACCGGTCGAGGTACAGATCACCGTCTCCGACCCGTTCGAGGCCTATCGCCGCGCCCGGTCGTCCGACGCCGACGGATTCTACCTCGAAACCACCGGCGGACAGTCGGGGTGGGGGTATTTCGGGCTCGACCCGGTCGAACGCCTGCAGGTGAACGCGGACGCGATACCGTGTGACGACGGCAGCCCTAGCATCGAGGCGATCGATGCGTTACTCGAGCGCGAACACCTCGTCCGGGGGAACTGTGACGTCCCGTACCCGTGTGGCGCGTTCGGGTGGTTATCGTACGACATCGCGCGGGAGTTGGAGGACGTACCGGCGACGACGACCCCGGATGGCCTACCGCACCTCCAGTTGGGGGTGTTCGATCGCGTCGCGGCTTGGAAGGAACCACACGACGGCGAGGTACGATTTCGGGTGACCGCGTGCCCGCTCGTCGACGGAGCACCGGGTGCGGCCTACGAGGAAGGACGGGAGAGAGCGCTGGCACTCGCCGACGCCGCGCTCCGCGGGGAGCGACACGTCCCATCGCTCCCGAGTACCGATCGATCGGCGACGTTCGAGAGCGAGTGTGGTGAAGCGGCGTTCACTGACCGAGTTCGAACCGTCAAGCGGTACGTCCGTGACGGCGACACGTTTCAGACCAACGTCTCCCACAGGCTGGTCGCACCCGTGGCGGTTCATCCCGTCCGGACCTTCGACGCGGTGCGCAGAGTGAATCCCGCGCCGTACTCCGGTCTGCTGGAGTTTCCGAACATCGATCTCATCAGTGCCAGCCCGGAACTGCTGCTGGACGTCGACGGCGACCGACTGCTCACCGAACCCATCGCCGGAACGAGACCGCGCGGCGACACGCACGACGAGGATGTGAAACTAGCGGCGGACCTCCGCACGGACGAAAAGGAGCGCGCCGAACACGCGATGCTCGTCGACCTCGAGCGAAACGACCTCGGGAAAGTGAGCGAGTACGGGACCGTCGACGTCGCGGAGTACCGCCGTGTCGACCGTTACTCGGAGGTGATGCACCTGGTTTCGCTGGTCGAAGGACGACTCCGCGAAGACGCGACCCTCGCTGACGCCGTCGCGGCGGTGTTCCCCGGCGGTACCATCACCGGCGCGCCGAAACCCCGGACCATGGAGATCATCGACGAGGTAGAGACGACACGCCGTGGGCCCTACACCGGGAGTATCGGCGTCTTCGGGTTCGACGGTCGAGCGACGTTGAACATCACCATCCGGACGCTGGTCCGGCACGGCGGCGAGTACCGACTGCGCGTCGGTGCTGGTGTCGTCCACGATTCCGTTCCGGAGGAAGAGTATCGGGAGACGCTGGATAAGGCACGGGCACTCGTGACGGCCGTCGACGAATCGCTGGGCGAACGCGGGTCGTTCGCCGTCGAACCGACGAACGAACCCCTGGAAGGTGACTGATGATCCTCATCGTCGACAACTACGACTCGTTCGCGTACAACCTCGCCCAGTACGTCGGCGAATTTCACGACGTCGCGGTTTGGCGGAACGACGCAATCGACGTTGCGGGAATCCGCGACCTCGACCCGGACGGCATCGTCGTCTCGCCGGGACCGGGAACGCCCGACGATGCGGGCGTCTCGATGGACGTCTTCGCTGAGACGGATTATCCCGCGCTCGGTGTCTGTCTGGGTCATCAAGCGCTGTGTGCGGCACACGGAGCGACCGTCGAACATGCCCCGGAGGTAATCCACGGCAAGTCCTCCTACATCCGCCACGACGGCTCCGACCTGTACGAAGGTATCGACGACCCGTTCGAGGTGGGTCGGTATCACTCGCTTGCCGTCGGCGACGACCTCCCGCCCGAACTGAGGGGGACGGCATACACCGCCGAAGACGACGTCGAGGAGGATGTCGTGATGGGCGTCCAGCACGTCGACCGGCCGCACTTCGGCGTGCAGTTCCATCCGGAGAGCATCCTCACTGACGCGGGGAAGCGAATCGTGGAGAACTTCTGCACGTCGATAGCGGAGTAGGCGGAGGCTCGCTATCCCAGTCGTCTGATAGCCGAAGCGTACCGTCGGCGGCGGAAGTCGAGTATCGCCTCCACGTTCCACGAATGGTGGAAGGATTGTCACGATGTGGTATCACTGATTAGAGGCCCGGATTTTAAGACGCTCGAACGGAAAACCCCCGACCGTGAAGCGAATCATCAGTACCGACGATGCACCGGCAGCGGTCGGCGCGTACAGTCAGGCGACGACCAACGGAAACGTCCTCGTCACGGCTGGGCAGTTGCCGTTGACGACCGACGGGGAGTTGCTCGACGACGAACCGGTCGCCGAACAGACACAGCAGTGTCTCGAAAACGTCGAGGCGATTCTCGAATCGGAGGGACTCTCGCTCGAAAACGTCCTCAAAACGACCGTCTACTTGGACGACATCGACGACTTCGACGAGTTCAACGACGCCTACAGTGAGTTCTTCCGGAACGACCCGCCAGCACGGAGCGCCATCGGCGTCGGTGCGGTACCGAAGGGCGCGGCGGTCGAAATCGAGGCGATTGCAACGACGGAGTGAACCACGACGCCCGGTTCACTCGCGATACCCGATTCGCTCGAGTTCGACGCGAAGTTCCCGTCGCTTCATGAGACAGAATCCGATTGCGATGACGAGGAACCCGACGGGCATCCGCCACGAAATGTGTTCCTCGAACAGCGTCCACCCCGCGACCGTCGCAACGATGGGAACGAGGTACGTGACGAGGTTGACTTCGATTGCCGGATATCGGTCGAGCAAACGGAAAAACAGGACGTAGCCGATAGCAGTCGCGCCCACGCCTAAATAGAGCACTGACGCGATTCCGGTGGTCGTCACGTTCGACGCCCACTGTTCACCCGCGAGAACGCTCAATCCGTGGATAACGACCGCCCCGACCAACACCGACCACGCCGTTCTCGCTGTGCTTGGAAGCGGTGCTGATGCCCACCGAATCAGGACGCTCCCTATTGCCAACCCCAGAACGCCGACGAACAGCAGTGCTTTTCCGACCAGCGCGGCGGTGACGGTCGCCAAATCGGACGGCCAAACCATGAGGATCGCACCGAAAAAACTGACGAACAGGCCGACCATCGAAGCGACCGTCAGCCGGTCCTCCGGGAGCATGGTCCAAGAAACGGCGACGGTCGCGATGGGGGTCAGACTCATCATCAACCCGGAGAGCACACTGGTCGTGAGGCCCTGTCCGACGAACCAGACACCGTTTCCGATGGCGATCCAAAACACGCCGCCACCACAGATAGCGACGACGTCCATGCGCGTTCGTGGGTACCATCGCTCGGTCACCAGACCCACGTAGCTCAGTAGGATCGCTCCCCCTATGTAGTAGCGAAACGCCGAGAGTAACAGCGGCGGGAAGGAGCGAAGACCCACCTCTACGGCGGCCAGACTTAGCCCCCATAGGAGGGCGACTGCACAGAAGGCGACCACGTTTCGGTAACGAACCATCGAGTATCAGGCAGTGGGAGGGAAATTGTCGGGGAGGGCTACGGACTGGACCTCAGAACAGGCCCGAAATGTTGCCGTCGCCATCGATGTCCATGTCGGCGGCGGCGGGGTCGCTCGGAAGTCCCGGCAGCGTCAATACGTCACCCGTGAGTGCGACGAGGAAACCGGCACCGGCCGACGGATAGATCTCGCGTACTTCGAGTTCCCACCCTTCTGGAGCGCCCTTCTTGGTCGCATCGTCGCTCAGCGAGTGGAACGTCTTGGAGAGGCAGACGGGGTACTCACCGAAGCCGAGGTCCTCCATCCGGTCGATGTCGTCCTCTGCACCACCGGTGTACTTGACGCCGTCCGCGCCGTACACTTCGGTGGCGACCGTGTGAATCTTCTCTTTGATGGAGTCCTCGTCGTCGTACAGCGGCGCGAAGTCCTCTTCGTCGTTCTCCTCGACCTCCTGAACGACTCGTTCGGCGAGGTCGACACCGCCCTCGCTCCCGTTTTCGAAGACGGTGGACTCGGCGGCTTTGACGCCGAGATCGTCCCGGCAGTGGTCGAGGACCGCCTGAACCTCCTCGTCCGAATCGTCGGGGAACCGGTTGACCGCTACGACGACCGGAACGCCGTATTTCTGGAGGTTCGAGACGTGTTTGTCGAGGTTTTCGAATCCCGATTCGACGGCGTCGACGCCGGCCGCGTCGATTTCGTCGAAGTCGGCTGGCCACATATCCAACCCGTGATACTTGAGCGCGCGGACCGAGGCGACGAGGACAACCGCGTTCGGCGTCATGTCGCCCAGTCGGCAGACGATGTCCATGAACTTCTCCGCGCCGAGGTCCGAGCCGAAACCGGCCTCGGTGACGAGGTAGTCGCCCATCCCGAACGCGGCCTTGTCTGCGATGAGCGAGTTCGTTCCGTGGGCGATGTTCGCGAACGGCCCGCCGTGGACGAATGCCGGGGTTCCCTCGATGGTTTGGACGATGTTTGGCTTGATCGCGTCCTGAAGGAGCATCGTGACGGCACCGGTCGCGTCGATGTCGTCGACCGTGATCGGGTCGCCGTCCTCGCTGTATGCGATGACGATGCGGGCGACACGCTCCTTGAGGTCGGCGAGGTCGCTGGCCAGACAGAGCACGGCCATCAGTTCTGAGGCCGCGGTGAGGAGGAACCCGTCCTCTCGCGGCGTTCCACCCGTTTTTCCACCGAGACCGATCACCGTCTCCCGAAG
The DNA here is from genome assembly GCF_056892285.1 of Haladaptatus sp. HS23. Taxonomy (NCBI): domain Archaea; kingdom Methanobacteriati; phylum Methanobacteriota; class Halobacteria; order Halobacteriales; family Haladaptataceae; genus Haladaptatus; species Haladaptatus sp. HS23. The sequence continues at coordinate 106,950 of NZ_JBXGLH010000003.1, read as the reverse complement.
CACTCGGTCGTTCATATCGAGTGCGCGGGGCCACGCGACGTCGTTGACGTCGATTTCCAGTCCGTTGCCCTGTGAAATCTTGGCATCGAGCATCGCGGCGATGAGGTTGTGCGCCGACGTGAGCGCGTGCAGGTCGCCTGTGAAGTGAAGGTTGATGTCCTCCATCGGGAGGACTTGCGAACGACCGCCGCCCGCTGCGCCACCCTTGACACCGAACACCGGCCCGAGCGACGGTTCGCGAATGGCGATCATCGCCTCCTCGCCGATGTGATTGAGCGTCTGACCAAGGCCGACCGTCGTGACGGTCTTCCCTTCGCCTTTCGGGGTTGGCGTCATCCCCGTTACGAGTACGAGGTTTCCTTCTTTGTCCTCTGCTTGCTCCCGCAGTCGGTCGATAGCGTGGTGTTTGACCTTCGCGGTGTATTCGCCGAAGTACTGGAGATCGTCGAGCCCCAAGCCCCATGGCTCGACCAACTCCCAAATCGGCTCCATATCGGTCGATTGTGCGATTTCGTAGTCCGTGGGGATCGGACTGTGACTATCGTCCGGTGATGACATCTCGCATCAGTATTCGCCGTATCGAGGTAAGAATATTGGCCTTACTGAAACCGAGAGGATAGGATGTGTTTGAAATCGTGGGGGCGGCGTGCCGTCGCTCAACACGTAACGAACGTTGTAGGACGAGGTTCGACGTCAGTCCCGACGGCGGCTATCGACGCCTCGCACCGTTCTCGACCCCGTTCGTGCCGGCGTCGATACCTTAATCACGTCGCCGCTGTGGTTATGTGGCATGGAGTATCACGACGCCGCCGACTTTTTGACGTCCCTCCGTCGTCGACGCCCCAAATTCGGAACGGAGACGACGGCGCGAATGCTCACTCATCTCGGGAACCCACAGGACGACGTCGATTTCGTACAGATCGCCGGCTCCAACGGTAAGGGGAGCACTGCTCGTATGCTCGAAAGCGTCCTCCGAACCGCCGGCCTCGATGTGGGACTGTTTACCTCACCCAGTCTGAACGACTTCCGCGAACAGATCCGAGTCAACGGTCGGAACGTGTCGAAGGAGCGTATCGCTGAGTACGTCGAACGTATCGACCCCTGCCTCGATAGGCTTCGAGCGGACGACGACGAGCCGACTCACTTCGAGGTCCTCACGGCGCTCGCCATCCTCCACTTCGGCATCGAGGACGTCGACGTCGCGGTTCTCGAAGTCGGTATCGGCGGGCGCTACGATGCGACCAGCGCGGTCGATCCGGTCGCAAGTGCAGTCACGAGCGTGAGTTTGGAACACACCGAACTGCTCGGCGATACGGTGGCCGAAATCGCACGCGACAAGGCGCAGGTCGCTCCGACCACGGCCCCGCTCGTGACGGGTACCGACGGAGCAGCGTTGGAGGCCATTCGATTGGAGACGGACGCGATTACGGTGGGTCCCGACGACGCCGACGTCGTCGCGGTCGAGAACGGGATGCGGTCCGACGTCGAGAGTGATGTCTCCATCACGGGCCCCGATTGGACGTTGGAAACCAACCTCTCGCTGCTTGGTCGGTACCAAGCGACGAACGCCGGCGTCGCCGCGACTATCGCCCGACAGGTCGCCGCGGTCGACCCGTCGACGATAGCGACCGGACTTCGCAAGGCGACGTGGCCGGGACGGTTCGAAATCGTATCCACCGACCCCATGACCGTGCTCGACGGGTCCCACAATCCGGGCGCGACCGCGAAGTTGAGTGACCTACTGGAACGCTACGACTACGACGACCTCCACGTCGTCTTCGCGGCGATGTCGGACAAGGACCACGAACGAATGGTTTCGGAACTCCCGTCGGTCGACGCTGCGTTCGTTACTCGCCCCGACGTGGGTCGTGCCGAGGACGTCGCCGCGCTGGCGGACGTCTTCGATGGGCATGCCGATTCCGTTCGCACGGTGGAGTCCGTCGCGGAAGCGACAGAGCGGGCGCTCGCCGAAGCGGACGAAACGGACTGCGTGCTCGTCACCGGTTCGCTGTACGCCGTCGCGGAGGCGCGGGACCGGTGGACGCGGTTGGTCGTCCCCAAACACGGCGGACGGCTGGCGAACTCCGCCGAGTTCTCCGAGGACGCATTTCCCGAGACACCGGTCAGCGACGTCGATTACCGGACTTTAACGACCCAACTGCGACTGGACCAGGCCGCACGCGTCGAGCGTTCCATGGAGGCCGTCGGCGGCAAATGCGTTCGTTCCGAGGCGGGTGCACCCGAAAAGCTCGTCGCGACGATGCTCGCCGGGACGGCCCCACAGCTTCGGGAATTTACGGATATCGTCGCGACCGAGGGTCTCGGGCTGGGACATCTCGCACGACAGGTCGAGGAGGCACTGGACGGCCCGAAACGGGACGCCCCGTTCGGCGGCGAGAGCACGGCCGTGATGGGTATCGTGAACGTCACGCCGGACAGTTTCCACGACGGCGGCGACTACGAACGGGCCGACCTCGCCATCGAACACGCCGAACGGTTGGTCGCCGCCGGCGCTGATATCGTGGACGTCGGCGGTGAGAGTACGCGGCCGGGCGCTGCTCCGGTTTCGGTCGACGAGGAGATCGACAGGGTCGTCCCCGTCATCGAGTCGCTCTCGTCGCTCGACGTTCCCGTCTCGGTCGACACCCGGAAGGCGGCCGTCGCGGAGGCCGCCCTCGATGCCGGGGCCGACATCGTCAACGACGTCTCCGGCCTCGCCGATCCGGAGATGCGTTTCGTCGTCGCCGACCACGACGCGTCGCTCGTCCTGATGCACAGCCTCGATACCCCTGTTGACCCCGACCATACGAGGAGTTACGACGACGTGGTCGAGGACGTGATGGACGACCTCGCCGAACGTATCCTCCTCGCCGAACGGGCGGGTATCGACCAAGAACGGATAATCGTCGATCCGGGCTGTGGATTCGGCAAGAATGCGGCCGAATCGTTCGAATTGGTCGACCGTCTCCCCGAGTTTCGCGCCCTCGGCTGTCCCGTGATGGTCGGCCACTCTCGAAAATCCATGTTCGAACACATCGGCTCCCGCAGCGAGGACCGACTTCCACCAACCCTCGCGGTGACGACTATGGCCGCCGAGCGCGGTGCCGACGTGGTCCGGGTCCACGACGTGGAGGAAAACGCAGCGGCCCTTCGGACGGTGTCGGCGACGTACGATTCGTAGTCAGTACATCTCACCTCTCCACCGGATATTGGGGGATTCGAAGCGCTCGGATATACGAGGGTATATAAATGGCAGGTACTATTAACACTGTCTTTTATTATTATATGTAGAATCACTCTACAACGATGCCACAGAATAACGACCATCCAAATCATCCGAGTGTCGATCAGTCGGATCGCACGATCCCGAGAAATCTACGGCAGACTGGTGACCCCGGAATCGAGATGTTGGTGTCGACGCGCGTTCGAAAGTCCCCCTTCTTCGACAAATCCTTTAACGAAGAGGAGGCGTGGCGGTGTACGGTGTACAATCGAATCTACCATCCCCGCGGCCTCGTCGACCCCGAGGATGGTGGCGCGATGGCCGAATACGACGCACTCGTCAACAAGGTGACTCTCTGGGACGTCGCCGTCGAGCGCCAAATCCGCGTGAAGGGACCGGATGCCGAGGCGTTAACCAATCACGTCATCACCCGGGACGCGACCGAAATCGAAACGATGCGCGGCAAGTACGTCATCCTCTGTAACGAGGACGGCGGCATCCTGAACGACCCGGTGTTGCTGCGTCCCGAGGAGGACGAGTTCTGGTTCTCGATCTCCGATTCCACCCTCATGCAGTGGTTGCAGGGTGTCAACGTCGGCATGGATTTCGACGTCGAAATCGACGAGATCGACGTCGCGCCAATGCAGATTCAGGGCCCCCTGTCCGAGGACGTGATGATAGAAGTGATCGGCGAGGAAGTCAGCGACATTCCCTACTACGGCCTGATGGAGGCAGAAGTCAACGGCGCACCGGTGTTGGTGAGTCAGACCGGGTTCTCCGGCGAAAAGGGCTTCGAGATATACGTGAAGGACGCGATGGAGAACGCCGAACGCGTCTGGGACCCGGTCCTCGAATCCGTCAAGGACCACGGCGGGATGCAAATCGCACCCGGACACCACCGGCGCATCGCGGCGGGAATCCTCTCGTGGGGACAGGACATGGACCACGAGACGTCCCCGTTCCAGGTCAACTTGGGCTATCAGGTCCCCGACGACAAGGAGACGGACTACATCGGCAAGGAAGCGCTGGAACAGCAGAAAGAACGCATAGATGCCGGCGAGTACCCGTTCACCCACAAAATGGTCGGTTTGAAGATGGCTGGCGAACCGATCAGGGATTACGCGCCGGACTTCTGGCTGATTTCCGACCCGGAGACCGGCGAAGAGTGCGGTTACATGACGTCACCGTGGTGGAGCCCCGATCTGGAGACGAACATCGGACTCGGCTTCGTGCCAGCCGAAAAGCTTCAGGCGGAAACCGACGCGCAACTCAACGACGATATCTACGACGAGGACCTCGACATCGAGTTCGAGGTGCACCTCCCCGACGAGTACGCCGAGGAACCGGGCGAATCGGTGTACGCTACCTTGGCGAGAGTGCCGTTCAAAGAATCGGTCAACCCGAGTGCCCGCGAACAGGCCAAGCTGAACGCGAAGAAGGAAGCGGAAGCCAACGACTGATCGACGCGGATACCTTGCCCTGCTAACACCGTATTTTCGCTTTTTATTCTGTTCGTCCCGTGATGATTCTGTCGCCCCCGTAACACCTTATAAAATGACTCCGTCGCGTTCGACGTTAGTTCGGAAGGCTCTCGAGACGCCACGATTCGGCGTCGGCCGTCTGGTTGAACGTGTAGATGTGAACGCCGCGGATGTCGTAGGTTTCGTCGTTCACGTACGGTGCAAGGCCGGTGACGAGTTCGTCCGGCTTGAACTTCCCCCGTGAGCTGATGAGTTGCCGGACGAATCCGAGGATGCCGGTCGTTTTCTTGAGGAAGGCTATCGAATCGCCGACGCCGACCTTTTGGGAGATGCCGATCAGTTTCTGGTACTTCATCACGCCCGGAATCCCGATTTCGACGGGGAGTTCGACGCCCCGGGCGCGGATTTCTTCGATCCATTCGATGACCGCTTCGGGGTCGTAGCAGAGCTGGGTGACGATGTACGTCGCGTACGGTTCCTTCTTCGCCATCGAATCGTTCAGCTCCTTTTCGCCGAGAAAGGCGTGACCCTCCGGATAGCCGGTGATTCCGACCTCGTCGAAGGAGTACTCCGTGTCATCGAGCGCGGAGAGAAGGTCGTAGGACGACTCGAACTCCCCTGCCGGCTCTTCACGGTCGCCGCCCGGAACGAAGATGTCCGTGACGCCGGCGTCGGTGAGCCGTCGCGCGATGTCTTCGAGGTGGTCCCGGTCGGTGACGTACCGAGCCGCCACGTGGGGGACGACGTCGTAACCGCGTTCAGCTACTTGTTCGGCTCGTTCGATCGTCCGCTCGATTCCCAGTTGCGGTGACGTGGTGATGGCGATGGTCGCGTCGTCGGGAAGGTACGATATCTCCTCGTCGAAGCTCTCGAACGGCATCAGCTCGAACCGCGCGCCGGTGAGGAGGTTCTCGACGCCGTCCGGTTCGGCACTGTCACGCAGTCTCAAGGACATTTCTTATCCACACATGGTGATTCGGACACTTCTGTCTGTGGGTGGACTTGCTAACGTATTTAAGTAAGAGAGGAAACGTCGGATATCAATTCGCCGAGCGGTAGCGGCGTCTCCAGTAGTAAGCCGAACGTTGATGTCCTCTTCCGGGGACATTCGAAACGCGAGCAGCGACCCGTCATCGAGTTGCTCACGACGGACGGCGCGTCGAACGAGTGGCGAACTACGCTCCATAAAACATCACATGTGTGATTGTTTGGGGTTGGCGAGGATACACGAGAGTGGGCTTTCCAGCCGACTTCCGACACGGCCGCGGGAATGACTACGTAGGCGTGTCTCGTCCCGACACCCTTCGACCCCGGCAAACTCGAACGGTAACAACATTGTCAATTCCCTTCGTGAAACGAACGCGGGCGATAGCTATATTTGTCCACCACGGCCATTTTCGAACCGAATTTATGGACACTACTGACGACGTGCCGACCCGAGCCAACACCGTCATCGTGGGTGCTGGTATCGTCGGTTGCAACATCGCGTACCAGTTGACGAAACTGGGCAGGGACGACGTGGTCGTCGTCGACCAAGGACCGATGCCGACGACCGGCGGGGCCTCGTCTCACGCTCCCGGCATCATGTTCCAGACCACCGAATCGAAAATCCTCACCAAGTTCGGGAACTACAGTCGGAAGCTCTACTCCTCGCTGGAGGGCCAGGACGGCCAGCAGGCCTACAACGAGGTCGGCGGCATCGAAACGGCTCGAAGCGAAGAACGGATGGATTATCTCGAACGCCGCGTCGAATGGGCGAAATCCTGGGGCATCGAGGACCCGCAGTTGCTCTCGCCCGAGGAGGTGACCGAACGCCTCCCGCCGGTGAACGAGGACGCGATTCTCGGCGGCTACTACTCGCCGACCGACGGCCAGGTGTCGGGCGTCATCGCCTGCGATGCGCTCGCTCGGGAGGCGATGGAACGCGGTGCCGATTTCGTCCCGCACACCCGCACGGAGGACGTCGAAGTGGAGAACGACTCGGTGCAAGCAGTCGTAACGGAGAACGGGACTATCGAGTGTGACGAGGTCGTCATCGCGACGAACATCTGGGCTCGACAACTCGGCGAGAAACTCGGCGTCCACCTGCCGGTCGCTCCCGTCGAGCACCAGTACACGATAACCGAATCGCTCGACGAGATGGGGGACGCTGCCGTCGACATCACTGACCATCCGTTGTTCGAGAACTACCGGAACGTCTCCGGCGAGAAGGCAAAGCGACTCCTCATCGGTCCGGACCGGCCCATCCTCCGGGACCAGGACAACGCGATGTACTATCGGACGCACGGCGACGCCTACGGCATCGGCTCGTACAACCACGAGCCCATCGTCCCGGACCCCAAGGAACTGGGCGGTAACGACCCGGACGGTGAACAGGGATCGGTCCACGAGTTCACCGACTACCACATGAACAACGCGACCCACCCGGACCGACCGGACAAGGCCCCCCGACAGGCGAGCGACGAGTTCCTTCCCGCCACGGCGGGCAAGGACCTCGAGTTCAAGTACAACGGGATGTTCGCCGAATCACCGAACGGCTTGCCCGTGATGGGTCCCGTCCAGGAGTACGACGGACTCTGGACCGCTGCGGCGATCTGGGTTACCCACGCGGGCGGTGCCGGCAAGGCCATTGCCGAGTGGATGGAGAACGGCGTTCCGCGCCTGCCCGACGGCCCCATCGACCTCGCGCATGCCGACGTCAACCGGTTCGACGCCCACGAAGGGAGTTGGGATTACACCCACGACATCGGGGGCGAGGAGTACCGCATCGTCTACAACATCATGCATCCCAAGTGGGTGTGGACCGACAAACAGCGGGACATCCGCCGGACGCCGATGTACCACACCCACCGGGAGTACGACGCCGAACTGTGGGCCGAAGCGGGATGGGAAGAACCGCAGTGGTTCGAATCGAACGCCGACCTGTTGGCCCGATACGGCGATCAAATCCCAGACCGAGAGGGATGGGAAGCGAAGTACTGGTCGCCCATCGAGGGTGCGGAGGCGCTGCACGTCCGCAACGAGGTCGGTCTCCACGACATGACCTCGTTCAACAAGATGGAGGTCATCGGAAGCGACGCCGGAGCGTTCGTTCAACGCCTCTGTACGAACGACATGGACATCGACGTCGGCGACGTCAAGTACACTCTGATGTGCAACGAGGGCGGCGGGGTGCGCGCGGACATTACGGTCACGCGGACAGACGAGGATCGATACCTCCTGCTCACGACCGGCCGTGAAGTCGGTAACAATCACGTTGCGTGGGTTCGCGAGCAGGCACCCGAGAGCGTCGTCGTCAACGACGTCACGTCCAGTCTCGCCGCGATGGTCTGCACCGGGCCGAACGCCCGCAAGGTACTCTCGAAGGTGGCCACCACCGACCTCTCGGACGACGCGTTCCCGTTCTTCACGAGCCAGCAGTTCTTCGTGAAGAACGTCCCCGTAACCGCTCTCCGGGTCTCCTACGCCGGCGAACTCGGATGGGAACTGTACACGCCCTCCGAATACGGCGAGACGCTCTGGAATCACGTTCTGGAGGCCGGCGAGGAGTACGACATCCGACCGTACGGAAACGGCGCGCTGAACGCCCTGCGCATCGAAAAGGGGTTCCGGCTGTGGGGGAGGGACCTGCACACCGAGCACAACCCGTACGAGGCGGGTCTCGGTTGGGCGGTCGACCTGGACACCGACTTCATCGGTAAGACGGCAGTCAAGGCGGCGGCCGAAGGCGACAACATCGACCACGAAGTCGCCTGCCTGACCTTGGACGACGAGGACGCGGCGATACTAACCAACCGACCGGTTCTCGACGGCGAGACGCCAATCGGCTACGTTCACAGCGCCGAGTACGGGTACTCCACCGGTGCCTGTGTTGTCTACACGTATCTGCCGCCCGAGTACGCCGAACCCGGTACGGAAGTGGAGATTCTCTACGAGGGCGACCGGTACGCCGCGACCGTCCGCGAGGAACCGCTCGTCTCCTGACTGCCGCTCCCGGCGGTGGAGCAGGAAATCGAATCGCATCTCCTATCTGTCACGATGTGGTTCGGATTACGTCGTGTTCCATCCCTCGGCTTGGTTTGTCTATTTTCCAACCTGTCTATCAGGTCGGAGTAACGGCCGTGAGACGCCGGAATTCACGGACCCTCCCCGACTCACCGGTGTATTTATGATTGTGACAGATACATTCCAACGTGAGATATGAGTACGATGAATCTCCCGTCACGAGCGAGCACCGTCGTCATCGGGGCCGGGGCCGTCGGGTGTAGCGTCGCGTATCACTTGACGGACCTCGGGGCCGACGACGTCGTCGTCGTCGACCAAGGCCCGTTACCGGTTACCGGCGGGTCGTCGGTCCACGCACCCGGCATCATGTTTCAGACCTCGCCGTCGAAGATTCAGACGAAGGCGGCTCACTACACGAGTCGCCTCTTCTCCGACATGGGGGTGTACGACGAAGTGGGTGGAATCGAGTTGGCCCGAAGCGAAGAGCGCATGGATTTCCTCCGTCGCCGCGTCGAGTGGGCGACGTCCTACGGGTTGCCGGACCCGCAGTTGCTCTCGCCCGAGGAAGTGACCGAACGCCTCCCGCTGGTGAACGAGGACGAAATCCTCGGCGGCTACTACTCGCCGACCGACGGACGTGTCGACGGCATCGCGGCCCTCCAATGGTATATCGAGAACACGCCGGCGAACTTCTTCGGAAACACCGAGGTGACGGACTTAGACGTGAGCGGTGGCGAGATACGCGCGGTTGTCACCGATCAAGGTCAAATCGAATGCGACCGCTGTGTCGTCGCGACGAACAACTGGGGGTATCAGACCGGACGATTGGCGGGAATCGACCTTCCGATCGCCCCCGTCGAACACCAGTACGTCGTCACCGAACCGATGGACGAACTGGTCGAGGCCGGAACCTCCGTCGGCGACAACACCGCCGACCTGACGGTGCCGGGTAACCGCGACATTCAGGAGTACATGAGCGAGCGACCCCATCGCCCGGTCGGCAGGGATCAGGACCACTCCCTCTATTTCCGGACCCACGGCGACGCCATCGGCATGGGGTCGTACAACCACGAAGCGCTGTCCGTCGACCCCGAGGCAATGGGGAAGAACAGCGAGGACCGACAGGCGTCGGTCAGGGGCTTTTCCGAGACGCACTGGGAGCGACCAACCCATCCCAACCGCGACAAATCCGCAAAGCAAGCGTTTGAGGAGCTCCTTCCGGCAGTCGAGGGCAAGGAGTACGACGTCACGGAAAACGGAATCTTCGTCTTCACGCCCGACGGGATGCCCGCCGTCGGCGAGACGGCTCAAGTCGACGGACTCTGGACCGCTCTCGCCATCTGGTGGACACATTCCGCCGGATACGGTCACATCCTCGCCGAGTGGATGGAAAACGGCGTTCCGCGGCTTCCGTCGGGACCGGTCGACACCGGCGGCATTCACGTCCAACGGTTCGCACCCCACGTCGGCGAGAAGGACTATTTCGTGGACCGCGGAGCGACGCAGTACGAACAGGTCTACAGCATCGTCGAACCGCGGTGGCAACCGGACGACCACCGGGGACTCCGCACCAGTCCGTTTCACCACCAGCAGGAGGAACTCGGCGCGGAATTCTACCAGTCCGGCGGCTGGGAAACGCCGCAGTGGTACGAATACAACGCGGACCTGGTGGAGCGGTACGAGGAACGAATCCCCGAGCAGGACGGCTGGCAGTCGATAAACCGCTCGAAGATAGAGGGTGCCGAACATCTCCACACGCGGGAGAACGTGTCGATGTTCGACATGACCACGTTCAGTTCGATCATGGTCGAGGGCGAGGGCAGCGGTGAATTCCTCCAGCGGGTCTGTAGCAACGACGTGGACATCGACGTAAATCGAGTCCGCTACTCGCTCCTCTTGAACGAGGGCGGTGGTATCCTCGCGGACGTCACCGTCGTCCGCCTCGACGAGAACCGGTACATGGTCACGACCGGCGGCGGGAACTCGCCGAACATCCACGGCAACTGGCTGAAAGACCGCTCCCCGGAGACCGTCTCGGTCACCATCGAGGAGGGTGCGAAATCCACCATCGGGCTGTGGGGTCCGAAATCACGGCTCCTGCTCCAACGATGTACCGATGCGGACGTCACCAGCGGCGACTTTCCCTATTTCGGCTCGAAGCAGATTTACGTCGGTGAGGTGCCCGTCATCGCGCTCCGCGTTTCTTACGTCGGCGAACTCGGTTGGGAACTGTGGACCCCGAGCGAGTACGGACAGCGGTTGTGGGAGACGCTATGGGAGGCGGGGCAGGACCTCGACGTGCGGCCGATGGGCGGCGGCGCTTTGGAGTCGATGCGCTTGGAGAAGGGATTTCGGCTCTGGGGGACCGATATCGACACCGACGCGAACCCGTTCGAGGCCGGCCTCCCGTTCGCAGTCGACATGGACACCGACTTCGTCGGGAAGGAAGCGTTGAAAGCGGCGAGGGAACAGGGTATCGACACCAGCATCACCCCCATCACGCTGGACGACTCGACGGACATCGTGGCGAGCGGCCGACCGGTCCTCAAGAACGGCGAGCGTATCGGCTACGTACAGGCGGGCGACTACGGGTACTCCATCGGCGAATCCATCGCCTACTCGTACCTTCCGAGCGGGGACGCCAAGGCCGGGACGTCGGTCCAGATACGGTGCGAGGGTGAACTGTACGACGCGACGGTTCGCGACGAACCGCTGTTCGATTCCGGTCGGGAGAAAATACTCCGATAAGCCGAAAGTTGTATCGCACGATAACCAACAGGGGGAACCCCCCAAACCCACTACAACCAATGACATCGACCGAATCCGACGAACTTCCTGTACAGTACGCGGACATCGAACGTGCCCGTGAACGCCTCGACGACGACTCCGTGGTCAAGGAGACTCCCATCGAACGGAGCTCGTCGTTGGACGAGTTCGTCGGCGGGGAGGTGTACCTCAAGATGGAACACCTCCAGTGGACTGGGTCGTTCAAAACCAGGGGCGCGTACAACAAGATACGCCAGGACGTCGACCGTGGTGTGGACGAATTCGTCGCCGCGAGCGCCGGAAACCACGCCCAGGGGGTCGCGCTCGCCGCCACCAAGTGCGGGGCTGACTCGACCATCTACATGCCCGAGAACGCTCCGCAGACGAAGGTCGACGCGACACGTGAGTACGGCGCGACCGTCGAACTCGTCGGCGAGGACTTTCAAGAGACCATGACGCACGCGAAGTCGATGGTCGAGGAAACCGACGCCGAGTTCGTCCATGCCTACGACGATACCGATATCATCGCCGGTCAAGGGACGCTTGGAATCGAGATGTACCACGACCGTCCCCACGCCGACACCGTCGTGGTTCCGATCGGTGGCGGTGGACTCATCAGCGGGATTTCGACGGCCATCAAGCATCTCTCCCCGGAGACTCGCGTGGTCGGTGTCCAGGCAACCGGTGCCGAGACGGTCCACGAAAGTCTGGACAAGGGGATGCCGGTGACGCTCGACGAGGTGAACACCATCGCCGACGGCATCGCGACCGGGGGAATCTCCCGAACGACCTTGGATATCATCCAGCGAAACGTCGACGAAGTGGTGACAGTTACGGACACCGAAATCGCCCGCGCGATTCTCCTCCTGTTGGAGCGGGCAAAACAGGTCGTCGAGGGTGCAGGCGCCGCGGCGGTGGCTGCGATCCTCAGCGACGAACTCGACGTTACCGACGAGACGGTGATGCCGTTACTCTGTGGCGGGAATCTCGATATGACGAGACTACAGACGGTGTTGGTTCACGCGCTGACGGAACGCCAGCAGCTCCTCCGACTCCGCGTTCGTATCGACGACCGACCCGGGAAGATGGAAGCCATCTCCGGAATCATCGCGGACAAGGGTGCGAACATCCGAGACGTCCGCCACGACCGGTCCGTCGACGATTTGGAGATCGGCGAAGCATATCTCGTGTTTCGGGTCGAGGCCAGCGGCGCGGGGCACGCGACATCGATAATCGACGCCCTCGAAGCGGCCGACTACTCCGTCGAAAACATAACGAAGACGATATAGTTCGTCTCCGTCGTCCGCGTGTCGTTCGACCCGCGTTCATCCGCCCCGTCGAGCACGCGGGGAAACATATTTGGTAACTGGTTACGGAGCAACGACCGTGCGACCGGTCATGTATGATACCATACTGATTCCCTACGATGGGAGCGACGAAGCGAAGAACGGTGCCAAACACGGAATCGAACTCGCGGCCGCGCTCGGGTCGTCCGTCCACGCACTCTACGTCATCGACCTTCCGGGAGTGCCTCGTGCGCCCGCGCTCCGCGACGACGAAGAACGACTTCGACGGGAGTACGGGGAGTACGGAGAGAAGATTATGGCCGAAATCAGCGCCGTCGCCGCGCAACACGGCGTCGAATGTTCGACCGAAATTCGGAGCGGGTCCGTGAGCGACCAGATAGTGGAATACGCTGACGAGGGAGAGATCGACGCCATCGTGATGGGGTCCGCCTACCGCGGGAAACTCGGCAACCTCTTGGGAGGAACAACTGACAAAGTGGTTCGCAGCGCCACGGTGCCCGTAATCACGAGACGAATGAATGCCGATGAACTGTGACAACCCGGTAACGTTGGTTTCGTCTCGGTTGCTATGTGCGTTCGATGGGTCACAATCGAATTCGACCTCGTTACGACTTCGTAAGTATCGTTTCTCTGAGGTAAATCACGATACTCGCGCTTAAAAAGCTCACCCCGGCCACCCGAAGACTCCCGTTCGTCATCGCCACTAGCGCGATACCGAACAGGAGTACACTCAGGGCGGCCGCTGCCGTCGCCGGTATGTTCATTGTATCATCAGTATCTCGATAGGGTAATAAAACGTTGACGTACTGTTTTCGATGATTCCTCGACACTTACATTTTATTCCACACTTGTATATACAATTGATACATTGGGACGATTCCGGATATCCAAATGAATCATCGTCTGTGTTTGACTTCTGTAGGGTGAGTCGGTCCCGTCGGCCACGGCACGGGACGGGAAACACAACGTCTCATCGCGGTTACACTACCTGCGAGCGACGAATACACCCGTCTCGGACCGAGCGGTCGCCCTATCGACATCCTCGATACTGTTCGCGTCGCTCGATTTCCGCCCGTGCGAACCACGTGGTCGACGAACGGTGTCGAAAATTTTGCCGAAGTTTTATTATTTTCCGTTCAGACTAATGGGTGAGGCAGTATAACACACTGCATCCCAACAGAAAGCACGGGTCGATAGCGAGGTTATTAACACCCTTCGTTAGACGACTACTAGGGCGAGATATAGTGGACGAAAACCACGTTGGAACGACACGAAAGACCGAACGAGTGAACCGACCTATGACCTAGGATAAGATTCATGATTCACAGTGGACAAAACCGGTTACGTATAACGGTGGTACCGCATGGCGGAAGATGAACAAAACACGGACGAGATGTCAACCGGGCTTCAGGTGGATCTCTTCCACCCGGAATCCGACCGCGAGCCCGGTGACACGAACATCCAAGGGTGGGGATTCGACATCCATCCGGTGGTGTTTCCGGTCGCGCTGGCGATAATCGTAGTGTTCGTCGCCGCGACCATCATTCTCGGTGATCAGGCGGCCAATTACTATTCTGCTGTCCGTAGCTTCTTCGAGGGGAATTTCGGTTGGTTCTTCCTCCTCTCGGTAAACATCTTCATGATAACGATCCTCTACTTCGCGCTCGGTAAGTACGGGAAGATCCGGATCGGTGGCGTCGAAGCCGAAAAGGAGTTCAGCGACTTCTCGTGGATGGCAATGCTGTTCAGCGCCGGCATGGGGATCGGTCTCATGTTCTATAGCGTCTCGGAACCGTTGTATTACTTCGGGAACGTGCCCGGTTTTTTCGGCTTCGACCCCAAAACCGGTGAGGCGGCGTCGGCCGCGATGGCACAGACGTTCTTCCATTGGGGATTCCACCCGTGGGCCATCTACGGACTGGTCGGCCTCGGACTCGCCTTCTTCTCGTTCAACCGGGGGCTCCCGTTGACGTTCCGGTCGATCTTCTGGCCCCTGCTCGGCGAGCGAATCTACGGATGGCCGGGACACCTGATCGACTTAGTGACGGTGTTCGCGACGTTGTTCGGCCTTTCGACGTCGCTCGGACTAGGGGTCAAACAGATCAACACCGGACTCTCCTACGTCGGCGGCGACATGCTCGGCCTCGTAAGCATTCCGACAGGGACAGTTCCGCAAATCGTGCTCATCGCCATCGTCACCGCCATCGCGACGGCTTCGGTCGCCGCCGGTCTCGATAGCGGCATCAAGCGCTTGAGCACGATAAACCTCTACCTGATGTTCGGACTGTTGGGGTTCTTGCTCATCGCGGGCCCCACCACCTACATCTTCGGCACGTGGGTGCAGGGCCTGGGAACGTACTTCGGTAATCTCCTCTCGCTGTCGTTTTTCACCGGCACGCAGGGTGCGGGCGGCGAGACCGTTTCGGGATGGACGGTGTTCTATTGGGCGTGGTGGATCGCGTGGTCGCCGTTCGTCGGAATGTTCATCGCGCGCATCTCGAAGGGCCGAACCGTGCGTGAGTTCGTTATTGGCGTGCTGTTCCTGCCGTCGCTGTTCTCGACCCTCTGGCTGTCGGCGTTCGGCGGAAGCGCGATGTTCAACTCCCTGATAGGGAACGGACAAGCCCTCTCCATCTACAACAATGCCGGACAGACTGTCGCAATGTTCGCCCTCCTGGAACAGTTCCCGTTGGGTGCCATCTCCGGTGGGTTGGCCACCTTACTCGTCGTCACGTTCTTCGTCACGTCGTCCGACTCGGGGTCGTTGGTTGTTGACCACTTGACCTCCGGCGGGAAACACGACGTACCCAGAGCCCAGCGCATCTTTTGGGCGGTCACCGAAGGTGGTGTCGCGGCGCTCTTGCTGTGGGGTGGCGGTCTCAACGCCCTGCAGACTGCGGCTATCGCGACCGGTTTCCCGTTCGCGCTCATCCTCATCCTGATGTGCTACACGGTCTACCTCGGACTCCAGAACGAGTACGAAATCCTGGAATCCGAGCAGTTCGCCGAGCGCGTTCAAGACATGGACTTGGACGACGACGTCGAGATTACGAGGAGCGACGAGACCGTGACCGATATCAAAGGGGGTGCAGATGCCGAAGGAACCGACTGAGTCCGCCGTAGCGCTGTCGCGTTCTACGATTTTCGACCCCGCCTCGGAGTAGTAATTCGACCTGCATATTTGTGATTTATGAGTGATATCTTGTCGTAATTATTGGTTTGCTGATATTGGGGGAAGTCCGAACGAGGCGAATCACGGTCTCGTTCCGAGGTCAACAGTCACTCGTCGCTCTCGCCGTCCGAAATCGTCGCGGCGATGAGGTTCCGCATCCCACGACGCAATCTCCCACTCATCGCCGTCGACGACACTCCCAGTTCGCCGGCGACATCGCTGAGCGAAATATCGCGCGGTTCCTTGAAATACCCCCGGTCGTATGCGGTCTGTAGCGCAACCTTCTGTTCATCGGTCAGTCCGTAGGACATCTCGGTCCCAGCGTCGTTGTTGTTGTAAATCTCGATGATGTCGAGGCTGATGTCGTTCTCGTTTGCAAAGGTCCAGACGCTGGCGAGAGCTTTTCTACTGGGGAGGAGTAACTCGACTTGCCAACCGGTTCCCTTCGTCTCCGTGTCGACGAGGAATCCGTTCACGTCCGTCACTACAGTGCTGATGAGTTTCGTCGTGGGCGTGTGCTCAATGTAGTAGATGCCGGTCCTGTCCGTCCAGTCTATGAGTTCGTACTCGTTGACCGTCGGGTCGTCGTCCAGCATCTCTTCAAGTTCTTTCCGGTCGTCGTATTCGATGAGAAACGGGAAAACGGTCGCGCCCGGGTTGGTGTTCCCCTGCGGGATAACCCTGATTTTGATTTCCTCGAGATTCCGTAACGTGGGGACGAGTGAGAGCCGTTCGTGTTTGATATGGGATTTAACAACGATTGGCATATCCGTAATATTTGTTCTCTATCCACCGTATCGCGACGTTCCGATATAGTAGTCCTCCAGCGTCGATTCGTCCGGTCATGTCGTCCACTTCGAGTATATACCCCCAGGTACACAATAATGTTTACATATATAGATACGTAGGACATACCAAAATTTAATCCGCTTACCGTAATTCTATACTCTCCGTCCTATGACCGATACTGGTTTCGCAGGAACCGTCCCTTGACTCGCTCGTCCTCGGTTACATCCCGGTGAGTGATTGACGATAGAAAATATACTTACAAGTATGGTCATCTGGCACGAGTGTCCGTCCATCGCTCTCCATCGAAAACGTGTTCATCGATGTCATACGGACGCTTCTGGGTGGGGTATATAAATATGTGGATAGTTTATGATATACCTATTTCCCCTCATAGAGGATGGTAGAAAACAGACAGGGCCATGGCAATGAGTAACACGTTCGGGTGGTTCACCGGTGTGCTCGAACAGTACGAATCGGGGCGTGCGGAGATACGGCGCGTCGAAGCGATTCGCCCCGACGACCCGGAATCGAACAGGGAGTTACGCGCCTCCGTCGATATCGCCGTTCCGATGTGTGCACCCTCGACGGACGAATCGGACGATGATTCCTCACCGAGCGGTGTGACGATTCGGGAGGACGGTGGGTTACAGGTCGACCTACCGCCTTCTGTACTTCCCACAGTGAACCGGATCGACGACGATCGAATCCTCGTCGAAAAGCGGGAAAATGCACGCATCGAAGACGGAACGATTCTGGTGACGACCCTCCTCACTCTCTCCTCCGACGACACGGCGAAACGAACTCGGGCCGAGAAGGACGAGACGACACGCCAACTCGACGAGAGCGCTAACGACACGTCTGCAATGTCCGAGCACGGAACGAATCCGAGCGATGGACGGCCGTCCGTGGTTATCGACGAATCGGAGCACGCGGACCCGATCAGCACGGCACGAAACGACGATTTACCGCCGTACGAGGACGCCGAGTATCTACAGCGTATCTACGACACGTGTGAGACTTTCGCGGAAATGGCCGAGGTGATCGAGATGGACGTCTCGGCGGAGACCGTCCGTCGCTACATGACCGAGGCGGCCGTACACGAACCGACCTCCTACGACACCGTATCGAGTTCCACCGAAAACGTCGAGTCGCCAGAACGGGACGGTAGCGACACTTCGCTGGCGTTGGAGGGAGACGCCGCCCGGAACCCGAAGGAGGGTTCCGAAACGACCCCCACCGGTCGGGAACCGAAAAGGCGATCGGACGAGACGGATTCCGAACCCGATGATCCCGTGGACGGTATCAAAAGTCAACAGCTGATCGCCGACGGCATCGGACTCCCGAACGAGGTGACGATCGACCAGTTGGCAGACGCGGTCGAGTCTTCGATAACGGTCCACGAGGTGAAACAGGAACTGAACATCGAACGCGATGAGGCTCGACGACTGTTGGAACGATTGAATCTGCTGGACCTCGTTCTCACCCGGGTATGGAGGGAGAACGGTCGCAGGGTGTCGCGGGACGAAATCGCGGATCGGATTCGCCTGAGCGTCACGAATGACTCACGAGCCTGAAAAGCAACTCCTCTCATCGTACAGTAATTCTAGTATATATTATCGTTGTCGATTCGACATTCCCGTCGTTGTTGCGGACGAAAGCTCGTAGAAAAGGTTCGAATGGCCCCATAAACCCCGATTACGATCCGTCCGTCCCCGTCAAAATACTCGTTCGGAACGCAGCCTTTTCTATCGAATACCAGCTGAAAACGGCCGTTGTCGCTCCGATGACCGGATACAGACCTTTCCGGTAGTGAATAGACGGGCGATCGCAAAAATAACATTTTGTTGACTATATGTCCCGATAACGGAACGCTGACAAATATATTCGGACGACCGAACGGACAGCACACCACTACCGACACGTTGTGTCACTCGCCCGGTCGTATATGGGTCGCAGAACGACGCACAGGTCGTGTCTGGTCGTTCGAGTCCATCGCGAAGCGGCGATTCAGGGTGGAGTGGGTCAGAATCGCGTCGTACCCACGTCGTCGTCGGTTCCGTAGACGACCTCGTCGACCATGTTCACGAACAACCCGTGTTCCTGTGCGCCGGGAATCCGTGCCAGTCGTTCTGCGCGCGCTTCCGGGTCTTCGATGTCGCCGAAATCGCAGTCGACGACGAGATTCCCGTTCGCGGTGAACAGCGGCCCGTCCTTCTTCTCCGCGTAGCGAAGCGACGGGTCGCCGTCTTGGTCCCGAATCCACTCCTTCACCACGGTCCGCGATTCGGGCAGTATCGAGAGCGGGACGGGATACGACAACGGCGTCGACGTCTTGTTTTCGTCCGTTGCGATGACCAGTTTCTCGGCCATCGAGTCGATGAGTTTCTCGCGGGCGTGGGATGCACCGCCCCCCTTGACGACGTGCGGGTTCTCGGGGTCCCACTGGTCTGCACCGTCGATGGCGACGTCCAGTTCCGTCACTTCGTCCACGTCGATAAGCGGGATTCCGGCCTCCTTCGCGAGTTCGTGTGACTGAAGCGACGTTGCGACTCCACGGACGTTCTGTAACGTCCCCTCGTCTATCTTCCAGCCGATTTTGGCGATTGCCCACGCCGTCGTACTTCCCGTTCCGAGTCCGACGTCCATCCCGTCTTCGACGACTTCCGCGGCCTGCATCCCGCCGCGACGGCGCATGTCCATCAGAACGTCCTCGGCCGAACTCTTGATTCGCCGCGGCGACGGAATGACGCGGATGTTCTCGCGGATTTCGTCCTCACCGAGGTCCAAATCGCGCTCCGCGAGTTCGTCCTTGGCTTCCTCGACGGTTTCGTCTTCCGTCTCCGCCCACACGCTGATGTCCTGTCCTTGCTGGTGGTAGCTGAACTGTTTCGCCATGGATTCTCACTCGTCCTCGAAGCGGTCTTTCGGCCGGACCGTGTCCATCTCCTCTCTGTCCTCCGCAAGATGGTCGCGTGAGACGTTGTCCACGCGCCCGGTGACGCGCTCGTCGAGGATGTCTTCCGACTCCCCGAACGGGTGCGTCCCGAAGCCGTGCCGCATGGCCGCGATGGCCTTGTAGGCGTGCTGCTGATTCCCCCGCGATTTGAACAACTCGATGACCGACTGGCTGATGACGGGAATCGGCGTTTCTCCTTTGAACGCCTCCTGAACCAACCAGTTGACCTCGCCCGTGTCCTCGACGTAGTTCGGCACGTCCTCGTAGTTGTCCTCTCCGAGTTGGTCGCGCATCAGTTCGACCAGCCAACTCTGGATGACCGACCCGTTGGACCAGTTCGTGAAGACGTCCTCCAAATCGACGTCGAAATCCCCCGCTTCGAGCAGTTCGACGCCCTCGGCGATGGACTGGAGCATTCCGAACTCGACGCCGTTGTGAACGAGCTTCACGAAGTGTCCGCTTCCCGGCGGGCCGACGTGCAGGAGTCCGCCCTCGACGGAGAGTTCGTCGAGTATCGGTTCGGCGATTTCGAAGCCCTCCTCCCTGCCGCCAACCATGAAACACGCGCCGTGACGTGCGCCGGGCGGGCCGCCGCTGGTGCCGGTATCGAGGTAGTAGATACCGTCCTCCCACACTCGTTCCTCGCGGCGCATCGAATCCCGCCAGAAGGAGTTCCCGCCGTCCATGACCACGTCCCCTTCGTCCAAGTGGTCCGTGAGGCTGTCCAGTTGCTCGTCGATGAGGTCCCCCGCGGGAAGCGACAGGTAGATGGTCCGCGGCGGATCGAGTCGCTCGGCCAACCCCTCGTAATCACCGCTGTCGAGCACCGTTACGCCCTTGTCCGTCAGTTCGGGACGGTCGGTCGTATCACAGCCGACGACATCGATGTCCTTTTCGGTCGCTTGTTTCGCCAAGTTCCCTCCGATCGAACCGAGTCCAATTATCCCAAGTTCCATGTTTACGATCAATCCGCGTCGTTCGTTCACTCGACCGAGATAACGGCACAATAACGACGAATTCTGCTAGTGGCGATACCCCCGTCGTTTCAAGAAAAAATACCGTACCGAGAGACTAAATCATTCTGGCTAGTCATCATGACGCATGCTGAGTCTCTGTGTTGTCCTCGCATCTCGGCCTACCTTGTATCTCACCGTTTTTCGTGTCGTCTCTATTCGTCGCGAACTGACCTGGTCTGCCGGTACCGCTCACCGCTCGAACTGAGATAGTGTCGCTATTTCTCTCGACTTTCGGGTGAGAAGGAAGTTCTTTTATTTCGACCCCACGATGAGCAATATTGGAGTCGTGTTCAAGTCCTACATCCAAGATAACGATAATACGATGAGCAGCCATCGAGAAACCGAACAGCGGATCAGAGAGGCTGCGTATCACATACTAATCAAACACGGATACGCGGACCTTTTGATCAAGGATATCGGTGTCGAACTGATAGACCTCCTCCCCTGCGCTCAAGCGCGGGGATTCCGGAGTCTTTAGGCGCGGGAGGATGTCAAACGGATGGAACACTGTTTTTATTCCTCGTTTCTTATTAATGGCATGAGCAACAATACCGACGGTACCTTTGCCCGACTCAAACGACCACTCCTCTACGTGATGGGTTTTCTCTACGTCCTCGCGGGCGTGATGCATTTCGTCGCACCGAAGGTTTACGCTCGAATCGTTCCGCCGCAGTTCCCGCGTCCGGTCCTCCTCGTCTATCTCTCAGGAATCGCGGAGGTCGTTCTCGGAATCGGCGTGGTAATTCGCCGAACGCGCCGCCCGTCCGCGTGGGGTCTCATCGCGCTGTTACTCGCCGTTTTCCCGGCGAACGTCCACATGGCGAGGAGCGGCATGATTCCCGAAGCGGTTCCGGACTGGGCTGACGGTATCGCTCGGGTCGCGCTCTGGGCGCGCCTCCCGTTTCAGGTTGTCCTCATGCTCTGGGCGTGGTGGTACACACGTGTGACACCCGAAAACGTCGGGTGACGGCGACCGGACACACTCGGTTCGTCTAGGACAGACACCGTCGAGTTGTTGTCGTGGCGTAGAGTAGCTCTATCTTCTCGATTTCTAAAGGAAACAGCGAGAGTTCCACGGGTCACCTAACCCGTGGGTGAATCGCGTACGCTAGCCTAATGTTCAGTCTCCTCGATGTACCGACGAACCACATCTTCGGAAACTGTACCAGTTGTCCCGACGTAGTATCCGTCTTTCCACAACCCACTTCCCCAGAAGTACCGCTGTTTGATTTCTGGATGGCGTTTCAGAATCGTTCGGCCCGAGTAGCCCTTGAATTGCTTGGCAATCTCGGCAGGACTCCACTTTGGATCTGCCTCCACGAACAAGTGAACGTTGTCGGTGGCAATCTCCATCGACACAATATCGTCACCGAACCGGTCAGCAGTTCCGTGGTACAACTCCACAATTTCGTTCCGAACTAATTCCAACATCCGGTGACGGTACTTCGGACACCACACGAAATGATACATACACAAACTAATCGAATGTGCATGACTTCTGTACTCTCCCATCCTAATCCCTACTCTTATTATCACTTGATTCGATAGTCAAGGTATGGGTATCGAAGAAGTCACGAAGACCGCACGCACCCGACTCTATACAGAGTCGAGTGAGCGGTCGTGGCTCAAAGATGCCCGATTCACCGCACGAGACATCGCCAACGACACACTCCGACTCAAACAAGACGGCTACAACCGCACCGAAATTCAGAACGAAGTTGACCGCGACGACTTCCTTCGGAACAACAAGTGTGCGGTCGTCGGGAAAGCCCTGCAAGCGTGGGACTCCTACAAGGAACTCCTCAACTGGTGGCACAACCAAGACGACACCAACGTCAGCAAACCGTCACCACCATCCACGGACAAGAAAGGAGCGTACCCGCTCGTCATGGCGCACACCGAGGGTTACCGACTTACCTACAACGACGAGGATGACCGCGTAGCGTTCCGTGTGAGTCCGAAGCCGTACAAGAAGGTGAGAAGACACCTTCGTGGACGACCAGAAGACCTCGGTCTCATCGAGTCGGCTTTGACTGAGGATGAGTGGTCGTTGGGGCAGGCCGAACTTCTGTACCGAGATGGCGTGTATTACCTACACGTCACGGTCAAAACAGAAATCGAAGTACCTGAACCCGAAGACGCTGACACACTCGTCGGCGTCGATATTAACGAGCGCAACGTCGCTCTCATCGCTCTTAACCGTGAGACGATGGACACGCTTGGAACACTCGTGCTGGATTACGGCTCTGTGAAAGCCGAACGCCAACGCTACCACACCATCACGAAACGTTGTCAAGAACACGGCCAACGCTCAATCCACCATCAACTCGGAGAGAAAGAAGAACGCTACACAGAGTGGATTCTTCATAGACTCTCCCGAGTCGTAGTGGAGTTCGCCCAACAGTTCTCGAACCCGGGTATCGTGTTCGAGGACTTGAGCGGGATTCGAGACGCCATCAAGTACGGCACGTACATGAACCGGCGTCTGCACAAACTTCCGTTCCACAAGTTCGAACAACAGGTTCGATACAAAGCAACGTGGAACCAGATTTCCTGTGAGACGGTTGAGTCACCGTACAACTCGAAATCGTGTTCTTGCTGTGGGCATCGTGGATACCGTCAGGGGCGACGGTTCCGGTGTACGAATGATTCGTGTGCGGTTCAGCAAGACCATGCTGACCGGAACGCGAGCGTGAATGTGGCGTGGCGAGCGTGGGCAAAACACGCTGGCGTAGACGTTGAATCGGTTAATTACCGGACTCGCAAAACCCAACCATTTGTTCGGAAGGTGAGCCTGTCTGGGTCGGGGCGCTCTGTAAACCGCCCAACCTCATCCCGCGACATCGCTTCGCGTGGAGTGCTATCGGCATAGGCTGAGGGAACAAGAAAAGCCACGGGTCACCCGACCTGTGGTCGTTTACGACTGGATAGATGGCGACACCCGTTTGCGTGTGTGGCCCGTACGAAAGCTTATGGCAGCGTCATCTCGTCGGCCGCGCGGACTCACGATTCTGGTTGGAGCGTGGTTGCTCGTTCTCGCTGGTGTCGTCGTCCTCGTCGGTTCTCGGGTGATTCGTACGCTCCTCGCTACTGCTGACCTTCCGGCGATGCTTCTCTTTGCGGGGGTGAGTGCGCTGGTTTTCGGCTACGTGAGCTATCGGATGAGCACTAAACGCCTCCTCGAACGCCTCGATGTGACCCCGCTCTCGGAAATCCGTTCGCCGGGAATTCAAGCGAGTGTTGACCGATTGACTCGCCGGATGGGTATCGAACGACCGGACGTCTTCATCGCACGCCTCGGTCAGCCCAATGCGTTCGCGCTCGGGAGCGGGACACTCGTTATCGACTACTCGCTCGTCCGTCTGCTGGCTCCCGCAGAACTCGAGGGAGTTCTCGCTCACGAACTCGCCCATTTAGAGGGCTACGATGGTCTCCTACAGACGCTGGCCATGATTCTCCTCCGGATGGTTGCTACCCTCGTACTCGTGGTCGTTCTCCCGGTCATGGTCGTCGTCTCACTCGGTTGCTGGGGACTTTCGCTCATCGCTGGTCGACCGGTGCGGGGTCCCACCAGCGTTGGGAGCGGCGTGCGGCGTGGGTTGGGTAGAGTCGTGGTTGGTCTGTTCATCGCTCCGACGCTCGTCCTCCAAGCCTACTCTCGCCGCCGGGAGTACGCGGCCGACCGGCGGGCCGTGTCGGTCCTCGATGAACCACTGGCGCTTGCCCGAGCGCTCGAAAAGATTCAACGCGCAAACGAGCCCAGCGGGCTGTTCTCGTGGTTGTTTCCGACTCGCGACCGGCGGGCGGACCGAACTCCGCTGGAACGAGCGTTCGCGAGCCACCCACCGACCGACGAGCGCGTGAGCCGCGTTCGCGAGGCCGCAAAGTCCGCTCTGACGACACACGAAACGAGTCAGTGGCACCACATCGAAGTCGAATAACCCCGTTCTCTCGTCGTTCTCGACGGTGCGATTTCGAGAGCACGAAAATCCGCACTCCTCGTCGAACCACATCGAGTAGTGATGAGTCGTCTGCAACGCAATTTTCCGAGACACATACGTTTTTGCGGTATCACCGCACGACTGAATGCATGACTCGACTCCCAGACGCCGTCGTTGGTGACGCCTATCGCTGCGATTTCTCGTGGCGGGTTCTCGAAGACCTCGTCGACCTCGAAACGCGGATGGCCGGACAGAAGGGGGAGAGGGAAGGTGCGAACGTACTCGAAGGGTACTTCGAAGAAATAGGGTTGCGGAACGTCCACCTCGACGAATTCGATATCGATGGCTGGTGGCGCGGGTCGTCTTCTATCGAGACCGGCGGGAGCCACGACCAGCGATACGAGAAGGATTATCAAGTCATCGCACTCCCGGGGACGCCTGCGGGAACGGGCGAAGGCGAATTGGTCGACGTGGGCTACGGCCGACCCGAGGACTTCGAACGGGCCGACTGCGACGGCAAGATTGTCATGGCTTCCAGCGAGACGCCGGACGATTTCGGGCGCTGGATTCACCGGATGGAGAAGTACGTCAGCGCTGCCAACGCCGGTGCAGTGGGCTTCATCTTTCGGAATCACATCGGCGGCTGTCTTCCACCGACCGGTGAGGTCGGGTACGACAACCGCCCCGGTCCGATTCCGGCGGTCGGCGTTTCGAAGGAACTCGGAGCGCGCCTCGCCCGTCACGCCGAGGGCGGTGACCTCTCGGTAACGGTCGATGTCGACTGCCGGAACGAACCTTCGACGTCGGTCAACGTCGTCGGCGACCTCGGACCCGATACCGATGAAACGGTCCTCCTAACGGCGCACGTGGACACGCACGATATCGCCGAGGGTGCGAACGATAACGGTGCAGGAAGCGTGCTCGCGACCGAGGTCGGTCGCCTGCTCACTCGAATCGAGGATGAACTCGAAACGCGCGTTCGCGTGCTCGTGTTTGGGTCGGAGGAGATCGGACTACAGGGCGCGTACCACGCGATGAACTCGTACGACCTCGACGCCGTGAAATGCGTCGTCAACATCGACGGTGCGGGTCGAGACCGGACCCTCTCGGTAAACGCGAACGAGTTCGACGAAGTCCTCGACGCGTTCGAGACGGTAACGGACGAAGCGTCGGTTCCGCTCGTCTCCAGCAACACCGTCTCGCCCCACGGTGACCAGTGGGCGTTCGTTCAAGAGGGGGTTCCCGGCGTGATGGTCTCCTCGACGAATCCCGACAAGAGCGGTCGCGGGTGGGGACACACGCACGCTGACACGCTCGACAAGATCGATATCCGCGACCTTCGCGAACACGCAGTCACCATCGCAAACGCCGTTTGCGAACTCTCCGAGAGCGACTGTGACGTTCCGAGTCGTTCCCGCGAAGATACACGCGATCTGATCGACGCCGGGTACGAAAAGGAACTCAAACTCGGCGGTCGCTGGTCGTACTGAGCCCCATTCTCTCCAGGATGTATCGTCATCTGATTGTTATCTATTTTTCAATAGACATGAACTGTACCCAAGGCGCGCATCACTTTCATCCTCTGAGGTTGTGCATCTTTTCGCACCAACCAGAAGTTGAGACCGATGTTCTCAATGCATAGAGTCCGATGGAACAGTTGTCTTCTCTTTCAGTCCGAGTAGCTAACATCGCTGGTTCCTGTGGTTCCGGAAAAGAGGTTCTCCTTCGTCGCCAATGCCACCCGAACAAGCGCGAGCATAACGGGCACTTCGATCAGCGGCCCGACGACAATCGCGAGTGCGACATTGCTTCCGACGCCGAAGACGGCGACTGCGACGGCAATTGCGAGTTCGAAATTATTGGACGCAGCAGTGAACGCTACGCTGATTCCCTCGGTGTAGCTAAAGCCGAGCAGGGCACTTGCGCCGTATGCAAGTCCCCACATTGCGGCGAAGAAAATGAACAGTGGCGTTGCGATCAGGACGATCTGTTCGGGATGGCTGACGATGTACTCGCCTTTCAGCGCGAACATGACCACGACGGTAAACAACAATCCAAGAAGACCAAAGGGACTGATGCGCGGGATGACTCGCTCGTAGTAGGCACGTTCACCGATGGTTCGGAACGCAATTTTTTGCGTGAGGAAGCCAAGGAGCAACGGCAATCCGAGGAAGACACCGACCATCTGTGCGATGAGACCGATATCGACGCTCACTGTCGTGTCGCGGAGCACAGTGAGAAAGAGTAACGCGTAGGGAACGAACAGCACGATTTGGAGAAGGCTGTTGACGCCGACACAAACCGCACACATCTCTTGATTCCCACTCGCGAGTTCGTTCCAGACGAGTACCATCGCGATACAGGGGGCGATACCGACGATGATGAGCCCCGTCACGAACTCGGGATAGTCGCTCAAGAAGAGGACAGCGAGCCCGTACATGACGAACGGGGCGATGAGCCAGTTGAACGTGAGCGTCAGCCCGATTTCTCGCCGCGCGGTCCGCGTGACGCGTGGAATTCGTTCGTAATCGATTTCGGCCATAATTGGGAAAATCATGACAAACAATCTGACAGCGATCGGAAGGCTCGTTCCATGCCACGTAACGGCGTTCAGCATGTCTGCAATTCCGGGTACGGAGTGACCGAGTGCAACACCGAGTACCATCGCCAAGCCGATCCAAACCGTGAGATATCGGTCGAGGACGCCGAGGTCGTCACTCATCCAAACAACCCTCCAATTTCTGACTCTGTCTTCTCCTGCTGTTATCCGTGTGAACGTACTTGTTTGCCTCTCGTGTTTGCGGACGTATATCCATCGAAAGAACAATTGTAGAAGTCTTCAATTAAACTTCCGGAATAGGACGCCGTTCTCGACTATTTACTCACCATCGATAGAAATTGGATTGAATATCTACTCAACCGTTCTACGCATGCATGTTGCCGTTGCAGGACAGAGATCCTGAAATTCGGTCGTCTGCTGAATCGCTAACGGTGTGTCTTCCCGTTGAATTTCGCGAAAGCCCAAATCGGCGAAAAATCCGTCAGCAGTCGTGGTAAGGAGATAGAGGTCAGTCACGCCAGTAGTGGCCGCCTGTTCGAACAATCGGCGACACAATGATTGACCGTATCCTGCGCCCTGTTTTGAAGATTCGATTGCCACGGAGCGAAGCAGCGCGACTGACTCGTAACATTCGAGACCACCAACACCGACTTGGGTGGAATCAACAGTATATACGTAGAGGGAGTCTTGCCGTGCTTCGATATCGTCAGTCGGTAGATTCTGTTCCTCGAGAAGACGTCGGATATAGCCCAGTTGGTCTTCGATCGCTGGGAGTAGTTGTCCGCATTCGTCTTGGTTCATAGTGGTCTCACCCATAGGGTCCGTTCACTGCAGTGGTTTTCGACCTTCGATCGTAGCCGATACGACGTACTCACTCAAATCGCGACTGTCGTCCCATTCTCGAATGAACTGGTCGCTCTCCTCTTTCGGTTCGATCTGCACGTCTTCGAACCCAGTATCGGTAAGCATCGTCTGGAGCGACTCAATTGTTGCAGCACCCGCGATACAGCCCGTAAGCGATTCGATGTCGTTTCGAGCGTCGGCGGGCAACGGTGCGGTCATCACCACGTCGGAAATAGCAAGCCGACCACCGGGACGAAGCACACGATAAGCGTCACGGAAGACTTGCGGCTTGTCCGGCGAGAGGTTGATTACACAGTTCGAAATGATGACATCGACGTTCTCGTCCGCTACGGGAAGATGTTCGATCTCACCAAGGCGGAACTCTGTGTTCGTCACATCGTTCTTGTCGACGTTCGATCGAGCTCGTTCGATCATTTCTGGGGTCATATCGACACCGATCACGTGTCCCTCCTCACCGACTTCATCTGCAGCGAGGAAACAATCGAATCCGCCACCAGAGCCGAGATCGAGGACCGTTTCTCCCGCTTCGAGTGACGCGATGGCGTTTGGATTCCCACAGCCAAGCCCCAGATTGGCACCGTCAGCGATCGAATCGATGTCGTCGGCCGTGTACCCGAGTTGTTCCGTTTGCCCCTCAAGTTCGTCCTCATCACAACACGAGAGTGAATCACTACAACAGCTCGATTCGTCGGTTGCGATGGTTCCGTATCGCTCCCGAACCGCTTGTCGTTGGGTTTCGGCATCGACGGTCGTTGCATCGTCGCGTTCGGAGTTGGTGGTGTTACTCATGGGTTGTTTGTCGAATCGTATCGAGTGCACTCAGGAGCGTTACAGCTGGTTCTGTGGCTTCGTAGTATCGCCACCGGCCCTCTTTCCGTCGAGTGACCAGTCCATCCGTGTGCAGGCGAGAGAGCGCATGACTGACAGCACTTTGGCTCACTCCGAGTGACGGTGCGAGTTCGCAAACGCAGACACCATTATCGCTCTCGGCGATGAGCCGGAGTGCTTCGTACCGCGTATCGTTCGCAGTTGCCGAGAGAAGCGTAACGTCGTCTCGGAGCTCACTCTCTGAAAGGGGCTGCTCTGCCGCACAACAGCCTCCTTCCGGTGGTTGTTGGGAATTGGACACCGATCGGGTTGATTGTTCGCTGTTCATCTGAACACATTCTCATATGAGTGTGTTCTCATATAATCGTTGGGGTCAACATGCTCGATCGACTATTGTGGATTACTCTCAAGTCGTTTTCACTCTGTACTGCGCTTTTGACCGAAGAAGGGAGAAATCGACAACTGTCCGTTAGGCTGTCTTCGTGCCGTCGAGTGCAACGAGAAGGGCGGTCGCACGTCCCGTCGCTCGATACTTTCGCCATTTCCCATCTTTGCGTCTCGTAACGAGTCCTGCTTTCGTCAAATCCGATAGTGCGTGGCTGATTGCACTCTCACTGACGTCGAGCAGTGGTGAGAACTCACAGACACAGAGCTCACTATCGGCCGCGTGCAGTAATCGAATGATCTTGTAGCGTGTTTCATTGGCAAGTGCAGAAAGAACTTGTACGTCGGATTCGAGTGTCGTCTCGTCAGTCTGTGTACCGAGCACTTCGAGTTCGTCGACGCGTTGTTCGACGTCTTCATCGCAGCACTCTCCCAGTTCATCGGTGAGATAGCGTCGAAGCCGGTCGTTGGTCGCCATTACCAAACACTTGAGCAAACACTTCAATAAGGGTTCTGGAGTCCAAGGGCCGTGGTAGGATTTGATTTGTTCTTTGTGTGTGTCTGTTCCCTATTGGTCACTTGTTGTCCCCATCTCCCGCAGTCGGCACTGCGAATTTTCAGTGGTTGAATTCCTCTCTTGTTCAAACTCGTCTCTACCACTACTGTGAGCTACTGTCCCAGAGGTAGGTGTGATGCCTTCTCAGTGCTTCTATGTTCCAAAAATGGTTCTTAGGGTCCGAAACCTTAATAGAAGAGTTGTTCAATTATTCATCTATGAGTCACCAAACGTCTACTCAGACGATCAGGGTCGCATTCATGTGCGTGCAAAACGCTGGCCGAAGCCAAATGTCGACGGCATTTGCGGAGCGGGAGCGTAAGCGACGCGGACTTGAAGACACCGTGGAAATATTGACCGGAGGGACACATCCTGCAGATCACGTTCATGAGGTCGTTGTCGAAGTCATGGACGAAGTGGGGTTCGATCTCTCAGGTCGGACGCCGAGAGCCATCACGACTTATGAACTCGAATCGTGTGACTACGTCGCGACGATGGGGTGTTCGACGCTCGAACTCGATACGTCCGCAGAGGTCGATGTTCGTGATTGGGCACATGCTGATCCCGATGGACAAGATATCGATCGTGTTCGCGAGATTCGAGATGAAATCGAAGAGCAGGTGGTCAACCTCTTCGACGAGATCGAGAACCGAGTCGGATGAAGTGGTTCGATCGCGGTTCGAATGAAGACTCGCTCCATCTGATGTTCATTTGCGTAGAGAATGCTGGCCGAAGCCAGATTGCTGCTGGATTCGCGCGACAAGAGTGTGAGCGGCGGAATCTTACTGATAAAATCGAGGTACATTCAGCAGGGACCCACCCAGCTGATGAAATCACCGAGATAGTCGTTGAAGCGATGGCAGAACAAGATATCGACATTTCCGATCAAAAACCGCAACTCGTCGAGTTGGTGGAACTGCAATCAGCCGATTATCTTGTGAGAATGGGATGCTACATCGCTGAATTCAACCCTGCCCTGTACGGAGTTGACTCGCGAGAGTGGTCAGTTGTGGATCCGAATACTGAAGAACTACTGCAAGTCCGTCCCATTCGAAACGACATCGAACAACGGGTGATCGCACTATTCGATGAGATCGAGGCAGATTTACAATGAGTAGCGTTCGCATCGAGCAGCCGTGTGTCGCCAGTAAGACCCTCCGCTTTCAATCGCTGTTGACTCTCACTGAAAGTCCACCAAACGCTTTATGGCCGCAACAACGTCGAAGAACTTTGTCTTGTGATTCTTCTTCTTCGTCTTTGCATGCTTGCTGTATTCGATCTGGCGTACAGTCGATCTACTAACTTATGTCGAACTGACCGGCGAATACGACGGATAACCCATTGTGACTGCTAACACGGTCCTAACGTTGCTGAAGCAAACTGGAATCAGCTAGAACAGATTTTGAGCCGATGAACGCCAGGTGATCAGCGGCAGTGCTGATTCGGCCGCTCGCTAATTCCGGAAAGGGTTAGAATAGTAACTAGACTCACTGTCTGAACTCCAGTTTGAAGCGCTTGCAGGGAGTTGTTTGGCCCCAATCGTGCATTCTGGGGCCGCTGTACCTACTCTAGTCTCATCTTCCAGCACCAACGATTTGATATCGCGCTATGAAATTTATGAAATCCTAAAACAGCCGATAAAACCGGTTAGGGGAGCTCTACTGTATGATTATGTCCAACCAACGGATAACTCGGGGACTTCTGCTTACATCACTAATCGGAAGTAGAACTACCCCGGGCCCCTGAATTAATTCGTGCACGATTCGTACTCCGGAAGTTACGGCCAGAATCAAAGTCTTGGTAGGCGTGGTATCACGAAAATTTGCGGTTTCAGTGATGCACAAGCGACCGGACGTGATCAGCACTGAGGCCTTTATGGAAGATGGAGCAGCTAGCCCTAAACGGTCCAGTGTGAATCCGAACTATCGGTCTTCGACGAGGAAATCGTTGGCCGTGATATACAGAAAAGCGTTCACCGAATCGTCCGTGACACGCGTTCAACGACTGCGTCGTGACGAGTCCCATTTGAAGCGACGATGCCCTCAGCATTCGGCGTCCATCGGCTACCATCGATGTCGGTTACCGTTCCACCCGCCTGTTCGATCAACTAGACTCCTGCGATCGTGTCCCATGGGTTTGGTTTCGGTTGCGTCGAGACGGCGGCGTCGATGGTTCCACTGGCGATCATTCCCAACGTCACCTGTGCACACCCGAAACGCCGTAAGTCGCCGAACTGACGTATCAATCCTCGAAGGAGGTTTCCGAACTCTTGGTCGCGTTCGGAACCGTAACGGAGAATCGGCGCAACGATGAACCGCTCGAGGTCGGTTTCCGTACTCACCGTCGTTTGCTCTCCATTCAGTAGCGTACCGTCCGAATCTGTCGTATAGACGTCGTCCAAAGCCGGAGCGACGGTGGTCGCTGCGACTGTCTCGTGGTCACGGACTGCGGCCACGGTCGTCGTCCACAGTTGAGCGCCTCTGACGAAGTTCGTCGTCCCGTCGATCGGATCGATGACCCACGCGTTTCCATCTTCGGGAAGGGACTTTCGTTCATCCTCTTCTTCCCCGACGATAGTCGCCTGAGGATATCGATTTTTGATGATTTTGATGACACGGTGTTGCGTGTTGATGTCCGCTTCCGTGACGAAGTCCATCTTCGAATCTTTGGTCTCGACGTTTAGCTGAATGCAGGCGCTAAGCCCCCTTCCTCAGGGAGCGCTGAAGGCGCGAGCAAGGAGGAGATACAGCGCCGTCAACGTCTTTTGCACACTGTACTATCACAAGCCCACAGGCCCACTGTTTGCTATCGGTATCTTTATCGAGTATCGTGTGTATTATACTCGTATGGCAACGCGTAAGAACATCACCATCCGAGACGACCAAGAGGAGTGGGTTCAGGACAATCACCTAAACCTCTCGCGGTTCGTTCAGGATAAGTTGGACGAACTTATCGAAGAACGCGAGTAGTATGTACTATGCCTACAAATATCGTCTCAAACCGTCCGACGCCCACCGAGAGGAGTTGGATCTCCACCGCGATATCTGTAGGCAACTATACAACCACGCGCTCTACCGCTTCAACCAAATCCCCGAGGACGCAGGTACACTTAACCAGCGCGTCCGGTCTATCCGTGACGAACTTCCCAGCCTCAAAGGCTGGTGGGATGGCCTCTCGGACGTGTACTCGACAGTTCTGCAAACTGCTGTCATGCGAATTGAGGACAATATCAAGTCGCTCAGGAAACTCAGGGAGAACGGATACGGCGTTGGTCAACTCAAGTGGAAGCCGCCTCGGGAGTTCCGCAGTTTCACGTACAGTCAATCTGGCTTCAAGCTCGACAACAAGGGCGGTCAGACTGTCCTATCACTCTCGAAACTCGCAGAGATCCCGATTCGGCTCCACCGCGCCATTCCTGACGACGCCAAACTCAAACAGGTCACCCTCAAGAAAGAGCCGACGGGCGAGTGGTTCGCCACGTTCGGGGTCGAAGTAGGCCGAGAACCTCCCGAGAAACCCGATGAAATCACCGATGTGGTGGGTATCGACGTAGGGATTCTCAAGTACGCTCACGATACCGATGGGACAGCGGTCGAATCACTTGACCTCTCGGACGAACGCGAGCGATTGGAACGCGAGCAACGCAAGCTCTCGCGCAAGCAACATGGGTCAGCGAACTACCGAAAGCAACAGCGTGTCGTTGCACGCCGTCACTCGGAGTTGAAACAGAAGCGTCGTGACTTCTTGCACAAGCTCTCGAACTACTACGCGAAAGAGTACGACCTTGTCGCAGTCGAAGACCTGAACGTCAAGGGCATGCTCGAATCGCCGTCGAACAGTCGAAACACGGCGTCATCGGCGTGGCGAACATTCCTCTCGTTACTTGAATACAAGTGTGAACGCGAAGGAACGCACTACGTTTCGGTAAATCCACGAGGGACGACCAAAGAGTGTGCATCTTGTGGCGTTTCGACTGATAAGCCATTATGGGTTCGTGAACACTCGTGTCCGTCGTGCGGGTTCGAAGCGGATAGAGACGCGAATGCGGCGTGGAACATCCTTGCTCGCGGTATCACCAAAGTAGGAGTGGGACACTCCGATTCAATGCCTGTGGAGACTGCGCTTCCTACGGACACCGTTGTGTCTGCACAGCGCGTCCTCGAAGCAGGAAGCCCCGTCCGCAACGCGCGAAGCATGTAGGGCGGGGTAGTTCACTTGGGTTCGGAACAGTCTGTGAGCAACGGTCGCACCCTCAACTGCCGCGCGAAATGTAGTATCCTGTCGTGTCATGGCTATCGGTCGTATTCATAACCGTTCGACTTCTTCCACGATAAATATTTTCGCCGGATACATCGGGGAAATCCCACGACTGATGGGTTCAGACGATTCGTGCCCCCGACGTTTCGAATAACCACGCTTCTTCGGTCTGGAACCCCACCTGGACGCGGTCAGTATGCTGTGGGATTTCACCCTGTGATGTGAGCGCCGACAGGGACGTTTCGTTTGCGGAGAGGTGAATCGCATCCCTATCACCGAGCGGTTCGATCACGTCGACATTCGCGGTGAACATCCTCGAGTCGCTATCGAGATTCAGGTACTCCGGTCGAATGCCGTAAACGATGGTTTCCCCGACGCGGTCGTCCACTGCTGCGGTCTGTTCATCTGTCGCTGGAATCGTGCCGACGTCGGTAACGAAAGACAGACCCGTCGAGTCGCGTTCGACCGTCCCCTCGACCAAGTTCGGCGACGGCGACCCGATAAAGTCGGCGACAAAGCGGTTCGTGGGGTCGTTGTAAATGTCGTATGGGCTGCCGATCTGTTGCACGTGACCGTCATTCATCACGACGATTTTGTCGCCGAGCGTCATCGCCTCCTCTTGGTCGTGGGTGACGAAGATCATCGACGTGTTCAATTCGCGCTGAATCTTCTTGACCTCGACGCGCATGTGGTCACGAAGGTTCGCGTCGAGCGCGGAAAACGGTTCGTCGAGCAGAAATGCGGCAGGCTCCATCACCATCGCACGACCAAGGGAGACACGCTGCTGTTGTCCCCCAGACAGGGCGGAGGGCTGTCGGTCCAACATCGGGGCGATGTCGAGCGTTTCGGCGACATCCTCAACGCGTCGGTTCTTCTCGTCTTTCGAGAGGTCCGTGTTCATGTCGAGCCCGAATCGCATGTTCTTCCGCACGCTCATGTGCGGAAACAGGGCGATGCTCTGGAACACGAATGCAAGGTTTCGGTCCTTCGATTTCAGGCCCGTAATGTCCTCACCGTCCACGAGAATTCGACCTTCATCGGGCTCTTCCAGCCCGGCAATGCAACGGAGCGTGGTCGTTTTCCCACATCCGGATGGGCCGACGAAGACGACGAACTCGCCTTCGTCGATGTCGATGTTCACGTCGTCGCAGGCGACGATTTGCCCGTCGTTGAACGTCTTGCGAACCTCGTCGATTCGGATGTGAGATTCGCTGACCCTCGCGGACGGTTGGTCGGCACTCGATTCTACTGTCGATTCGTTCGAACTGGCGTCTGTGGTTTGAGTCATTGTTGATCGCGTCATACGGTGAATGCGTTCTCCAGGTAGTTCCTCGCGACAAGGTAGATCATCGTCGGTGGGATACCGATGATGAGCGTCTCGGCCATCAGTTTGCCCCAATACACTCGCTCACCCGAACCACCTCCGATGGTGCCGTACAGCACCGGGACGGCCGGCACCGGTCCGGTGCCGGTTGTGAGCAGGTTCGCAAAGAGAAAGTCGTTCCATCCGGTGAGGAAGGCGAGGAAACCGACGGCGACGATGCCCGGGGCGGCCAACGGGAGGATGACACGCAAGAACGCCGTGAACTGCGTACAGCCGTACACCTGCGCTGCTTCCTCGATGTCGTCGGGGAGTTTTTCGAAGAAATCCCGAAGTATCCAAATCGCGAACGGAGTGACGAACACTTGATATGCGAGAATCATTCCGGGAATGGTATTGTACAGTCCCAAGTCGTTCCACAGGTCCATTATCGGGATGACGAGGAGGATATAGGGGAACATCATCGCTGAAATGATGGCGTAGAAACCCGCTGTTTTCCCGTAGAACTCCTTCCGAGCGAACGCATAGGCACCCGGAATAGTGATGACCAACGCCAGTATCGCCGTCCCGGCGCCGATGAGGAAACTGTTCACGAGGTTGTCCTTCAGTTCCATATACCCGCTCGTCCACGCCTCTAGCGTCGGCGAGTGGGGGACGATGTGCGGCGCTCCGAAGAACTCGTTCGGTGACATGAACGATACCGAAACGATGAACAGCAGCGGGATGAGGTTCGACAGGACCAGAAAACCGACAACGCCGTACGTGGTCGCCTTGACGGTGACGCCGACGGCGTCGTACTCCCGCTCGCTCATGCTCCCTCCTCGCTCGCGCGTTCGAACTCACGGATGAACACGAATACGAATCCGATTGTCAGGAAGAGCAGGATGATACCGACGGCGTAGGAGACGCCCATACGGCCCTGACCGTAAGCGAACCGGTAGAGCAACACCGCCAGAATGGACGTATCGTATCCCGGACCGCCGTTCGTGAGCTGTAGCACCTGGGATATCTTCGTCATGTTCCAGATGAGGCGGATGCTCACGGCGACGAGAATCGCGCTCTTCAGTTGGGGGAGCGTGACGCGGAGGAACGTCTGGAACCGATTTGCGCCGTACATTCGTGCTGTCTCGTACATCTCTTCGGGGATGCTCTCCAGATTCGCGGAGATGATGAGGAACATGAACGGCCAGAACGTCCACGTCGTCACGAACATGACGACACCGAGCGCCATATCGCCGTGGCTACCCCAGTAAATGGTCTCGTTCAGGATATGCCACTTCGTGAGATAGCCGAAGACGGGTCCGAGGTCCGGTTCGAGCATATACGCCCAGATAGTACCCGTCACCAGCGGTGGAACCGTGTACGAGATGAGGAACATCCCGGTAACGAATCCCTTGCCGCGATGGATTTCGCGGACCGCCAACGCCGCCGCGATGGCGACTATCAGTTGAAACACCGTGGTCAAGGTGAAGATCAGCGTCGCCTTCAACGACGTGTAGAACGGATTCCAACCGAACAGGAACTCGTAATTGGCCAAGCCGGTCCACGTCGGTTCGCCCCCGAACGGCCAATCGTTGAAGCTCATGTAGATGCCCTGCATGAACGGCATCCACATGAGTACGACGAGGAATACCAGGACAGGGAGTATCAGTAGGTATGAGAACCAGTTCTCCGAAAACCGGTTCCGATACCGCTCGGTCCGTTCTCCTACGTTGAGGATATTTCGTGTCGACATGTCAGATTTCTATTTGGTTCCGTATCTGTTTCGCCGAGCGGTTACACGCCTCCTCGGGCGTTATCTTCCCGCGGACGGCCTCCTGAAAGAGCGGTCCGGCGATGTTGTACTGGATGGCGTTCATTTTCGGATGACTCGCCCATCCGTTCTCCATCCCGTCGACCGTCGTCTCCAGCGTCGAGATGAAGTTGCTCTTCTCCAACTCCTTGTCGTTTTTCAACCCGCCCCAGACGTCCTTTCTGACCGGGAGCGTCGCCAAAGAGCGGGGGACCTCCTTCTGAAAGTCCTTCGAGAGGAGCTTGTTTATCCAGTCTATAGCCGCGTCTTCGTGTTTCTTCCAGACGCTCTTTTTGACGCCGTCAGGTTTTCGCATGAGGGCGACACACTGCGTGAAGAAATCCCCACGGTTGCCCGCCTTCCCCTTCCACGAGGGGGCGAAGACTATTTTCCCGTCCTTGAGCATGTCCCCGGCACGGCTTCGAAACAGGCCGAAATCCTTCGTGCTCCCCTGATACATGCTCACGGAGCCGGAGATAAGGCTCTGAGCGACAGCCTCGTTGGACGCTGTTGGAGCCTTATCCGAGGAGAGCCCGTGCTTTTGATGGATGTCGACGTACTGCTTCGTCGCCTTCTTCCAAGCGTCGGTGTCGTAGTTCACGTCCGACCAATCCTTGTTGAGGTACATACCGTCGTACCCGCCTTCGGATGCGGCCCACGTTACCAGCGCCTCGTCGGTGACGTCTCCCTGTGCGCCGTAAATCTGGAAGCCGTAATCCCCCGGTCCGTTCTTTTGCAGCTGTTTCGCGACCCGAAGGAGGTCCTGATAGTCTTTCGGCGGGAAGTCGTCTTCGATAGAGAGTCCGGCCTTCTCGAAGTGGTCGGCTCGTGCGATGAACGGCGCGCCCACTTCCAATCCGATCGGGACTTCGTAGAGTTTGGCGTCGAACCCTCGATAACAACTCTCGGCCATTTCGAACGCCCACTTGACGTTTTTCAGCGCTTTTGAATCCAGTCTGTCCTTGTACTCGTCGACCGGTTTCACCCAGCCTGGCTCGATGAACTGCCCGTTGAGAGAGTTCGTGGAATCGTAGATGACTGGACGGTTTCCGTTACTGATGTTGTTCTTCCATTTCCCGCCGTTGATGTCGTCCCAACTTGCCCAGTTCATCTTCATCGTCACGTCGTGTTTCTTCCCGAACTCGTCGACTGACGATTTCATCAACTTCTCCGCAACTTCCGACTGCGAATGGAAGTACTCCCAGTATTCGAAGTCCTTCCCACCCCCGCCGGAACTGTTCCCATCGGTCACGGCGCTAATGCAACCGGAAAGTCCAGCGATGCCACCGATACCAATCGTTTTGACAAACTGTCGTCTTGATGCCTCAACCGACATGGTTTGTCACAAACAAACATATCTATATAAATCTTTGGTGGGAGATAGTAATAATTTTAGATTCGAATACATTCTACATTGTATAATATTATGAGGAAAACACTGATATAGTGCCTTCGAACTGTTTAGACTACTGCCACAGGAGTGCACCTGCTGGCAAGCTACACTATGAACGACGAATCAGCAGACATCCTCGTACTACGAAGTGACACGCACGGTTTGCCAGCCGAAGAGTACGCGGCTACGCTCGACGAACGGTTGCCGAACCACCGCGTTCATCTCGCCCGAACGCCGTCCGAAGAACGGGACCTCATCGAGCGGGCGCAGGTGGTTACCGGCGTCGACATCGACGAAGAGCTATTGGAACACGCGGAAAACCTACGGTTGTTCGCCGGCATAGCGGCGGGCTACAACCATCTTCCGCTCGAAACCTTCTCCGAGATGGAAGTTACGGTGACGAACGCCTCGGGTATTCACGCGCCGAACATCGCGGAACAAGTCCTCGGCTACGTGCTTTCCTTCTCGCGCAGGCTTCGAGAGGGATGGGAACGCGAAAAACGCCACGAATGGCGGCATTACCAAGCCGAGGAACTGAAAGAGAGTACGGTCACCGTCGTCGGACTCGGCGCAATCGGAACGGCCATCGTCGACCGAGTCGCCGGATTCGACGTCCACACTATCGGCGTTCGGTACACGCCCGAGAAGGGGGGTCCGACCGACGAAGTCATCGGGTTCGAACGGAAGGCGTTCCATGATGCCCTATCCCGGACGGATTATCTCCTAATCGCCGCGCCGTTGAGCGACACGACACGTGAACTCATTTCGGAGGAGGAATTCAAGACGTTACCACCGAATGCGAGAGTGGTCAATGTCGGCCGAGGGCAAATAATCGACACTGACGCCTTGGTATCCGCGATTCAGAACAACCAGATCAAGGGTGCTGCACTCGATGTCACGGATCCCGAACCGTTACCGGCGGATCATCCTCTCTGGCGGTTCGATAATGTCACGGTCACTCCTCATAACGCGGGCCACAGTCCGAAACACTGGGATAGATTGGCAGAAATCGTAGCGAACAACGTGAATCGACTCACCGAACCGAACGGAACGGAAGGGTTGGAAAACGTCGTTCAATCGTAACACGTTTTCCGCCGGCTGACGACCTCTCTCTTCATGAGTGTGGGCAAATGCACCACTTCAGCGTTTGTAGCTCTTTCTCTCGGGAGAAAGGCAGACGCGTGTCGGTCATACCGTCTTCGGCTATCGTGTAGGAATTACTTTTAAACCGAATTGCTGCGTCGATAGGGTATGAACGATAATTCAACGAACGATGACGTGACGAGCGATACCGGGGTGAGTACACTCGGGTCTGTCGAGAAGGCGTTTCTCATCCTCGAGCAGTTGAAAGCTATCGAACGGGGCGGTGTTTCGGACCTCTCGAACGAACTGGACCTTCCGAAGAGTACCGTTCACATCTACCTTCAAACGTTCCAACAACTGGGATTCGTCGTGCGGGACGGAAACGACTACGCACTCAGTTATCGGTTCCTCGAATACGGCGGACAGATAAGGAACCGTTCGAAGCTTTACCAGGTCGCGAAACTGGAAGTCGATCAGCTCGCGACGGACACGGGAGAGGTCGCAAATCTGGGCATCGAGGAGGACGGCTATCGTATCTTAGTTTACAAGGCCGGCGGTCGGGATGCCATTCACGACAACGCTCCGGTCGGGGAATATACGCATATGCACTGGACAGCACTCGGTAAGGCGATGATGGCGGAGTTTCCTCGCACCCGCGTCGAATCGATAGTCGAAACGCACGGGCTCCCGAAAGCGAACGAACATACGATAACGGACGTGGACGCGTTGTTTACAGAGTTAGAGCAAATTCGGAACCAAGGGTACTCGGTCGAGGATCAAGATCGGAGACAGGGTGTCCTAACGATAGGGGTACCGATCATGGATCGCAGCACCGATGAGGTTATCAGCGCTATATCGGTTTCAGGCCCGAAAAGCCGGTTGGACGGAGCCGAAATGTTCAAAGAACTCGTCAGCGCGGTTAAACAGGCGGCAAACGTGATCGAGCTCCGCTACTCTCACTACTAAGCTCATTCGTCTGATATCGATAATTGGGGAATCTCGTGGCTTTCAACGATATTGAACGCACTCGTCGTTCCGACAGCATAATTCCGTCTAGTTAGCGGAGAATTACAAACATAGATTTGTAATACCATTCTCGGAGGTGGGTGGACCGGCAAACTTCACTGTTCGTTACCAAATTAGACGAAGCAGGAATCAATAACGGTGAATGGAAGAGAGTATACTGGATATTACTATCTTTTTGAACCCTCTTCCACCGATTCTCGGATTCGTCCTTTGGATATTTATTCAACAATACTGAACGTTCCTCCGGCATGCGGCCTGATATAGAGATACACAACGTGCTTGTTTACCCATCGGTTGTCCTGGACTAGCCTCAAGTTCGGCTCACGGCTCCCGGATGGTATCCGCCTCAACGAACGGGACGGTCTGACGTGGATGACGAACTTCACGAGCGACCAGTGCGAAGTCGACGTACCGACGGAAGATATCGTCGCCGGAGAGCGAACGCTGGAACCATTCGATGCCATCCACTTCCGCAACTCGACCGACAGTTGCGACTGTCCAGAATAAGTGATTGGAAATATATGGGTTCTGAATGGGATTTGCACTATCAAGTTGTCAAATATGAGTGTACTCGGATTTCGATTTTGAGGGACTTACCACTCGATTACCCGTCCATATAATTTATCAGTTGGCGGTTATTCACCAGCGTTTAGCCCAGTAGCGAGTACTATAGTAGTGTGCATTTACTACAAGAAAATGGCAAACCCTTCGTCTATATATCTCTTGTTGTTGTAGAAAAACTAACTTATAAACTCACTGTTTGTCTCCCGATATCGATTAGGTTACTCTGCATCCCTCTTTATAATCGCTATTGATTGGTGGGTAACAGTGTGATTCCCTAAGTGATTCCAAGACTAATAATTATTGTGCGTCCGTGTCTTTCGGTGAACCCATGGAAAGGGCGGCGCCGAATCGATTTCACGCTGGTCAAATAACACAACACAGAGAGCCAATTTTCCCCGGGTTATATTGTGAGATATGAACAAACTACATCGATATTCTTCAGTCCACGATATCCATCAGAAAATTATTAATTAGACTTTGGGCTCTGATTATTCCAGTCCGGATCGCAGTCCACTAGTTCGAAATCCTGTTTTATCCTCGGAAGGGAATACCCCGCTCGCACGTTCTCGCACGAAATTACAAAAGGAATAAGGGATAGCGTACTCGGTTCCTACGTCCATTCCATTCCATAACTAAAGGCTCAAGACCGTCTTCGAGAAACCAGTACCTGTGATTACGGCGATGTCGGAAGACAACGACTTCACATTCGACGATTTGAGCGTCGTCATGGGAACGTACAACGAAGCGGCCGCTATCGAAGCAGTTCTAACCGACATTGACGCCGTGACCGACGGCAGAGCAGAGGTCGTTTGTGTCGACGGGTCGGACGACCGAACCCCGGAGATAGCCCGCGAACACGGCGCACGAGTGATTCGACAGCCACCGCGCGGATACGGTATTGCGGTCCGCGAGGCCCTCTCGAACGCCTCTCGACCGGTTATCATCACTACGGACTGTGATGACACGTATCCGATGGAGCGGTTGCCGACGATGCTTGATGCGATCAATTCGGGGCACGACGTGGTGAGCGGCGACCGCCTCTATTACGGTGCCGATGCGATGCCGAGGATGAACCGCGCGGGAAATCATGCGTTCGCTATCCTTGCAAGTCTTCTCGTGGGTCGGCGTGTCCACGACGTGACCACGGGGATGAGAGCCTATCGCCACGATGTAATCGACTCTATCGACTGGACGGAAAACACCGGGCTCTCCGCGGAACTCCTCCTCCGACCGGTCGAGCGCGGATACGATGTCCGCGAAATTCCGATCGAATACGGAAAGCGACGCGGTACGACCAAACTCGATCCCGTTTCGGGAGGGTGGGAAATCGCGATTTCCATCGTCAAAGTGGCGCTGGAGGAGAAGTTGCGGTCACTACAACGCGTCCGAGACGTGGTCGGCGGCTTTCAGCGCTAGCGCGGCAATTGTCAGCGTCGGATTCATCGCCCCGCTAGTGACGAACACGCTGCTCGACGAAATCCAGAGGTTTTCGAGGTCGTGGGTTCGCAGCGCTGAGTTCACGACGCTCGTGTCCGGATCGTCGCCCATCCGGGTCGTCCCCATGTGATGAAACGTGGGTCCAGTGGTTTCGGGTCCGACCGTCCACGTCACGTCCACGCCGAGTTCGTTCAGAATTGCACGTTGTAGTTGGTTGGCTCGTCGAATCGTTCGTTTCGACCGTCGGTCGACGGTCCACTCGACCCGAGGTACCGGGTTCCCGTTATCGTCAGTCGTCGAGGGGTCGAGGGCGATACGGTTTTCGGCCCTCGGAAGTTGTCCGACCAGTCCGCCCATGGCGATGTGATTCCCGTACTGCCTTCGAAGGGCTTCCACTAACTCGTCACCCCAGGAATCACCCGTCAGCGCCATCTCCACGGGGGACGGACCGGCGTAGTTGAGGAATTCGAGCTTTATCGGGCCGATATCGGCGTCGCTCCCCGGGATTTCACTCTCCGTTCCCTCCGTCCGCTGGCCGGGGTCGTCGTAGAACTGATGGCACTCGCTGGTGAGGAACCCGACGTGGTTTTGGCGGGTTTCCTCGTCCACGGTTCCACCCATTCCGACGAACAGGTGGTCCATGAAGTATCGACCGACGAGGCCGCTCGAGTTGGCGAGGCCGTTCGGATAGCGCGACGATTTCGAGAGCAGCAACAGGCGGGGTGTCTCGACACCGCCGCAGGCTATCACGAAGGCTCGTGCCTCCTGTCTATGGACCGTTCCGTCCGGAGTTGCGTACACGGCTGCTTCGATTCGATTCCCGGACGCATCGTGCTCTAGGCGTTGAACGGGTGCACGGTCGATGATTCGGGTGCCTGCTTCCTCCGCCTTCCGTACGTGAACGGTGGCACTGTACTTTGCACCGGACGGACAGACCGGTTTGCAGGTGCCGTAACCGACACAGGAGCTCCGACCGTCGTACCGCGTCGTATTTCGAGCGTTCGGGACGGAGTGCATCGTAACACCGAGGCGTTCGCAGGCATCTGCAAACAGCGAATCGCTGTACGACGGTGGGAACGCTGGCTGTGGAAATGGCCCGTCACGTGGCGGTGAGAACGGGTTGTCGAGTGCCCCTGCTAAGCCGAGTTCGCGTTCCGCTTGCGCATAGTAGGGAGCGAGGTCAGCGTAATCGATCGGCCAATCGGCAGCAATGCCGTCGTGGGTAAACCGTTCGAAATCGCGTTCGTGCAACCGCATCACCATCCCCTGCCAATGGAGCGTCGAACCGCCGACGCCCTTGACGCGGGCGTGGTTGAGCGGATATGACCACTCTCCGGCCGAGGTGAACGCGTCACGGTCGCCGC
The DNA here is from genome assembly GCF_056892285.1 of Haladaptatus sp. HS23. Lineage (NCBI taxonomy): Archaea > Methanobacteriati > Methanobacteriota > Halobacteria > Halobacteriales > Haladaptataceae > Haladaptatus > Haladaptatus sp. HS23. The sequence continues at coordinate 62,865 of NZ_JBXGLH010000003.1, read as the reverse complement.
CCATGTTCCAGACGGACGGCGAATCGAACACCGGTCGAATGGCTCGTTCCATGCGTTCGAGTCGGTCTTCGGGGTCGAACCGTTCTCCCGCGTCCAGGACGACGACGTCTCGACCACGGTCGGCGAGTTCGGCGGCGAGTACCGACCCTGCCGGACCGGAACCGATAACACAAACGTCGGCCCGCGGACCGGGGGTGCGGTCCATCACCGGGGCCCCCGCTGGTAGCTTTCGGTACCGCCGGGATGTCCCTGTGGGTTCTCGATACCGACGAGTTTCCCGCCAGTCGGGGAGGTGTAGAGCGCGTACAGGAGTTCGTTGACCACGTAATACCGGACGCGTTCGACGTCATTTCCTTCCGGGTCGGGAGCGACCACATCCAACCCCATTTCCGAAAGCACCCCGTCTCGCGTTTCCACGTCGAGGTCGCGATACGGGTCCCCGTACCAGGTTCGTGCGTATTCGTCGAGCGTTTCGATTGCCTCGATGACTCCCCGTTCATACTCCTCTCGTCCGTGAAATCGACCGACTACATACGTTTCGACGAATTCCGAAACACCAGAAACTTCGGACGGATAGAGCACCCGAGCGACGGCTTCGAGCGTAGCTGCATCGCGCCGTTCGAAGCCACCGTCATCCATTTCTGTCCACCGAAGCACCGCAGTGCCGCCGAGAACCGTCCCACTGGCCGCGAGCGCTGCGAGTGCGTCGCGTCGCGTGAGTTCCATCGGGGAGAGGTTAGGCAAACCTAAACTAATGGTTTTCCATCCCCCTCTTCGCGTGGGTCGCGTTCGTCACGAATCGCGTTTCCACCGACATATCGGACCCCGTTTCGTTGGGGATGAACATCGCTTCGCCGCCACAACGTCGCGGGTCTCGACAGATTTCGACGTAGGGAGTCAGCGCGCGTACCGTTCCGTTCGAGCGTTCGACGGGCATGCGTATCCGGTAATCGAATCCGGAGTCGCCGCCGTAGTGGACGAACGCAGTCACTCGAACGCTGTCGCGCACTCCCACCGGTAGAGACGTGTTTCCGACCGGTTCGACCTCACCTTCGAGATGAGCACTTCGTCCGGCAGTGACGATTTGGAAAGCCAGCGTATCGCCGGGGTCGTCCGCTACGTAGTAGGCGTGCCCTCGGTCGGTAGCGACGCGGAGGGAGACGTGGGTGGCGCCGGGCGGAATCCCCAATCGGTTTTCGAGGCTGACCCGTCCTCCGTGGACGACTCGAACCCGTTGAAGCCTCGCGTCGACCGGAGACCCGGAGTACGGGTTCCACTCCCCCCGGTAACTGTATCGATAGAGCGTCCGGTCGGGATACGCGTCGATGACCGCGAACTGGTTTTCCTGTAACGCGTAAACGACGCGACCGTCGAAGTTTGGGTTATTGCGAAGGGATTGAAACGGGTGGTTCATCCAGTCGCCGTACGGCGTCGGGAGAAACACGAGTGCATCGTCGAACGAACGGTTTTCGAACGGCTGGTAGCCGCTCTCGAGTCGCGCCGAGACGGCAGTGTTCTCCCGAAGCGGGTCCGCGACGGTGACTGCCGCCGTTCCGCCGACTACTGTCGCCGAAACGAGGAGAACGGCCGCACCGATTCGCCCGGCTCGGTGGGAATCGAACCGCTCGGAAACGAGCCTATCGAGCATTTCTATTCCCGATATGGCCCCGTACGCGGCGAACGCTGCCGTCGGAACGAGGAGGTCGAAGTGATAGTGTGGCCCGTAATATTCGATGAGTCCGTCGTTCGGGACCGCGAGCGCGCCGAGAATGTTGAGGTTCCCCCAGAAGAAGACGTTCCCCGCAACGACGGAGCAGAACAATCCGGCGAGCACCGCCTTTCTAGCGTCCCAGCGGCGAGAAGCGAACAACGAGGTGAGTCCTCCGACGGCGAGTACGGTCCCGAGCGGTCCCGCGACGACCCATTCGCTGAACAGCGAAGCGACGACCTGCGCGTTGGCTTCGAGCGCGAGCGTCGGCGTGTACGTTCGTTCGTAGCCGCGAATCGCGCGATGACCGAAGCCGAGGCCGTCGTGGGGAGCGAACGCCTGATAGGGGAACAGCCAGGGGGTGCCGGTTATCAGCGCGTTGTAGCCGACGGCCACCACGACCCCACAGAGGCCGAACGTGGCAGTCGTCATCTGTCGCATTACCACGGACCGGTCCCTGCCTCGAAGCGTCCAAAGCGCGTGAACGACGAACGGCGTAGCGAAGAGCACGGCAGTGTAGGGCCGCGAGAAGAAGGCGGTACCGACGCAGACGCCCGCGAGTGCGGCGTAGTCGAGACGGCCGGTGCGATCGGCCCGAAGATACGCGAACGCGAAGGCGAGGTTCCAAACGGTCGTGGGCGCATACGGGAGGAACAACGCGGATTGAATCAGAAAGAGCGGGGAGAGGGCGAAAAAGAGGGCTCCGAGAACGGCCGTCCGACGGTCGAAGACCTCCGCGACGACGCCGTAGGTCAATCCGACATTCGCGGCGGCGATGAGCGGAAGAGAGAAACGGTAGTTTCCGAGCGCTTTTCCGAGGGCGAACATCGCGGCCGGGACGGGCGCGTACTTCGGGATGAGCACCGACCCGCTCGGGGAGGCGCCGCTCGATTCGATGAAAAACCACGGCCGGAACGCTGTCTCGACGGGCGGTCGAAGTGCGAGCGTCCCGTGGAGCAACATCTCCGCCTGCTGGAGGTACACGGCTTCATCGTGGTTGGTCGAGTGAAACGGGAACACGCTGACGGCGATGACAAAGACGGCGATGGCGACGAGGACGGAGAGCGCGCCAGCGAGACGGGTGTGCCGGTGGACCATGACTTACTCGGCGGGATACCAAGCAAGCGTGTGGTCGGCGGTGAGATCCACGTTGACACGGTTGTCGAGACTGAACTCGGTCGCGTGATTGTGTTGGCAGTGAACGACCTCGCCAGTATCGAGTTCGACATCGTAAACGAACGACGGGCCGGTATACTGTCGATTGATTATCGTCCCATCGCCGATTCCCTCGGTCGGTACTGCCTTCAGGTCGTCCGGCCTGACGAGGACGTCGAGTCGCGCGCCGTCGTACTCGTCGGAGAGGCCGTTCAGCATCGACCCGGTGAGCCGACCGATTCCGGTTTCGATGGTGCCGTCCTCGAAACGACCGGAGATGAACCCGGCCTGGCCGAGGAACTCGGCGACGAATCGTGATTCGGGGTGTTCGAACACGACTTCGGGACGACCGATCTGTTCGATGCTGCCGTCGTGCATGACGGCGACACGGTCGCTCATCGACAATGCCTCCTCCTGGTCGTGGGTGACCGAGATGGCCGTCACACCCGCCTTCTTCAGGATGCGGCGGACCTCTTCGCGCATCTCGGTTCGCAGGCGGATGTCGAGGTTCGAGAACGGTTCGTCGAGCAGCAACACCGCGGGCTCCGGGGCCAGCGAGCGAGCGAGCGCGACCCGTTGCTTTTGCCCGCCGGAGAGTTGGTCGGGCGTACGGTCTGCGTACCCGGCGAGGCTCACGAGGTCGAGCAACTCGGCGACCCGTTCGCGTTGTCGGTCTTCGCTGGCGTCGGTTAGGCCGAACGCGATGTTCTCTGCCACAGTGAGGTGCGGGAAGAGGGCGAAGTTCTGGAAGACGAGGCCGATGTCACGGTTCTCGGGTGTGAGAGATTGCCCCTCGTCCGCGACGGTTGCGTCATCCACACGTACCGTTCCGGCGGTCGGGCGTTCGAGACCCGCGATCAGACGCAGGGTCGTCGTCTTCCCACAACCGGACGGGCCGAGCAGCGTGAGCAACTCACCGTCCCGAACGGACAGCGAGATGCCATCGACGGCCGTTTCCGAACGATACGACTTCGAAACGTCGTTGAGCTCCAACACCGAAGGTGGCGTCGGGTCCGTTCGGTTCGAGTCCTCAGTTGTCGTGACATTCGACGGCGTGTATTGTTGTTCATTCGACATTGTATCGCTCCTTTGCGAGAATTACCACCATTGAGAGACCGGAGATGCCGACGAGAACGAGCGCCGGTATCGCTGCTTGCCCATAGTATCCTGCACCCCGGACGAGCCAAATGTAGGTTACGATCGTGTCGAAGTCCGTCGGGTGAAGCATCAGCGTGGCGGGGAGTTCGCGCATCGTCGTGAGGAAGACGAGCGCGGCCCCGGCGGCGATACCCGGCGCGATCAGCGGCAGCGTCACGCGACGGAAAGCGACCGACGGCGGGTGGTCGAGGGTCCGTGCCGCCTCGATCAACCTCGAATCGACCTGCAGTACTGACGATCGGACGGTGCCGACGGCTTGCGGCAGAAACCGGACGACGTAGGCGAACAGGAGTACTGGAATCGACTGATACAACGCTGAGACTTCCTGCGAAGCCGAAACGAGCGCGAATCCCAGGACGATACCCGGAACGGCGTATCCGACATACGTCGCGCGGTTCGCCAATTTGGCGATTCGTGCGTCACTCCGTGCGGAGAGGTATCCCACGGGCAGCGCCGCGACGACACAGGCGATCGCGGCCGCACCCGCAACGACCACCGTATTGAATGCGAACGTCCACTCGAAGGTGAAGCCACTGCCGTAAGTCGACTCCGGACGGAACAGCCACATGACGAGGATTCCCAGTGGCACGACGAGCGTCATGAAGGCAACCGCCGCACAGAAGACGACTGCGGGCAATTTCCAGACCCCGAGTTCGAAGGTTCCCTGTCGGCCACCGCTCCCAATTCTCGTTTCACCGGCGTCGCCCAGTTGCGATTCGAGCGCGAGCACCGCGACGGTGACGACGACCAACTGTAACGACAGCAGCGCGGCGACTTCCGGATTGAAGGCGTTTGACTCGACGAAGATGGCTTGCGTGAACACTTCGAATCGCATGATAGCGGGCGTTCCGAAGTCCGAGAGCGCGTACAGGGCGACCAGTAACGCACCCGCGCTGATGCCCGGGACGAGCTGCGGAAGAACGACCCGTCGAAACGCCGACAGACGTCCATGATTTAACGTCCGGGCTGCCTCCACGAGTTGGCCGTCTAGTGACATCAGCGCCGCCCGTGTCGTCAGAAAAACGTACGGATAGACGAACAGCGTGAGCACGAGCGTCGCTCCCGGGAACCCGTATATCTCCGGGATTCGGGTGACGCCGAGCGGTGCGAGGACGTTCTTGAGAACTCCGTGAGGTCCGAACGCAGAGACGAACGCGAACGCGCCGATGTAGCTCGGAATCACGAGCGGAAGTGCCGCGGTTACAGTCCAAAAGCGACGGAACGGGAGGTCGCTTCCCGCTGTTAGAACCGCGAGTGGAACTCCGAGGAGGAGCGAACCGGCGGTGACACTCGCGACGAGCGCAACACTGTTGAGGAGGATATCTAGATTTCCTCCGCTCACGAGCGTCGAAACGGCTTCGTTCACCCCGACACGGGTCGCTCGAGCGAACACCCAGAGCATTGGGGAGAGAACGGCCGCGGCGATGGCACCGGCGACGAGGACGAGCGCGGTCGAGGGACCCTCGTCGTCGTCCTCGAATCCGTCGGTCGCCGCGATGTACTCTCGAATCGCCATCAGAGAACGCCGACCTCCCGCATGAGTCCGAGCGTCGGCTCGAGATCCGAAAGTTTCCGGAGGTCGATGCTGGGGGGCGCCAGTTCGTCGATACCGGGAAGGCCACCGACAGGCGGGACGCCCGGAATCATCGGATAGGCGTACGTTCTCGTCGCGAAAAACTCCTGTGCTTCGACCGAGAGCAAGTGGCGTACGAAGTCGATAGCCAACTGCTTCTTCTCGGTCCCTTGAAGGATTTCAGCACCGGCGACGTTGACGAGTGCTCCCGCGTCCTTCTTCGTGAACGCGAGATCGACGGGCGCGTTCTTACGGGACGCTTTCGCGCGAAGGACGTAGTAGTGGTTGGCGAACCCGACGTCGACCTCCCCGTCCGCGACCGCGTTGGAGACGAACCACTCGTCCCGGTATCTGCTTACGCCCTGATTTTTCACCCCTCTGAGCCACTGTTTCGTCTTTTTCGGGCCGTCGATGAGACGCATCGCGGTGACGAACGCCTGAAACGCCTCGTATGTCGGTGCCCATCCGAGCGTGTTTTTGAACCGCTCGTCGCGGGCAAACGCGAAGATGTCGTCCGGCAACTCCGACGCGGAATACTTGTTCGTGTTGTACGGAACGCTCCGCGCTCGGCCAGCGACGCCGACCCACGTGTCGTTCTGACCGTGGAACTCCTTCGGAACCGCCTTCGTCGCCTCGTTCGGCAGCTTCACCGTGGCACCCTTATCGGCGACGAAGCCGAGCGACCCGGCATCGACGGCGAGGAATACGTCCGCGGGGCTACTGCCTCCATCGGACTCCTCCGCGATGCGCTGGGCGAGGTCGCTCGACGGCTCGATGCGATGTTCGATCTCGAAATCCGGGTAGTGGGACTCGAGGAGTTTGATAAGTTTGAGATACAATCCACCTTCACCACCCCCGAGATACAGCGTAAGCGTTCCCGAAAGATCGGGGAGGTCCTTTATTCTGGTTCCCGATAGCTCGGGGCGGCTCTCGACGAGCGGACCCGAACCACGGAAGTCGGATAGAGACACTTGTTCGGGCTTCTCGGATTCGTTACCGGAGAGAAATCCTGTACACCCGGCAAGGGATCCGAGCGCCGTCATCCCACCTAATTGCAAGAAATGTCGACGTTCGACGGCGGAGCGTTTCATATAGTAGTTTAGGCAGGCCTAAATAGTATATAGCTGTCGATTTTCGGTTCAATCGTCCGCGGGGAGGCGACGCTGGTCACCGGCGAGTTCGGCGAGGCAATCGAGCCAATCCAGCATGAACTCCCCGATATGATTGAGAAAAGCACCGTTATTGTACGCGCTCCAATCTCCGTCCGCAAGCACACTCGCCATTGCAGCAAACACCTCGGCGTAACTGTCCGCATCGACACCGACGTCGTCGATGAGGCGCCAGAGGTGTTCGTTGAGTTCGAGGCCGGGAGCCTCGTTTACGAGGTCATCGAACGTCGGACGCGATGCCTTGTTGTGTTCACAGAGTGGATATCCGGTAAGTATCTCCTTGTCGAGAACGTCCGCCGCACGCTTCAGAAAGACGCCGCTCCAAATGTCGTCGAACCGACCGACATTCCATGGATTATCGTCCATCGGGAGCTGATAGAACGCCGGAATGATTTCACGCTTGAACGCGAGATTCATTGAGCACACCGTCAGGTACTGGCTTCTCCCCGCGACGAAGTTACCCTCGTAATCGTCGGCGACGGTTCGTGTTTGTGCCTGCCCCTGCAGATCGCCGTCCATCAATATTCTGACCGCATCGAGATCTGGAACGTTCGTCCAGAGCCCTTGCGAGGCGACGACATCGTCGACGTATTTCGTCCCTACAGTCATCGTTTCGTCCATCGCTGCGTACGGGTATCCTCGTGGATACAAACCGTGTCGCTCTGCGTTCTGATAGAGGACGTTTACCCACCGCGAATCGGTGTTTACGCGCTCGATTTCGCCTTCAAAGTCGAGATTAGCCATATGGGTACCGAAGTAGTCGAAATCGGCATGTGGGAGGGTATCGTCGTCGATGAACAGTCCGTAGGGGAAGTTGTTCGCCCACATGTACATCAGTCCGAAACTCGTTTGCGCATGGCTCGCCTCCGGGATGAGGTGCGAATACTCCGTAATCTCGTTTTCTTCGAACCAGCGACGGCGACGTGTTCCGTCAAATACCCTGCCTTCGACACCCGCTTCGTGAAGCATCGCTCGCATCTCTTCGAGCGGACAGTGGTCCTCCGTGATAAGCACCACGTGCAATCGGTCGAGGTCGAAGCCATGTCTCCTCGCGTTCTGAAAATACGAACGGAGACACTCGAAATCCCGAATGGTAGGCACCATTAGACAGATATCGGGGGTCATCAAACGACTTCCTCTCTTTAGGCGAGCCTAAAAACACTATCGCTTTGAATCAGAACGAGGGCAGTCGCTACCCAAAGTCAATCCAATATCTCCCGTCGAGCACTCGTATTTCAGCATAATTCGAGGTGGAGCCTCCGACCTCACCGCGAACCTCGTTCAAGAAGCCATCCGACGCGCCGTACAAGCGACGAAAGGGTGCGTCGAACGGTGGAAACAGGGCAAACGAGTGAGCCGGCCGGAGTTCACGTCATGGAGCATGGTCTACGACAAACGGAGCGCAACGTTCTACCGCGACCGTGTGTCTCTCTCGACCGTCAACGGGCGCGTCGAATGCGACTTTGAGCTTCCGGCAGATAGTCCGACGCCCTACGAGCGGTACGTTCTCTCAGAAGACTACGAGTTCCGGGCAAGTACACTCCAATACGATAAGGCGACCAACGAGTTCTACTTCCACATCACGACGCGGAAGTACGATAGCGACGAATCCGAGGTTTCGGAAGATACTAAGCACCAAACCGTCCTTGGTATCGACCTCGGCGTCAATAGCCTCGCAGTGGCTTCGACCGGCACGTTCTGGCAGGGCGACGACTATGACCATTGGTGCCGTGAGTTTGAGAAGCGGCGTGGTGAGATGCAACAGCGCGGAACGCAAGCCGTGCACAACGCGCTTCTTCGCCTCGGCAAGCGCGAAGAAGCATGGCGAAAGCAGTACATCCACACCATGGCCAACGAAATCGTCACGGAAGCCGTCGAACACGACTGCGGCGTAATCGCGTTCGAGGATCTAACGGATATCCGCGAGCGGCTTCCGCAGGCGAAGTGGCACCATCTATGGGCGTTTCGGCGTCTGTTCGAGTACGTCGATTACAAGGCCCCGGAACGCGGCGTCACGGCGAAGCAGGTTGCTCCGAACCACACGTCTCAACGCTGTTCTCGGACGGACTGTGGGTTCACGCACCGCGACAACCGCGACGGAGAACACTTCCACTGCCAGAAGTGCGGTTACGAGGTCAACGCGGACTACAATGCAGCGAAGAATATCGGGCTACGATACGCCCGGAAGCGACATCACAGACTCCGTTCCTCGCCCACGTCGGGGGGCGGAGACGCACCAGTAGATGTGCGTATAAATGGTGGGACGTTGAACGGCAAGAGTCACCGGCCTATTGCCGGAGACTGATTGCCGGGAGTCCACATCAAAGCCCCACCCTCAAGGACCGAGGTGCGCATGCGCCGAGGGAGTAGGGTGGGGTAGTTTACATATCGTGCTCTTTCCCTGTCTCCCTATAGCGGGTCGTCCTGGTAGCTGGCCGGGTCCTGCTGGTCGTTGACTGCTTGCGAAAAGAGGCTATCGTCCATCTCTTGGTCGCCCTCGCCCGTGGGTGCGTGGGCCGACACACCGAGCGTGAGGAGTTCTTCGATCGCCTGCTCTCGATTCAGGAAATCACCCTGGTCGACGAAGCGATCGATATCGGAGTCGATACGGTCGGGGAGGTCTACCTCGAATGTAACCATACGCCCACTCACAATCGAGGGTAAATGAATTCTCTGGTCTCCGTTCTTTTCCCGTTTCTCGACTGACCCGAAGTTCACTCATCCGTCCACGGGACGATACCTTCGAGGCGGTTCGTCAATCGAACGAAAGTAGGGTGCCACAGCGCGGTTAGACGATAACGGGTTTGTCCTTCCGTAGTGCGGCTAGCGTCTCACGGGTACACGGGAACCCTCGCGTGTTCCTCGACGTGATGAGGGACTCAACTTCATGCAAAACATTAACATGATTACTGAAGGCACTGAATAACTCGTGATTAGTTGATTGATTGTGATAAAGATATTCAAAATACTATTAATATTAAATAAATTATTTAACCATGTGGGAGAACAAAGGTTGCCATGGCGTCCGAACACGGAGGAAATGAGCTAACACGGGTATTGTCGAACCGCGACATTTTCGTTCTCGCATTTGGAGCGATGATCGGATGGGGATGGATCATTCAGACTGGGTACTGGATCGATGAGGGAGGAACGACGGGGGCAATTCTCGCATTCGCCATCGGGAGCGTTATGGTTGTTACTGTCGGATTGATCTACGGCGAGTTAGCATCGGCGATGCCGTTCGTTGGCGGCGAGCACGTCTATAGTTTACGAGCGCTGGGATCTGCGGGGTCGTTCGTCTGCACTTGGGCTATCATCCTCGGATACGTCAGCGTTGTCATATTCGAAGCAGTCGCTCTGCCGTCCGCGCTTGCATATCTCGTTCCCGGATTTAACGTTCTTCCGCTGTGGACGATCGCTGGCGAACCTGTATATGCAACGTGGGTACTTACGGGAGGTATCGGGGCAACCGTCATGACGGTACTCAATTACCGCGGCGTACGTCCTGCGGCGCAATTTCAAACCATTCTCACGCTCGTTATCGGGCTTGCAGGAATCACCCTCGTGATCGGTGCCGTTTTCAACGGACACTCTACTGCTACGCCACCGTTCACCGACGCCGGGTGGTCAGGGCTGTTCACCGTCGTCGTCATGACACCGTTCATGTTCGTGGGTTTCGACGTGATCCCACAAGCCGCCGGTGAAGCCGACGTTTCCTATCGCTCCCTCGGTCGGTTGATCGTTCTCTCGGTCGTAATGGCGGCGGCTTTTTACATCTCGGTTATCTGGGCCTCCGGCCAAGCGCTGTCCGGCTCCGTACTCGTAGAGAGTTCACTGCCAGCGGCAGCCGCGTTGAGTTCGCTATTCGACAGCACAGCCATCGGTCGAATCATGGCGCTTGCAGGAATCGCAGGAATTCTCACGAGTTGGAACTCGTTCATCATCGGTGGCAGTCGCGCAATGTACGCGCTCGCAGAAGCGAACATGTTACCGGGCAGGCTTGCTACCCTTCATCCACGCCACGGCACTCCATCGACCGCCATCGTTCTCATTGGCAGTATCTCGGTGCTCGCCCCGTTGTTCGGTGAACAGATGCTCGTTTGGGTCGTCAACGCGGGAAGTCTCGGTATCGTCCTCGCGTGGCTCTTCGTCGTAGTATCGTTCCTCGTATTGCGATACCGCGAACCGGAACTAGAGCGTCCTTTCAAACTTCCTGGCGGGTATGTGATCGGTGGTATTGGGCTCGTGCTGACCGCGTTCTTCGTCGGTTTGTACCTTCCCGGAGCACCGTCCGCTCTCTCGTGGCCGTACGAGTGGGTGATAATCTTCGTATGGAGCGTACTCGGGGTGCTCTTCTATCTGTTCTCGGAAGGGTCTTCGGGGGATACCACGATGGAAGACGCAAAAGACGCGTTCGAATCATTTGAGAACTGACGACGACTTTCACGGGGGGAGTTCATAGAGTCGAATCGCGTTCTCACGGAGGACATTTTCAGCGGTCGTAATCGCGTACGTCTCGGTGAGAAACCCGTCGCTCACGAGACGTTCGAGGACCGCGGCGAGGTCCGTCCGAATCCGGTTCGCCGCAAGCACGTACAGTTCCGGAACGCTGGATGCATCGCTCGCGTAGAGCAGTTTCGTCGTCGGTGTGAGTTCCAATACGTGTTATAGGAGCGGTTCACAGCCGTGTTGGACGAGGGGAATCGCGAGGGAGATATCGAGATGGACGTTGTCCAGCGTCGAGGTCACGTACCCCGCATTACGGACGTACGGATATCCGGCGTGAAGAAGCACGATGGGAGCGTCGGAGTGTGACCGGAGGAAGTCGTATGCGTATGTGGGGTCGACGAATCGAGGATGTGCATCGGCATCGCCGAATCCAGTGTGAAGTTGAATCGGTGCATCGTACGTACCCGCGATGCTCGTCGCTTCGTGAACCAGGTGACTCCTCCCCGCCCTAAAGGGCGGGGCTTCCTGTTTCGATGACGCGCTTTGCAGACACAACCATGTCCGTAGGGAGCGCAGTCTCCGCAGGCGTTGACGAATCGCGAAGCGATTCGTTCGCCAACCAGAAATCGAAGATTTCTGGTGACGTTGATTCGGGACAGCCCGTCCCTACTTTCTTGAGACCGCGAGCGAGAATGTTCCACGCCGCGTTTGCGTCTCGATCCGCTTCGAACCCGCACGATGGACACGAATGTTCGCGCACCCAGAGCGGCTTGTTCGTCTTCACACCGCACGCCGCACACTCTTTGGTCGTCCCTCGCGGGTTCACTGGAACGAAATGCGTGCCTTCGCGTTCACACTTGTATTCGAGCATCCGGAGAAAAGTACCCCACGCGGCGGATGCTCGGTTGCGTGAATTTGAATCGAACTGCATCATCCCAGCGACGTTCAAGTCTTCGACCGCCACAAGGTCGTACTCACGAGCGTAGTAGTTCGAGAGTTTGTGCAAGAAGTCACGGCGCTTCTGTTTCAACTCTGCGTGACGACACGCGACAACACGCTGTTGTGTGCGGTAGTTCGCCGACCCATGTTGTTTGCGCGAAAGGTCACGTTGTGCACGTTCCAGTCGTTTGCGTTCGGCGGAGAGGTCGAGCGATTCAACCGCCGTGCCGTCGGTGTCGTGTGCGTATTTGAGAATCCCAACGTCAATACCCACTACGTCCGTGAGTTCGTCGGGTTTCTTCGGTGGGTCGTCGGGCGTCTCAATGCCGAAGACGGCGAACCATTCGCCGGTCGGTTCTTTCTTCACCGTGACTTGCTTGAGTTTCGCACCATCCGGAATGTCCCGGTGCATTCGAACGGGTATCTCACCGATTTTTGAGAGTCGGAGAACAGGCTGACCACTCGTGTTCTTGAGTTCGAAGCCAGACTGTCGATACGTGAACGACCGGTATTCGGCTGGTGCTTTCCACTTGAGCAGACCGACCTTCCGACCAGTATCTTTCGCGTCTTTCAGCCGTGAGAGGTTGGTGTACAATCTCTCAACAACATTCTGAAGTGTGCGAGAATACAGGTTGGTGAGGTCGTCCCACCACTTCTTAATCGACGAGAGTTGATTGATTTCCCCGTACTTCGTCGTCCCGTCTTCGTGGTTGAGCCGGTGGAGAAAATGGTTGTACACTTGCCGATACAGGTCGCGGTGCCGGTCTAACGTCTCTCGGTGAGTGTCGGACGGGTTGAGCCTGTATCGGTAGTTGTAGCGCACGGTATCTACGTATAGACGCCGTATTTTTCTTCAGCATTTTTTGCGTGATGGGGATTTTCGTCCCTGCAATCAGGGCAAATATCGATATATCCCTCTGCTGACGACCCGTGTTTTTCTTCGAAGCGTTCTTCCGCAGCTTCCTGATCTTGGAAACATCCGATGAGGTCGACCGTTTGCCGGTCGCTCGTCTCACCACAGATATGAGACCGTATGCCGGGCGCAAAAGCGTTTCACGTGTGGGCGTTCCGGCGGTTCTACGAGTATGTTGAGTACAAAGCTACCGAGTTTGATATCACGACGATACAAATCAACCCGGTATACACATCTCAACGCTGTTCGAAGTGCGGTCATACCGAACGCGGGAACCGCCCGAAACAGGAGCGGTTCTGTTGTCGAAAGTGCGGCTATGAGGTTCACGCAGACTACAACGCGGCGAAGAACATCTGAATCAAGCATGTCCACGCGGGGCAAAAGTCTCCACGTGGACGGGCCAACCGTCAACTGGCCCTAAAGTCGGGAACGTTGAACGTGAGTGATGAGTTTACGTCTGCCGAAGTTTCGGCTTGAACGGGAGGTCACCGACAAACCTTGGCGTTCACGCCGGGGTAGTTGACCAACACTTGCAAGCGGCCCATCGCAAACTCTTCACGAAGACGTCAGGGACATCCTGATTCGCTGTATGCATATTAGGAACAAAATTTCATCGAGCACCTAAACGATTAGGTATTGGACTTCTATGGTTCGGACTGCATTAGTGGTCCAATGTCATCTAAGAACTGCACTGACCGGCGACTTTCGGTCGAAACGATTCACGAACTCTTGGCCGATCATCAACGACGTCTCGTCCTCATTCACCTCCACGACACGAATCGGTCCACTATCCCTCTTGCCGACTTGGTCGAGTTCCTGCAGGCTCAGGAGGACGGAGAGTCGAAGCGACGGGTACGAATCAATCTGCTTCACAGACATCTGCCAAAACTTGCGGACTACGGTATCATCGAATACGACCGACAAACAGAGACTGTATGCTATCGCGGGGATACGCAACTCGAAACGCTCGTCGAAATCAGTACGTTCTATGAGTGAACGGACCCCGCGGTCAAGTCACAGGGCTTCCTGCTTCCACGACATGCTTTGCATCCACCCGTCCCGAGTGACGAGCAAACGCAGGGAGCACAGTCTGCACAGGCGTTGACGAATCGCGGAGCGATTCGTTCGCCAGCCAGAAATCGAAGATTTCTGATGACGTTGATTCGGACTGTCCCGGCCCTACATGAAGAAATAGTTTGCTGAGTCCCCTATCGAGGATGTTCTTTGCCGCGTTCAAATCCCGGTCTTCCGTGTGACCGCATGCCGGACACGAGTGTTCGCGTACCCACAGCGGTTTGCTGGTTTCCACACCACACTGGCTGCACTCTTTCGTGGTTCCACGCGCGTCTACACGAACCACGTGAGTACCGTACAGTTTGCCCTTGTATTCGAGCAAGTCGAGGAACCGTGACCATGCGGCGTCCTGTTTGTTCTTCGCCGACTGACTGGTTTTCAGCATCGGTTTGACATCCAAATCTTCGACTGACACTACGTCGTACTCTTTGACTAGCCACGTCGAAAGTTTGTGCTGAAAGTCGAGAACCTTCCGTTTAATATGCCTCTTCACTCGTGCTACTTTCTGGCGTTGGTTTTCCCAGTTCGCCGAGCCGTGTTCCTTTCGGTCGAGCGAGCGCTGTTCGCGGGCGTAGTGGTCGTACTCGTCGGAGAGGTCCAAGCACTCGACTGAAAGGTCCTCGGAAGTGTGAATGTATGATAGAATCCCGAGGTCCACGCCGATACAGTCGGCAAAGTCGATATCCGCCGGGTCAGGCTTCTTTGACGGTTCGATTTCGACCACTAAGCAGGCGAACCATGTGCCTGTCCGTTCCTTCTTGAGAATAACGCGCTTGACGTTCTTCGTGTCGGGCAAGTCGCGGTGTGCTCGTATCGGTATCTCCCCGATTTTTGAGAGAGTAAGCGTCCCGAAGTCGTGGTCCGTCGTGTGATTGACGTTGAAACCTTCTGACTGGTACGCTACTGACCGAAACTCACCCGCGCCCTGCCATTTGAGCCGCCCTGTCTTACGACCGTCCTTTCGACGCTCTTTAAGACCCTCCTGGTCTTTTTGGATTTGACTTACGGTCTGTTGGGCGGCATGAGCTGACACTTCCGCAAAGGTCGGCCATTGTCGTTTCCACTCGGTAAGTTTCGAGTGTTGGTCGTAGGCGGTTGGGCGGTCGTTCCGCGGTGAACGGTAATAGTCGCGGACGGCGTGGTTACGAATTTGGCGGTGAATCTCGATATGTCGCCACGCTTCGCTGGCCGTGTTTTCGTTTAGATAGGCACGGAAGCGAAGCGTGATGTCCATTCGCTATTTAGACTCCTTTCGCTGTTGCTCCCGAATCGTTTTCTGAAGCAACCCGCTCGGAGAGAGGTGGGGTTGGTCGTCTAACCACTCGCCTTCTTCGTCCGAGACAGTATCTGTGTATCTTTTGTTCACACTCGAATTACGTTCTGGAACGTCTTAAGTGTATTAAGTGCGTAAACTGTGCATAGAAGTTCGACGGGGCGAATCAGACTGTCTATACTATCAACTATCACTTCGTCTGGTGTTCGAAATACCGGTATGCCATCCTCGATAAGATTAAACAGTCGTTGGAACGGAGATCCGAGAGATGGCCGAACGGTATGGATACGACGTACTCTCGTTCCTTATTGCCCCCGGTCCACGTACAACTGTTCCTGTCGGCTCACCCCAAACACGCCCTGAGCGAGATTGGTTGAACAATCAAGAGTATCACCACACGGGAAATGTGGGAAGAACACGAATCATTGTTGGCGAGAGTATTTTGAGGAGGTGGTTTCTGAGAACAGTTGCTCTATGTCGGGACGGCCGGGGAAATGGCAGTCAGTCTCTGGAACGGTACATCAACTGCATAGAGCATGTCTGAATCAACTCTACGTGATTCTACCCTCGGGGTCAAGCCCTGAGATATTCTTGCTGTGTTTTCTGTAGAGTACGAACTAGGTGTTTCGACCAATTTCTTGACGATTGGGATGACTGTTTTATTTTCTAATTGCACCACAAAGCATTTACCATGCCCGATGAAGCTACGTATTGTGGCGAGGCTGCCTCTGACATACCCTTCATGAGGCACTCGCTGGGTCTGGCGCCATCACTCCCGACTCACCCCGCCCCGTCACCTTTTCCGCGACGACCGAACCACCCACCGAGAGGAATTCATCGCTCCGCACGCTCGGGCACGGAGGA
This sequence comes from Haladaptatus sp. HS23, assembly GCF_056892285.1. Lineage (NCBI taxonomy): Archaea > Methanobacteriati > Methanobacteriota > Halobacteria > Halobacteriales > Haladaptataceae > Haladaptatus > Haladaptatus sp. HS23. Next base: position 46,590 of record NZ_JBXGLH010000003.1, on the reverse strand, counting down.
CTAACAGCCTTCTGGGGTGTAAATCCAGATCATATTGTCGTTCGCGTGTCCTTTGTTACTCGTATCCTCGCCGATGATGACCCGTTTGTCCCGCATGACCACGAGGTTGTCCGGATTGGAGATGACGTTTTCCTCCTCGAAATCGTCCCCGGTCACGAGGTCGGACGCGGCCTTGCCGAGTTTCTTCATCCCGCCGCCGCTCGTTCCGTTCTCGTCTTCCTCCGTCGGGTTGTACCCGCAATCCGGACAGACACTGCTCTTCGAATCCGGTCGCGCATCGTACGGACAGCCGCCGCAGATGTTCGCGTTCGGCCCGCCAACGACCGCGGGTTCCATCCGCGAGACGTCGTAGTCGGCTTCCAGCGGCAGGCGGTAGACCGCACCCCACTCGTCGCCAGCGAGTTGAATGTCTCCCTCCTCGTCGTTCATCGTCTTGCTCGTCTCCGAAATCGCCATGTAGAGGAAGTCCTCTCCCGGCACGGCTCCGGTGCGGATGTTGAGACCCTCCATCTTGCGGAACTCGTCAGTCGCCCCGACGGCCGCGGCCGCCCGTCGGGTTTCGAGGAATGGGACGCGACGGAGTTCGTCGTCGATACAGCCGATTCCGCCGTCCTCGTACTGCGCGGCCCACGCTTCGACTTCGTCCGGCGTAATGTAGAACGGGTTCCCGTTCTCCTCGACGTAGGCGTCGATGTCCGCGAGGCTCGCATCGTCGTCCAAGGCGTCGACCTCCGCTCGAATCGCGAGGTAGTCCGACTGCGTAACCCCGTCGTATTCGGCTATCCACGATTCGATTTCGTCGAGGGCGGCGTGGCCGAGCGGTATCCAGTCGAGTTCGAAGCCGACTTCGGCGGGGTTGCCGTTCAGTTTCCCCCGTTGGTTCGCCTTGGCGACGTACAGCGTTCCCTTCGACCCGTACTCCGTGACGTCGCCCCGTCCGGCCACGTCCTCGTCGGCGACGAACTTGTAGAAACACTTCCCGGTGCCGTCGGAACTCGTGTATGCCGTCCGCTGGTCGGGCATGACCACCGCGACTTCGTGTGCCGCGCGGCCGAACGTGGTCAGTTTCGTGGCTTCCACGTCGCTCACGTCGTCCGCGGTCGGATTCCCCATCGTGACGATGTGGCCGTACCGGTACGGGTTCGCGTAGGTGTCCGAGATGAGCGTCGCCGTTCCGTTCCCGGGGACTTCGACGTCGTCTCCGCCTCGCGTCCCGCCGAGATACAGCGCCTGTTTTTCGACGCCGTTGAGGCCGAAGCTTCCCTGTACCTCCTCGCTTTCGATACCAGGACTGTCGTTGATGGTGGCCGGTTTCGGTCGGTTCCAGAACCGGGTAGCCGGATGCGAGTACTGCTCTTCCGCGCTCATCGGAATTCCCTCGGGGCTGACGCTCCCGAAGCAGTTGATGTTCGTCCCCTCGACGCGGCGAAGCGGTTCGTCCACGTTTTCGGAACCGACGACCTCCCAGCCACCGTTGTTCCCGCGCTGACGGAGGTGAAGCCGGGTTATCATCCCCGGTTGCGTCTCGAAGTTGGTGAACAGATATCCCTCGTCGCTCGTCTCGTCCGGGACGAAGCCGTTGAAATCGGGCCAGTACCCGTACTCGGAGTACTCGGAGCCTTCGAGGTCACCGACCGGCGTTCCGTCCGGCGTGGTCGGGATGCCGAGCGATTCACCGCTGTCGGTTTCGTCGCCGCCCTGTGCGAGGACTTGGTAGCTCCCCCGCGCCAACCGCACGTCCCCTGCCTGTTCCTCGTTTTCCGAGGGTTGAACGCTCGGAAAATCCAGTGGGAGGTCGTTCATGTCGACCCCGACGACGGCCCCGATGATTCCCTCGTTGTACGGGTCGTCGTTCTCACGGCTCGGATGTTGGACGTTGAAGAAGAACTGCCCCTCCTCCGTGACGTACAATCCCGTCACCTCCGCGCCGGTGGCGCTCGTCGCGAACCGATGGAGGGTCGGCCCTTCCTCACCCTCGTGACCGTGTCTCGCCGGGTCCTTCGTCATCGTCCCAGTTCCGGCGTGGCTGAGGAAGGCTGTCGATGCAGTCGCGGCTAATACCCCTCTTCGGGTGACCTTTTTGTCCATATATTCGTGAACGTTGTATCCATACATATAATTATTCTAAATATTATAACATAATATAATATATGTGGTGCAAATAAAACATCCGTAGCGTTGCTTTGTCTGCCGTTCAGCCCATACGGAACGCGCTGTGACCATTTCGTACTACGAGACCCCTCCTCCTGATGGGAGAGAAAGTCGCGTCCATCCCTGTTTGATCGCTTCAGATTACACTTAAAATAGTACCTCAAATCTAAATTCTTAGCATCTAGAATAATAAAATATACTTATTCGGTTCTACACCATACATCGATAGGATGAATGGAGAAAACGACACCGAGCGGAGACGCTCCGATACGGCAACGACTGAAGAGGCCGGAAGTACCAAACGACGAACCTTCCTGAAAGGGTCGATGGCGACTGTCGGCGCGAGCGTCGCGTCCGTGAGTGCTGGCGAGGCGTCCGACGACGGTAGTCGCGTGAAACAAGGGTTGGGGAACGTCGCGACGGCCACCGGCGACGAAATGGTCGCGACGGTCCATCCGCAAGCGACCCGGGTCGGTGCGGACGTCCTCGCCAACGGCGGCAACGCGGTCGATGCCGCGGTTGCGACACAGTTCGCGCTCAACGTCGTCCAACCGCACAGTTCCGGAATCGGCGGCGGCGGTTTCATGCTCGTTTACTCGGCCGACGTGGACGTCGTGTACGCGGTCGACAACCGCGAGCGAGCGCCGCTCGGTGCGACACCCGAGATGTTCCTCGACGACGATGGGAAGCCGATACCGTTCGAGAAACGACACACCAGCGGACAGGCGGTCGGCGTCCCCGGAACCCTCCGTGCCTGTGACGTCGCGCTCAAGCGGTTCGGTTCGAAATCACTGGGGGAACTCATCGACCCCGCGATTTCGCTCGCGTCGAACGCCTGCCCTCGGGTGACAGTCGACGCTCCGTTGGCCGAATCCATCGCCAACAACGCGGACCTGTTCAACGACGCAGCGCGTGCGGTGTTCGCTCCGAACGGCACCCCACTCAAAGAGGGAGACTCGCTCGTGCAACCGGATTTAGCGAAAACGTTCCGGCTCATCCGTGACGACGGCATCGGGGCGTTCTATCGGGGCGAAATCGCGGAGGCGACTGCTCAAACGGTGCAGGAAAGCGGCGGCAGTATGACCGTCGACGACCTCGCGGGATACAACGTGACGATGGACCACCCCGAGCACGTGGAGTTCGGGGACGTGACGGTTCGGACGATGTCCCTGCCGAGTTCCGGCGGGTTGACCATCGGCCAGATTCTGAAGCTCGTCGAACCGTTCGACCTCGGAGGGTACGAATCGCGGTCTTTCGAGCGCTATCACGCGCTCATCGAGGCGTTCCACCTCGCCTACGCGGACCGCGGCGCGTACATGGGCGACAAACTGTTCGTCGACGCCCCGTGGCAAGGGCTTCTCGACGAGGAGTACGTGAAGCGACGACGCCGACTCATCTCCTTCAGTGAAGCCGGACCGGAGCGCTCGCCCGGCGACCCGTGGTCGTTCCAACCGGGGGACCCGTATCGGGTTAGTCCGCTCGGGGATTCCGGGACGAACGAGCGCCGAGCGACGGACCTTCGCTCCGACAGGGGGCAGACGACACACTTCACGGTCGCTGACAGCGACGGAAACATGGTTTCGTCGACCAGCACCATCGAGCAGTTCTTCGGAACGAAGATGATGGTGCCCGGCTACGGATTCATGCTGAACAACGAACTCACCGACTTCGATGCGACCCCCGGCGGGCCGAATCAGGTGCAACCGAACAAGCGACCGCTGAGCAGCACGAGCCCGACCATCGTCTTCCGCGACGGCGACCCGTACATGACGGTCGGCTCACCCGGTGGCAAGACCATCATCACGACCGTCGCACAGGTCCTCCTCAACGTCGTCGAGTACGGTATGAGTCTACAGTCGGCGATAGCAGCGCCGCGGCTCTACGCCGACGTTGACCCGGACGTTTACTGGGAAGACGGCGTCCCCGAGGGGGTACGAAAGAAGCTACGCGCCCGCGGTCACGCGCTGAACGACGAACCCACGCAACTCGGCAACGTGCAGGCGATTCGGGTGCTCGATTCCGGGAAATACCGCGGCGCGGCGGACGGACGCCGGAACGGGGCCGTGTACGACGGGTCGGAGTAGTCGGTTATCGACCGACATGAATGATATTTTTTAAGTAATTATAATAATATTAGATAACTATTAATACAGAAAGTAAGTAACGTACGGTGGCACTCCCGTGCCGTGTTATCAAGTGCACAACGAACGTACTCACACAACTGAATTGGACCGCTCGAAAGACATCCCGATTTCACGACGGCAGTTCGTCCGACTGTCCGCTGCGACGGCCGGAGCGGTGTCGCTATCCGAAGGTGTCGTTGCCGATTCCACTCCGTCGACAGTACCGACCGAACTCTACGACTTTATCCGCAACCGCGTCGAGGAGGACTACGAAATCCCGACGTTGGTCGTACTCGACCGACCGGCGTTCGAAGCCCTCGAACCATATTCGGACGACTATTTCCGTACGACGACTGACCCGGAAACCGCGGCGTGGCTCCGGTTGACGCCCGAGGAAGCGCGAGACGTGGCCGAACTCGACGCCGTCGATACGCTGAAGTACTCGCCGGGGTCGAACCCGTTCTGGCGACTCGGCGATTACACGAACGGCGTCTTCCCGTCCGTCGACGACAGCGTCGATTACATCGACTACGAACAGATGGTCGACGGAGTTCACCGTCTCGAAGACGAGTACAGCGACCGAGTTCGCGTCCGGTCGTGGGGACGGAGTCCGGGACACGAGAACCTCTTCGAGGAGACGGCGTCCGACCCGCAGGAACTGTGGGTCGTCGAGGTGACGAACGACATCGACCACGAGGCGACGTTTCGGGAGAAGGAAAAGGTGTTCTTCTCGTTGAGCATCCACGGTGACGAGCGGTCCGGGGCGGAGGCCGGTTCCCGGTTCGTCCAGCGACTGCTCGAAGGCAACGAACCGACGGTCGAAGCGATGTTGGACGACGTCGTGTTGCTGTTCGCGTACACGAACCCCGACGGGTTCTCCGCGCGTCGACAGGAGTATCTCGTCAACGACGACCCGGTAGGCGACCCCGAATCGGAGAACAACTCCTTCAAGCGGGTGACGGGGACAGGCGTCGACCCGAACCGCGGGTATCCGACGGTCGGCTGGATCAATCCGTCGTACTATCCCGCCGAGCCGAACGGCCGCGACCTGTGGAACGACGATCCGGGCGTCGACGAGGACGTCCCGACGTCGCCGAAGGACTACGAGGAGATAGTGCCCGACTCGCTCGACATCGTCGAAGCGCTCCGCGGATACGACAACCTCAACTACGGGTCGGACCTTCACGGCATGTTCTGGTCGTCGAACTTCATCGAGGGACTCATCGTGAATGACCAGTACGACCACGGCGAACTCCACGACATCTACGAACTCAACCGACGGACGAACAGTCGGGTCGAAGACGAAATCGGTACCGACCTCGACGACCGCCGTGACCGGTTCGAGGCGCTGAACAGGGAGTACCTGATAGACGGGTACGGCGTCCCTCCGGAGGACGCAGACCGGTACGATACCCCTGTACCGGAAGCGGCCTACGAATACGGCACCATCTTCGACACGATTCAGTACACGACTTCGGGGACGCTCATCAGTTGGATGAGCCACCCGGAGGAACAGGGTGGCCTCGGCGTCTCCATGATGGCCCACGAGATGGGGTGGGACAATCGCGTGTTCGACCGAATGGTGTTCCGCCCGTGGTTGGTCGACCTGCAGGTGCGTGGCTTCCAGGAGGCGATTCGAACCGTTACCGAACACGCGGCGACAGAGGTGACGGCCGACATCCAAACCGGAAAGGCGACCACCGCGTACGTCGAAACCGACGCCCTCACGCGACGTTCGAGCGCGCTCTCGTTCGAAGCGACTGATACGACGACGGCCAGCGAATCCGTCGCGGTCAGCAAGGAGTGGACCGCATCGAACGTATCCGTTCCGGACGGAGCGCACGCACTCTCGGTCACGGTCGATTCACCGAGTGGTCCCGTCCGCTCGAAACTCCGCGACGGAAGCGGACGGGTCGTGCGTTCCCACGAATCCGATGGCGAGCGTCCACGGCGGACGGTCGAATGGTCGATTCCCTCGCCGTCTTCGGGCGAGTGGACGGTCGAGGTGAAAACGCTCGGCGGCGAACGGGAGAGACGGGCAACCATCGGTCGAGCGGTCGTCGGGAGTACCGACGACGACGTGACCTCCCCCGACCCCGAGTCGGTTTTCGGCTACGAACAGCGGAGCTACAGCGTCTCGCCGCTCGCGTACTTCCGCGATTACGAGGCGTACATGAATGGGAGAGACGGTCGAGGACACCGCGGATGGGGTGGTCATCACGGTCATTGGGGAGGACACGAACACCACGGTCGTCGGGACGGACACGGAAGTCGCGGACGACACGGTCACGGTGGAAGAGGGAGACACGGCGACGGCAACCTCACGGGGGCGATGACGGGACTGACCGTCGAAGACGTCAAAGACGGCGCGCTGTTCCGCGGCAAAAGCCGGGAACTCGCCGTCGAAAACCTCGTCGTCTCCCACGCGGACGGTGCCGACGACGACGCGTACGTCCGCGAACTCGACCGGTTCGTCTCGAACGGGGGTAATCTCGTCCTCACCGATACCGGCGTCACCTACCTCGGACTGCTCGACAACGACTTGGCCGCCGGGATTACGGCGGACGACGTTACCACGTTCGAAAGCTCGATTCCGCACTTCGACGCGCGGAACGACGACCACCCGCTGTTGACGGGAACGCGGAACGTTCAACGCGAACTCTACAACGTCCCCCCGCTCGGCTATCCGATAGCTAATGCACCCGCGACCGGGGTCGTTCCGACCGCCTTCGAGAACGCCGGAGGAACGGTCGCCGGGGTTACCGACGGCCAACAGCGTCTCGTGACGGCAGGGTCCATAAGCCGCGACGATGGCACCGGCATTCACGTTCTGGGAGGGATGATACCACCTGCCTACCAAGGCGTGGCACACCCGTTCGGGATGCTGGAGTACACCACGACGTTCCTGAGCCACACCGTCCTCACGAACGCGCTCGGATTTACGCAGCGTCGGTACGTGAACGGCGAACTCGTCGAATCGTTCGGCACGACCGATTGAACTGCGGTCTCGCGTCTCGTCAGGCCCCATTTGTCGTTCGGTCTGGTGGCCCCTCGGTCAGATTTCGACTCTGACCACGAGGTTCAGATGGCGGTTGACCGGACGAGATGCGGTCAGGTGCCCGATTTCGCTGGTCGGCGGAGTCAACTCCGACCTACCCGCGTTGGGTACCGTGTAATAAATTACTGTCAGCTGTACAATCACAGGTATTGATATCGCATGCTATCTTTTAGCAAGGTGTCGATGTCCATTCAAGGTACTGATCAGGAGGTCTGGGAGGACTCGATCGTCCGAACAGCGGATACTCGTCTCGCTGACCTTCTCCTTTTGGAACAAAGTCTGAAAATGCTTTCGTGGTTTCTGATCGGCGGCGTGTTCGTCGGTCTGGTCGTTGTTCGATTGCTCGGAACGTATCACGTTCCGCCCGGATTACTCCTCCTTTCGTTGTTAGGCCAGGGATGTTTCTTCGTCGGAATCTATTATCTGACTCAGATACGTGTCCCCTCGGAGGAACTCTCGATACACGACTCGACAGATTGATCTGGTGTTATCGTTCGATCGGCAAGGGCGGTATTCAGTATGTCAAGATACTAACAGCATGATGGAATAAGAATTGATGATCTATCTCTCAGAGACCAAGAATATTTTTGAACACACTATAACTTTGCCTTCCGACGATTTTCGTGACGTATTTATCAGATCTAAAGGCGAAAAACGTCGGTGTTCCTGGTATATTTGCAGCCTTTGCCACAGAGTAGTCTTCCTTTACTTGTTTTCTATATCTCTTCGACTTTGCCTCGCGAATGATTTTCCGCCCGCTTAACCGTGTGTTGTAGTTAATAAAGGATTTTGTTTTCGAGAGCACGTTCCCAGCATCAAATTGGTCTTGATTATTAAAGTAGAATGCTTTGAGCTTCCAAAACGCTTGTTCATCCCGGGCATAGGTCGATTCTAACGCATAGATTGCGTGGGACCCCCATTTATCCACCACGGGGATTGTTCGTACCACAAAAGAAAGATCCCCTGAGTTGATATGATTTCGCTTGAGCTTTGGATAGGTATTTTTCTCGAAATACACACAATTGGGGCAGGACGGGTCTTCGAATACGATCAGAGTGGCATCCGTGCTGAATGGCATCGGTCCTTGAGTCGGTTCATCGAACACCCCATTCGCAGATGGATGATTCGGTGTCGAGCGGCTATTTGTTGTTGTCGTTCGAATCGAGCTAGTTATTTTTTGCGTAGTCGTTGATTGAGTTGGCTTCGTTGATTTTTGTTTTGTCGTCGGTTGTGGTGTGCTCGTCGATTGCCTGGTTGTTGATTGAATTTTGGTGGTAGTTTCTGGCTCATCTGTGGATTTAGTCGTAGACTGTACTGTGCTACTGGTTTTCTCATCTGTTGTTGTCTGTGTTGTACTAGGCGGCTGTTCAGTAGTAGCCTGAGTTGTGCTGGCTGTTTCCGGTTCTGTCGTTGATTGGGTTGTGGTAGTTGTTCTATGTTCTGTTGTCGATTCTGCACTTTGAACGGTCGTTGTCGACGTGGCAGTGTGTGTTGTCTTCGTTTTCGGCGATTTCTGCTTTCCTACCGTTGTAGTTGTTGAACGAGTAGAGTCAGTAGTGCTAGTCTTATTTGATTGGGAGGTGCAACCAGATAGTAAGAAACTTGCTGGCAAAATTGTTTTGAGGAGGGTACGTCTATCCATTACAATTATTGTCGCTTTTAATGTTTTTATAACTGACGGTTAAGATTACAACTATCAAAGTAACTCATTCTACCGGTATATAATCATCATATATCTTGCTTAACTCCATCAAAATTCTGTAGAAACGCAGTCACTCATCGTCCACACTGTAGTACCCACCCTCTCTCCACAACGTCAACTGCCTCGGGGTCAAGCCCCGAGGCTTGTCAGTGGACTCCCGCTCTAACCGAGTAACTCGGTAGGTCGAAAACGACCATTCGCGTTCAACGTCCCTGACTTCAGAGCCAGTTGACTGGTGGCTCGTTCAGCACCAGACTTGAGCCAGTGCTGAACAAGACGCCACCCGACATTCCGAGCGGCGTTGTAATCGCTATGCAACTGCTTCCCGCACTTCAAACATTCGAACTCATCACCATCACGGTTGTCCTCGTGGGTGAACCCACACTTGCCGTGACTACACCGCTGACTCGTGTACGCTGGACTCACGTCATCCATGTCGATACCATATTCTTCGGCCTTGTATTCGACGTGACGTTGCAGTTCCTTGAACGCCCACTGCTGGAACTTGCTGGCGTTCGAAATACGCTTACGGATATGTTTCAAGTTCTCGAACGCAATCGCCGTACAACCGTTCTCTACAGCCTCCTGAACGAGGGCTTTCGACAAGCGATGTAGATAGTCGGCACTCCACCGGGCGAATCGGTCGCCAATCGACTGAATCGTGAGATGTGCGGAACGAGTGCCAGTCTGTTGCAGGTTCCCACGACGACGTTCGTATTCGTCGCGGCGGTGATTGAGGTAGTCTGCGTTACCGAAGAACGCTCCCGTGCTGGTGACCGCGAGGTAGCCATCCACGTTGAGGTCTACACCGAGAACCACTCCGTTCTCGGATTCTTCGTCGCAAGAATCAGGGTCAACTTCTTTCTTCACGGCGACGTGGAGGTAGTACGTGCCATCGCGCTTGTGGAGCGTTGCTTCGCGTTTCTCCCATTCGTCCGTCCAGTAGTCATCAAACGGCGTACCCTTCTCGTTGACCGGCGTGACGTATTCGGCAGTCACTCGCTTGTCGGTCGTGGCGAGAGATACATGGTCGTCGCTGTACGTGATGGTTCGTCCGTTGTACACGACGGCGCTTCCCCGGAACTCAGGTTTACTCGCTTTCTCACCGTCTTCGATGATGCGGTCTTTGCAGTTCCCGAGTGCCGTCGCCGCGAGGTTGCGGGCACTTTGAACGAGACTGGATTGCAGGGAGAGTTTCTCACGAACATCGGAGTACGTCTCCTCGTGGAGCGTGTTCTTCGTGTCCGTGATGTTGTAGGGATTGTCGTCCCATCCGTGGTCTGCGACGTGTTGGGCCGCCTGTCGGAACTGCTCGAACGTCTCATCAAGAACGCTGTGTGCGTCCTCTGGAATGTCAAGCTTGACTTGGATGTTCCGGACAACCTCCATACTTCATTAGCAAAGGTAGAGATTTTTAAAACTACTTATTGAGATGGGGAGTCAGCTTTGTCATCGAACGTGGTTTGCGTCATCGATTGTCGTCTTTCTCCCCGAGGTCAAGCCTCGGGTATCCGCCTTGAATCTTGATGAAACGACTACTCACGAGACGCTCGCCACACGAACGAACACAGCAGACGGCCGCCCGGTCACCATCCGCCCGACGTGACTCGATAGACGCGACCATCGTGGTTCTGCTCGGACTCCCCGTCCTCGTGGTGTATGCACTCATACTGAGTGCTGCTCCCGTCCTTGCAGCGATGGTCGCGGCGTTCGCCGGGGTTGTCACATTCCCGGTTGTTGGTCCCTACGTCGTCATCCGGGTCGTGACCCATTGGCTTGAGTGACGGGGTTCGTTTCGTTCCCCATCTGGATTGCCGACATCCAAACTCTCTCCGCGCTCCGGCGCAAATCTTTCCGCAAGTCTTGAATGAAACGGTTTCAACTCCTCCGCGAATCTCCGGTAACAGCCATTATATTTGCGAGTACGCTCGTCGCCGTGATGGGTGTCTCACTCATCAGCCCGGCACTTCCCGCCGTACAAGACGCGTGGAACATCTCTGAAGCACAAGCCAGTCTGTTGCTCTCGGCGTTCACCCTTCCCGGCGTGTTTTTGACGATTCCGATGGGATTGGTCGCCGATCGAATCGGCCGCAAGAAGATTCTCGTCCCGTCGCTCGTCGTCTTCGGCCTCTGTGGCGCGGGCGTCGTCATGTTCTCGAATTTCGAGACGATACTCTTCCTCCGCGCGGTCCAAGGCGCTGCGAGCAGTGCGATTGCGACGCTCACGGTCACGTTGATTGGAGACCTCTACACCGGTGAAAAACGGCGAACACTGATCGGGATGAATGCCGCGATTCTCGCGGTTGGAGCGGCCGGCTATCCGCTCCTCGGCGGGGCACTCGCGACGATTTCGTGGACGGCCCCGTTCATCTGTTTTTCACTCGGAATCGTGGTTGCACTCTCCGGAACCGTCTATCTGGAAGAACCGTCCAACGCGGGTGACAGCGCGAGTATCAGCATCCGTGAGTTCGCAACCGGTTCGACGCCGATGAAGCCCTATCTCGTCCTCTACACTGCCATCTTCGGCATCTTTCTCATCCTCTACGGGGCACAACTCACCGTCGTCCCCTTCATCCTCGCCAACTCCTATGGCTACTCGTCGGGAGTTATCGGGCTCCTTCTCGGATTGCCGGCGGTGATGATGGGACTGACGGCCATGCAGGGCGAACGGCTGCTTCAGTCGTTTTCGAGTTTCCAGTCCATCGCACTCGGATTCACCAGCTACGGTGTCGGTCTCGTCCTCGTCTCCGTCGCGGATTCGGTGTATTTGGTCGCCGGCGCGCTCCTGTTGTTCGGATTGGGACAGGGTCTCGCCGAACCGATAACGGACACGGCACTGAACGAGTTGGCACCGGACGAGTTCCGAGGCAGTATCATGAGCATTCGAACCAGCGTGCTTCGTCTCGGAACCACCGTCGGGCCACCGGTGTTCGTCGGATTAGCGGCGCTGGTTGGATACGAGCAAACGCTGCTCGTCGGTGGTAGTGCGGCGCTCGTCGTCGGCATCAGTTGGCTGTTAGTCCGAAACACGCGGTCGTCGAGAATCGTCGTCTCCGACTGACGCTCGAAGACGGTTTTGTAACCGAAAACGGATTAGTCGACACCAGTTGGTGTCGGAAGTTCGGGTGGTTTGTTCACCACGTACTGCTTGAGGAACACGGCGGTGATGATGGCGAACCCGGCGAGGTCAGTCAACAGACCGGGTGCGATGAGAACCACGGCACCGACGACCAGCGCGATTCGTTCGAGGTAGCTCGCGGACGAGTAGAAGTACCCCTGCGTTCCGGCGGACAGCGCGAGGATACCGACGATGGCAGTCGTCGCGCTGATGACGATCATCGTCGTCGAACCGATGAGGAGTAGCTGTGGACCGTAGACGAACATGTACGGGACGAGGAATCCGGCGGCGGCGAGGTTGAGAGCGGTCAGTCCGGTTTTCCACGGGTGTGACTCCGCAATCCCGCTCGCGGTGAACACCGCCAACATGATGGGTGGCGTGATGGCCGAGATGATTCCGAAGTAGAAGATGAACAGGTGTGCGGCGATGAGTTCGACACCCATCTGCTTCAGGGCCGGCGCACCGAGCGCGGCGAGAACGACGTACGCCGCCGTCGTCGGGAGTCCCATCCCGAGGATGATGGACGTCAGCATCGTGAGAATCAACGCGACGATGAGAACGCCGCCGGAGAGACTGGTGATGAGCGTGCTGAACTTGAGTCCAAGACCGGTGAGCGTGACCATCCCGACGACGAGCCCGGCGGTGGCACAGGCCGCGGCGACCGTGATGGTCATCCGCATTCCGCGCTCCATGGCGGCGACGCCGAGGGAGCAGGCACCGTGAACGAGGGAACGTATCGTCTCGGTATCACCGCTCCCGAGAGCGCTAACGAACTCCGCCGCTCTGGCACGCGGAATCGAAACGATGACGGTCAGGACGATGGCGTAGAACGCGGCTTTCATCGCGGAGTTCCCCTGCACGAGGAGAACCACGAGGACGATGAGTGGAATCAGGAAGTGAAAGCCGGTTTTGAGCAGTTTCCAGGGGTCGGGGAGGTCCTCCGCAGGCACCCCTTCGAGTCCCTCCCGCTTCGCGCGGAAGTGGACCGCTGCGCCGATGGAGAGGAAGTAGAGCAGTGCCGGAATCGACGCCGCGGCGATGATGGTCACGTACGGAATCCCGGTCCACGAAGACATGATGAACGCACCAGCGCCCATGACCGGCGGCATTATCTGCCCGCCGCTCGACGCCGCGGATTCGACGGCGGCGGCGTAGTTCGACTTGAACCCCGTCCGCTTCATCAGCGGGATGGTGAACGCACCCGTCGTCGCGGTGTTGGCGACCGCACTCCCGTTCAGGCTGGCGAGAAATCCGCTGGCTAGCACCGACGTCTTCGCGGGGCCGCCGGTCGTTCGCCCCGTCGCGCCGTAAGCGAGGTCGATGAACCAGTCGCCGATGCCGGTCACTTCGAGGAACGCGCCGAGGATGATGAACACGACGACGAACGTCGCACTCACGCCCAGCGGAATGCCGAAGATGCCTTCCGTGGTGAGATAGCTGTGGGAGATGATGCGTTCGATGGTGTAGCCTCGGTGGATTATCGGTTGGGGCATGTACCGACCGTAGTAGGCGTAGAGGAGGAACGACGAGGCGATTATCGGAAGGATGATTCCGGTCGCACGGCGCGTGATTTCGAGGACGGCGAGGATGGTAATCGCGCCGAAAACGATGTCCCGTGTAAGGGGGTTCCCCGAACGGTTCGCCAACGTCCCGAATTCGATGGCGTAAGCGATATAGAGAATGCTCGGCACCGAGACGACCATCAACAGCCAGTCGTACCACGGGACTCCCTTCGTGTCCCCTTTTCGACCTGGGAACAGGAGAAATGCAAGGACGGTGACGAACGCGAGATGGAGCGGTCGGTTGATGAATGCGCCAGGCGTTCCGAACCCGGCGGTGTACACGTGATAGACGCCGGCGATAACGGCGACGGCCATCGCCAGATACCGGGCTGTCCCGGTCACGTCACGCGCTTTCTTCGTTTCCGATTCTGCGTCTGTGGATGCGTCTGATTCGATTGCTTCGGTCATAATTGTGCGGTCGCTTTGTGATAGAGATATTCGAGGTACGACATGCGCCCCGGGGAGAGTTCGAGCGTGTCCCATCGGTCCGCATACTGTGTCAGCGGCGTTTCGTCATCCCCGACGACGAGCGACTGATTCGTGTACGTCGCCACCCGAATCGGGACGGAGTTGAACGTCCGGTTCATATGTAGGACGGTGAAATTCCCTACGCGTTCCTGGTCGCGGTCCGTGTACTCAAGGCCGATGGCGAAGTACTCGAACTCCTCCCGCGTCTGGACGATTTCGCCGTCGCGGATGATGTACACCTCGTGAATCGGGGTCTTGTTGAACGAGTGGATGTACTCGATGGCGAACTCCTGACCCGGGTCGATTCGCTCGACGCCGACCGTCTCGCCAGTTTGAGCGTTTCGGAGACGAAGAACGCTGACCCCCATCGTCGCGCTGGCACCCACGACCAACCCGCAGGCGAGTAGGCCGATTAGGAGGCGTTTACGCATGAATTCACGCTAGAGGTTCGCTTCGTCGAAATACTTCTTCGAACCCGGGTGGAGGTCTATCGGGGCGGCACGAGCGGTACCCTCGAACTGCTTTGCCGCCGGGTGGACTTTCTTGAGCGCGTCGAGGTGTTCGTAGATAACCTTCGTCAATTTGTAGGCGAGGTCCTCGCTCATGCCGCTTTTGACGATCATCGTGTTCGTCACGCCCGGGACGTTGACCTCGTGGTCGACACCATTGTAGGTCCCCGCCGGAATGGTACTCTTCGAGTAGTAGTCGAACTTCGACGTGATCTTCTTCAAATCGCTTTTCGGAAACTCGACAAAGGCGATGTCGCGTTGGCTCGCGAGGTTCTGAATCGACGAAGCAGGGTAGGCGACCGACCAGAAACCCGCGTCCACCTGCCTGTCCTGCATCGCTGTGGCGGTTTCGCTGAACGAGAGGCGCTGTGCGTCGATGTCCTTGTAGGAGATGTCGAAGTAGCCGAGCAGTTCCTTCGCGATGACTTCGGTTCCGGACCCGGGAGCGCCCACCGAGATTTTCTTCCCCTTCATGTCCGGAATCGTCTCGATACCGGAACCTTTCGTCGTGATGACCTGCGTGCTGTTCTGGTACGCACCGAAGGCGGCTTTCAGGTCGAGTGCCTTGTCGAAATCGCCCTTGCCGTCGACGGCGAGGAGGACGGCATTGCCGAGCGCGAGCGCCATTGTCATCTCGCTACTCGACACCAGACGACAGTTCTCGACCGACGCCCCCGTCGATTCGGCCGTCGCCTCCACGTTATCGAGGTTCTTGTTCATGATGTCCGCCATTCCACCTCCCAGCGGGTAGTAGACCCCACCTGTACCGCCAGTTCCGATGGAGACGAACTGGGTTCCGCCCCCTCCGGAACCACTGGAGTTATTCGAACCACCCGATTTTGCGGGTCCACCGGAACATCCGGCGACCATCGTGGTCGTCGTGATTCCGACACTCGATGTGAGAAACGTACGTCTGTCTATGCCGTGGCTTTGATTACCGCTACCCATACCAAAGAACCAAAAGTCGTATTAATAAATCTATTGATTGGACATAATAAATGTCACTGTCCTGTATCCTCCTCCTAAAACGGTGCTCGTACGTCCGATTGCAGTCTACGGGTTGATTTTCCCGAGCCTATCACTTCATCGCCGGTGTACGGCGTGAAAATTTCACTCGCCCATTTCCATCGAAACTGTTTAGCGCGGTATCTTCGAACATGGTCCCAAGATGGTGGTAGATACCGTTCCGCAAGCCGAGTATCGTCTCTCCCAGAGCAGGTGTCCGGATGACCGAACGCTTCTCACCGGTGGACTGGTTGAGTGGCGACTGACTGCAAGTTCGACGAGAGAGCCATAACGGATGGTCGGCGAAGCTCACCGACCAACGACGGAGACCGGCCCCCTCGACGGACTCACCGTTCTTGATGCGTCCCGCGTTCTCGTCGGTCCGTTCTGTACGATGCAGTTGGGGGACCTCGGCGCGGACGTCATCAAAATCGAGCAACCGGGAACCGGCGACCAGACGCGCAAGTGGCACCCGCCGACCTACGGCGAGTCGGACGAGAGTGCCTACTACCTCAGCGTGAACCGCAACAAACGCTCGATGACGCTCGACCTTTCGAGCGAGGACGGACAGTCGCTCTTTCGCGACCTCGCGAGCGAGGCCGACGTCGTCGTCTCGAACTTCCGAGTGGGGACGATGGGAAAGTGGGGACTCGATTATCCGACTCTTCGAGAGGACAATCCCGGCCTCATCTACTGTTCCCTCTCGGGATACGGCGAGTGGGGGCCGGACAGGGACCGACCCGCATACGACCTCATCATGCAGGCCGAAGGCGGTCTGATGAGCATCACCGGCGAAGCGGACGGCCCGCCCGTTCGCGTGGGCGTGGCCATCGCGGATATCGGTGCCGGTATGTACGCGACGCAGTCCATCCTCGCCGCGCTGCTCGAACGCGAACTCGGCGACGGAACGGGACAGAAAGTCGACGTCTCGCTCCTCGACAGTCAGGTCGCGTGGATGAGTTACATGGCGTCGAACTACTTCGCGACGGGAACCGCACCCGGAAGGATGGGCAGCAAACATCCCACCCTCGCGCCGTATCAGGCATTTCCGACGGCGAACGGGTACGTCGTTATCGCGGTTCCGTCGCCGAACCTCTGGCCGAAGTTTTGTGCCGCAATCGACCGCGAAGACCTCGTCGACGACGACCGGTTCCACGACAACGCCTCGCGCGTCGAGAACCGCGACGAACTCGATGCGCTCCTCGAACCGACGTTCGAGGAGTTCACTACCGCGGAGATTCTGGAGACGATGGACGACCACGGCGTCCCGGCGAGCGACGTCAAGGACATGGAAGACGTCTTCGACAACCCGCAAGTGGCCGCACGAAACATGCAGTGGTCGGTTTCACACCCGACTGCAGGTGACGTCGAGATGGCGGGCAGTCCGATGCACCTCTCGAAGACGCCGACGGGCGTTCGGGCACATCCGCCGCTCCTCGGCGAACACACGGAGGAAATCCTCCTCGAATACGGGTACACGGAGGCGGACATCGAGCGGTTGTCCGACGAGGGCGTTCTGTAAACTACCCCACCCTACTCCCTCGACGCATACGCGCCTCGGTTCTTGAGGGTGGGGCTTTGATGTGGACTCCCGGCAATCAGTCGCCGGCAATAGGTCGGTGACTCTTGCCGTTCAGCGTCCCACCATTCACACGCACGTCTACTGGTGCGTCTCCACTCCCCGACGTGGGCGAGGAACGGAGTCTATGCTGTCGCTTTCGAGCGTAGCGTAGCCCAATGTTTTTCGCCGCGTTGTAGTCCGCGTTCACCTCGTAGCCGCACTTTTGGCAGTGGAAGTGTTCTCCGTGGCGGTTGTCGTCGTGCGTGAACCCACAGTCCGCCCGAGAACAGCGTTGAGACGTGTGGTTCGGCGCGACTTGTTCCATGGAGACGCCCTGTTCGGAGGCCTTGTACTCGACGTACTCGTAGAGGCGTCGGAATGCCCATACGTGGTGCCACTTTGCGTGCGGAAGCCGCTCGCGAATGTCGGTCAAGTCCTCGAACGCGATCACGTCACAGTCGTGTTCGACGGCTTCCGTGACGACTTCGTTGGCGACGGTGTGAATGTACTGTTTTCGCCACGCTTCTTCGCGCTTGCCGAGGCGAAGCAGGGCGTTGTGCGCGGCTTGGCTGCCGCGCTGTTGCATCTCACCACGCCGCTTCTCAAACTCACGGCACCAATGGTCATAGTCGTCGCCCTGCCAGAACGTGCCGGTTGAGGAGACGGCGAGACTGTTGACGCCGAGGTCGATACCGAGGACCGTTTGGTCGGGGTGCCCGGTATCTGCCGGAACCTCTGCGTCGTCGCCGTCAGTCCGCCGCGTCGAGATGTTGAGGTAGAACTCGTCGGTTGCCGCGTCGTACCGAAGCGTACTCTCGCGGAACTCGTAGTTCTCGGAGAGCACGTACCGCTCGTAGGGCGTTGGACTGTCTGCTGGGAGAACGAACGGACATTCGACCCGGCCCTCAACTGTTGACAGAGACGTTTTGCGTCGGTAGAACGTCGCACTTCGCGTGTCGTAGTCCATTGTTTCGACGGTGAACGTCGGTCGAGAGACGCGCTGTCCCTTCTTCCAGCGTTCGACAACGCCTTTGACGGCTTCGACGGCGCGGCGGATGGCGGCTTGGACGAGTTGTGCCTGTAACTCCGTCTCCTCGCGGAGGTCGGAGTAGAGCGCGTCCCGAACCCGCCGTTTGTTGGTCTTGCACTCGGTGAACGATGTGTCCGACCAAGAGTATTCGGCGGTTCGGTTCGCGCAGTACAGGTATTGCTCGGCGGTTCGATGGAGTGCATCGCGTTGCTCGTCGGAAACGGCGAGTTTCACGACGGCGGTTCGACGCACGTCCATACTTCAGAGAGTTGCCGACGGTACTTGAAAGTTTGCGAGTCGACCAGTCGGAGTGTGCCGGTTGTGTCGTACCATGTCGGTTTCCTCTCCGGCCTACTCGCTCCCTTTGGTCGCTCCTTGAGGCCGGAGGCCCCACGTTGAATCACGCTGAACTCCCCCCTCTTACTCACTCTGCTGGAACTGCAGCGTCGTCTCTAGGCGTGGAGAGATGTGGCAGGTGGGTGATGGTAGTGAGCAAACCGATGCAACGAGCAGTCGTGTCACTGGGGGTGTGGGTGTAATCGAGAACAGTCATGGAAGAATCGGGGTGACTGAGACAGTGGAAGGCCGGTTGCTGAATTTTGTCCTGTGCAATGGTCGTGATCGGTGGAGCCGTCAGGACGAGCAGTGGAGCGTTTCGTGTTGGTGGGTTCGTCTCCCTGTCAGGGCGGTACATCCCGAGAACCGCTAAGCTTCTCCGACGAGTTCGTCGATGATGGCGTTCGCGCTGGCGAGGTTCGTCGCCAGCGGGACGTTGTGAACGTCACACACTCGCAAGAGTGCGTTGATGTCCGGTTCGTGCGGTTGGGCGGTCAACGGGTCGCGGAGGAATATCACGGCGTTACAGTCTCCGGTGGCTACCGCAGCACCGATAATCATGTCCCCGCCGAGCGGCCCGGACTCCTTTGGGTCGACCGCGAGGTCGGTTTCCTCCTTGATTCGCTTCCCGGTCGTTCCGGTCGAGATGCAGTCGACGGTCGACAGTTGGTCGGTGTTGTTCCGGACGAACTCGACTAAATCGGGTTTCTTCTCGTCATGTGCGATGAGTGCAATCTGCATGCGTGGGCGTATTACGGGCAGTCTCTTGAAGATACGGTGTAGTCCGAATCCGTCCGAGTCCTGAGTGCTATGCGAGCAGACGCGCGATGGGCGGTTCACGGACTAAAGAATAACGTGGGACCGACTCGTTAGCCGAATGGCAAATGCCGCTCAACCGCCGTCGACTCTTGAAAGCACTGGGAACGGGTACTGCAGGCTCGTACCTGACCGGTGGAACCGAAGCGACCACATCCGACAGAGACATACCGACCACAACATGGATCTCCAGAGAGCAGTCAACCGAAGCGAGTCTTCCGCCAACGCAGACCACTTGGGGTCGCCCCGTCGCCGTGGGAAACGGAACGATTCGAACCTTCGTCGCGCATGCAGGGTCGGAAAAACCGCTCTCCGTTGGCGTCCAGTTCACTGCCGCCACCTTGGAAGGACTTCCCACGGCGCCAACCGACGGGAAG
This sequence comes from Haladaptatus sp. HS23, assembly GCF_056892285.1. Classification (NCBI taxonomy): domain Archaea; kingdom Methanobacteriati; phylum Methanobacteriota; class Halobacteria; order Halobacteriales; family Haladaptataceae; genus Haladaptatus; species Haladaptatus sp. HS23. Next base: position 26,774 of record NZ_JBXGLH010000003.1, on the reverse strand, counting down.
TGGGACATTCCGGACGGGAAAGCGCCGTGTTGCGGGCACGAGACCGTTCTCGAATTTCCGAGGTCGGACGTATCGATACCGTTCCGATGGTTCATGCTCAACTGGAACCCGACCGGGCACCCGCCGCCGGACGTCTACGCCGTTCCGCACTTCGACTTCCACTTCTATCTCATGCCGCGAGCGAAGCGCTCCGAAATCAGGAACGGCGATTGTCCGAGGTCGGAGACTGCGGTCACCTGTGAGACGCTGCGACGCGGGACGGAGACGCTCCCGCCGCGTCAACGGCCACCCGACTACGAATCGCTCGGGGCCGTCGAACCGGGAATGGGAAACCACCTAATGGACCTGACGGCCCCGGAGTTCAACGGCGACCCGTTCACTCACACGTTCCTCTGGGGCACGTTCGACGGCGAAGTCATCTTCTTCGAACCGATGATAACACGGTCTTTCCTTCGTGGTCCCTGCACCGAAACGAGAACACCCATCAAGATGCCGACGACGTTTCCGAACACGGGTTGGTATCCGACCGTGTACGCGATTCGATATTCCAGCGCATACGACGCGTTTTCGGTGAGTCTGGAGTCGTTCAGGTGGTTCGGCTCCGGGACCTCTGGTTCCGATTCGACCGACGCGACGGAGTGTTAGCTCCCCATAACAAGCGTCGGGCATCTATTGAGTGAGTGGCGGAGTCCTATCGAACTACGGTCGAGCGACGACGCGTTCCGAACTCCCTGGAAGTCGTCCGGTCGAATACAATCCCGCGAGAACGAGTATGACACCCCCGACGAGCGACGCGAGCGCGACGAAAACGACGTCGAAGGGATATCCGGCGTCGGTCAACAGTCCGACCGTGGCGGTCCCGTTCGCCTCGACCAACAACGAGACACCGGTGAACGCCGCGTAGACGACGCCGCGATTCTCGTCCGAGAGCGAGTTGAGAAAATAGGTATCCAAGGCGGGAAAGAGGCTGTGTATCGAGTAGCCGATGGCGACCGAGACGACCGCTACTGCGACCACGCCGCGTGTGGTGGTGAGTACGACCACCGACACGACGAACCCCGTCAGTATCGCCAATATGTAGGGGACTATCGGGAGGCGGTCCGCAAGCCGTCCGCCGAACCAGAAGGCGGGTAATCCGGCCGCGAACACGACGGTGAGAAGGAGGTTCGCCGTCGTCGTTGATATTCCCTTCGAGGAATGGAGGTAGACGACGTAGAAGTTGAACAGGCCCTGCCACATGAACCCCGCAACGCCGACCATCAGGAGGCCGGTTGCAATGAGTCGCCAGTGAGCCAACACTGCGGGCAGAAACGCTCGGTCGGGTGTGGCCTCGTCGGCGATTTGCGATCCGCGAACGACGCTCACTAGGACGACGCTGAAGACGACGGCACCTGCCGCGAGGGCGACGAACACCGTTCGCCACGAGGCGACCAACAGAATGCCGATCACGAGGGTCGGTGCGAGCACCGCCGCCAATTGGGAGGCCGCTCCGTGGATGCCGACCGTTCGCCCGACCGAATCCGGGAACAGTTCCGCGATAAGCGGGACGGCGGCGACGAAATAGGCTCCGCTTGCGACGCCGAGCGCAAACGTTCCGACCCGAAGCACGGCTAATGAATCCGCGACGGCGATGAGTCCCGACGCACCAGCGAGCAGAACACCCGTCCCGAGAACTGCTCGGTGACGGGGAACGTGGGTGAGGACGTACCCCATCGGAATCCGTGGGACGGCGGTTCCGAGCCACACCAACGATATCAACACACCGATGGTCGCCTGGTCGGTGGAGAAGGCGACCACCAGCGGTTCGAGCAACGGTGCGAAGACGGTTCGCCCGAAGTTCATCAGGAAGACCAACCCGCAAAGCGTTCCAAACAGGCGACGTCTCACTATCAGCCCATACGAGTCGAATGATACAACCGTTATGGAATCGGGGCCTCACTGGTGTCTTCTTCACCACGCCGAATCGAGGTTCTGGGAAACATGAAAGTATTGGAATTCAAATAATTTCACACCCGGGGGATGTATCTCGACAGATGAGAACTAGTCAGCGAGTATATACTCTCGGACGACGTTCTATACCTCTGATAATGCCGATCAACATTACAAGCGTTCTCAAGCAAGGGTACAGCCGAACTGTTAAGCGAAACGGGCTCATGCTCATGGGCATCATTTTCGTCATCTCGGTCATCAACGGCGTATTGGGTGCTGGTGTCGACCGATGGGTCGAGCAACAGGGGTTTACCGCCGCTGGCGTCCAAGCGAACCCGACGATACTTGTTCCGCCGCTCGGTGCGGGTCTCGTTTCGGTGGTCCTGAGCATCGCGTTACTGGTCGTGAGTATCGCGGCCATTCGCGTGTTCGTGAGCAACGAAACCGAACGCCTCCCGAGGGAGTTCTTCACTCGGAACATGGTCTGGGCGGCGGTCAACGTCTTCGTCGGAATGATCGTCTTCGGTATCATCGTCGCGTTAGGTCTCGTCGCGCTGATCGTCCCGGGCATCTTCTTGCTCGTGACCCTGGCGTTCTGGACCGTCTACGTGGCCGTCGAGGACCAGAACTTCGTCAGAGCCTTCCGCAGCAGTTGGGGATTGACGCGAGGGTACCGCGTCAGACTCCTCGTATTGGGCGTTGCAGTGATACTCCTCACGATACTCGTCAACATCGCCTTCGGTTTCGGTGAAATCGCAAGCGGTAGTTTCGCCGGTAACATCGTCGCCCTGGTGTTTGCGCAAGCCGCGAGCGCCATCACGACGGTCTTCTCGACCGCCGTGCTCGCGAGGGCATATACCGAACTCAACGCCCCCGACGAGGACGACCTCGGCGAGACGACCAGCAGGGACGCTCCCGCCGAACGTCCCGCTGCGTGAGACAGCCGATTTTTCGTATCTTCGACGGTGGACACTCTCGACCCGACGAAATCGGGGTGCCACATCGTTCTCCCGTCGTTCTAGTAAAATAAATGAGATGCCGATTGTCACACAACGATTAAGCTATCTGAAATCCATTTTATATGAATGACTAAAAACAACACTACGACATCCGGTAGTTCGTTCAGCGTCGTCGCCGTCTTGGCCGTCTTCGTCGGACTACTTGTCTTCGGGTACGGCCTCCTGCTCGTTCCGGTGTCAGTACTGGGTGGCGTCTGGGTCGCGGCGATTGGTCTCTCACTCCTGCTCGCAGGCGTATTCGCCACCCGCTGGGCTTGTGACCACCTAGGGCTTTCCGCGTCGGACCAGCACACGCTATCGGTGGCGTTCTCTGTCCTCGCACTGCTTTTGCTGGCCGCGTACGTGGTCGTCAACTTCGCGTCCTTCGCACCCGGTGGAAACGGCAGTTACTGACCGACGACGGTGCCGCCCTCGGCGACAATTCGGCCTTCCTTTATGACGTAGCGAGGCGTTCGATTTTCCACGATTGCCCACTGAGGTGAGGAGGAATCGTGAACGACGAGGTCCGCGGGGGTCCCTTCTTCGATACCGTATCCTTTCAGACCGAGGAGGTTCGCCCCGTGGTCGGTGACGAGATTCCACAGATATTCCAATCCTTTCGTGGTCGAATACGACTGCAATTTGAGCGACTCGACGAGCATCGCTTCGAGCGCGTCGATGTTTCCGTGCGCCCCCCAGAGGTCGTGTACTTGGTCGGTACCGTGTGCCATCCCGATTCCGGCGTCGTGAAACCGACGAATCGGCATTCCCTGTCGGGTACTTTGATAGCAGGTGACGAACAGCATCCCCGCCGCTTCGAACCGCTCCATCGCGCTCGAAAGCCTCGTTCCGTTATCGGTGGCATCGACGGTGGCCGCGTCGGCGAGTGCGAAGGCGTGGCTCGCGGCCACCCGACCTTCGTATCCTCGCTCGACCACCGTCGTTGCGAGGCGTTCGAGCGTTTTTACCCCCGTTTCGTCGCCTTCGTGGATGTGGACGTCGATATCTACGTCATGGTCGGCGGCGATATCGAACCACGTCGCTATCGTCGCCTCCCGGTTGCCGTTGAGCGTCTGTGGGTCCAACCCACCGGCGATATCCGCACCGGTGTCGAGCGCCTCACGAGTGGCGGTTTCGGACCCGTCATCGCGCCGAATTCCCTGTTGTGGAAAGGCCACGACTTCGATGTCGAGACGGTCCGCCAACGAATCGCGCGCCGCGAGTACTGCTTCGACGACGTCGGAACCGACGGTCCCGTCGACGTACGCGTGGGTTCGAATGTGGAGGACGCCGTTTGCGACGGCACGATTTCCGACTCTTCGCACGTTCGACTCGATTTGCTGGAGAGGCGTCTCGTCAAAGTAGGTCGCTGTTTTTCGGAGAACGTCGTCCATATCTGAAGTCCCATCGTTGTTTCGAGGGTGCCGCCCGCCGTACGCCGACAACGACATGTCCAGATGGACGTGTGCATCGACCAGTCCCGGCGAGACAAGATTCCCTGCCGCGTCGAGTTCTGTCGGAGCGTCCTCCACGAGGTCCGACCCGATAGCGAGGATTCTCCCGTCTCCGACGGCGATATCGGCGATGGAGTCACGTTCGGTGAGGTAGGCGTCCCGGACGATGACGTCCGCTGTCGTATTCATGCTCATTGAGGGTCCAGCATCCATGTAACCGTACTGGTGTGACTCACATCGATGGTGAAAGACGGTTCGTTCGACCCATCGGTTCGGTTGTTTCTCACGTCACCGTCCATCCCCCGCGAAACCGGGAACCCCACGATAATTCCTGTATCACAGCCACACCCATTATATGACGTGCACTGATAGTTACTGACAATGGTTCCGTCGTCTCCTACCATCGGATTCCTACACTGCGGCGAACTCTCCCCCGAGCAGCAGACGGCGTTCGAGTGGGTCACTACCGAATTGGGTGCGGCAGACCTCGTTTCGTTTGCCGAGATTCACGACGGCGACACCCTCGCTTCCTATGACGTACTCTGGTGGCACCGTGACGCTCCCGTAGAACCCGCTTCGGTGGACGGGTTCGCCGACGTGTTCGCGGATTATTTCGAGGACGGCGGTACCCTTCTATTGACCCTTCAGGCGCTGACGGCAGTCGAACCGCTCGACATCGACCCAGTTGCCCCGAACGCCGTGGGCGTCGAACCCGTCGAGGCTCCTGTCGGCCCTCTCTGGAAGTCCCAGTACGAGGACCACCCGGCGGTCGCGGCCTTCGACGACATCCGCTTTCACACCCGTGGCGTGGGCGACACGCAGTCGTACGCTCGATACGTCAACCTTCTCCCGAAACGCGCGGACGTGTTAGCGGGTACTTTCGAAGGCGATATCGACCGTCCGGGCGAAGTGTCCGTGGTCGAATGGAAACCCGCAATGGGAACCGTCCTCGGCGTCGGCGCGAACGTCGAGTTCGAGGCGTCGGGCGCGGACGGCGGCCGCGAGACGTTCCTCGCGGGGTGTCTGCGGTTCCTCGGTTCGGGTGCCGACGACGGACTCGTCGGCCGTCCGAAGTGCGCCGCCGACCTCGCCGCGATGCGAAACGACTTCCGCGGCGACCACAACCGCCCGCGGTATCACCTCGTGCCGCCCGCGAACTGGTTGAACGACCCGAACGGTCTCGTCGAATGGAACGGCACGTACCACGCCTTCTACCAGTACAATCCGGGAGGTCCCTATCACCACACCATCCACTGGGGGCACGCGACGAGCGACGACCTCCTCCACTGGGAGGACCATCCGGTCGCGCTCACGCCCGACCCCGACGGCCCGGACCGCGACGGCTGTTGGTCGGGTTGCACGGTCGATGACGATGGAACGGCTCGTATCCTGTACACGGGCGGCCGCGGCGGCAGACAACTCCCCTGTCTCGCGACGGCCACCGACGATACGCTCGACGTGTGGACGAAGGACCAGGAAAACCCGGTCGTAACCGACGCGCCGGTCGAACTCGATATCCTCTCGACCGAACACTGGGACGCCGAGTTCCGCGACCACTGCGTCTGGCGCGAGAACGGGTCGTGGTACCAGCTCATCGGCTCCGGCATCGACGGCGTCGGCGGAACGGCGCTCCGGTATCGCTCGGACGACCTCACGGAGTGGACCTACCTCGGGCCCCTATTGACGGGCGATTGGGACGGTTCGGGGCACATGTGGGAATGCCCCGAACTTCTCGACCTCGGCGAGAAACGCCTTCTTCACGTGTCGAACTACGAGCGCGTCCTCTATTTCCTCGGCACTGTCCGCGACGGACGGTTCGAGCGCGAGGCGTCCGGCGTTCTCGATTACGGTGATTTCTACGCGCCACAGACGCTCCAAACGTCTTCCGGGCGGCAGATTACGTTCGGGTGGTTGAAGGAGGCACGCAGCGAGCGCGCACAGTGGGACGCCGGGTGGTCAGGCGCGCTCTCGCTCCCACGGGTCCTCAGCGTCGACGACGGCGAACTCCGACAACGACCCGCCGACGAGGTAACGACGCTCCGCGAGGGTCACCACGGATTCGAGTCGCGGGGAATCTCGGACGGCCAGCGGGAGGTCCTCCAGACGCGCGGTCGAGCGCTCGAACTGTCGCTCACCATCGACCTCGGAACCGCCGACGAGGTGGGCGTCGTCCTCCGTGAAACCGTGGACGGCGAGGAGCGAACGCCGCTGCACGTTCGTCGCGACGAACTCATCCTCGAACGCTCGACGTCCAGCCTCCACCCCGAGACGGCTGACGACCCGATACGGATGCCGCTCGACGGCGAGGAACGAATCGACCTCCGAGCGTTCGTCGACGGGTCCATCGTCGAAGTGTTCGCGAACGAACGCCACTGCCTCACGGGTCGCATCTATCCGACCCGCGCGGACGCCGACGGCGTGTCGCTCTACGCCGCGGGCGGGAACGCCCGCATCGTCCGCCTCGACGCATGGGAACTCGACGGGTCTTCCGCTCCGTCCGTGGATGTTGGTTCGACGGCAGAAGTGGGTGACGACTGATTCAGTAGTTATTCCCGCTCCTGTCGCCATCGGTATCCTCGTCGTCCGTCGAATGGTAGCGAACGCTGTCCGGCGGGGCCAGCGACTCCGATTCGAGCGGAATCCGCCCGTACTCTAACTCGCCCCAGATGCGAGTTCGGTTCCCACCGACTTGCAGTCGGAGCGTCGGTGCGTACGTCCCGCCGAAGCGGCGGAACTGTTCAGACTCCGGGAGAAACGCGACGTCGTCGAGCGAGAGGCCGTTGAGGTCAAAGTAGTTGAAAAAGGACGTGACGAGTATCTCGTCGCCGTGCCCGAAGGCGAGCCACGAGTAGGCCTGAAACGGGGCGTTGTCGGGATTCGCGACGACGAGTCCGGTCTCGTTCAGCGGTTCGTAGGGACCGAACAGGGAATCCGCGACGAAGCCGTAGAGCGCGTCGAAGCCGCTCAAACCGGGCGCGAACGTGTGCTGGTGGCTCGGCGTGAAGAGGTAGTAGCGGCCGTTCCGGACGACGATGTGTGGCCGTTCGAGTTCCTGATTGACTCGTTCACCGTCGAGGAGCAGGTCGAGGACTTCCCAGTCGGTCAGGGTACCCGTTTCCGAGTGGGCAATGCCGATGCAACCGTTGTACGCCAGCTCCGGGTCGGGGTCGTCTATCGGAGTGTTTCCCTCGAAGAGGAGATACGATTTCCCCGTTTCAGGGTCCTCAAAGAACCACGGGTCGCGGAAGGTGTAGATGGGGCCGTTCTGATTTGACGACTGTTCCTGTGTCTGATACCGTTCGCCGTCCGGTTCCAAGAGGACCGAATGGTCCCACGGACCATCGATGCGAAGGCCCTCCTCGTCCGTCGAAATCGTGCCGCCCGTCCCCGCACAGATTCGCTGTTCGTAGGTGAGTTCCGGTTCGCCGCGTCGCCCGGCGGCGGTGTAGTAGGCGTAGACGGTCCCGTCGTCTAACAAGGCCGACCCGGCCCACTGGCGGGAACCGAGCGCCTCTCTTTCGGTGAATATCGGTCCACCGTAGGTCCACTCATGTCCGTCCGACGAGTAGAAGTATCGGATACGCGCCTCGTCGTGACGTTTTCCGGGCAGGAGCGTCGACGAGGCGGAGAGCGAGAATGCGACCCGGTAGCCGTCCACTTCGGCGAACGACCCGTCACGTTCGCGGAGGAACCACGTATCCCAGAGATGATACTCGTCGCTGATTTTCCGCTCGGGAGGATAGATTACCGGCGCGGTGGTGTCGGAGGTGCGGCGGAGTCGAGCGGCGTGGTCACGCGTCCATTTGGAGCGCGGTATTCGGCCTTCGTGCGGACGGGACATTCTTACGCGCCTGTTTTCGTGTGGACGACTAAAACTTCACCCTCCCTCCTGAATCCCCGTCGAACGGCATTTCACTCGGTCCGACGGTGACGGAATGACTTCGTATCGACCGAAACGCGAATCCAACGTACGAAACCGTGGCAACGGAGCCTCCCGACCGGATGGGGTTCCGTACTGTCCGATTAAGTTCACGAATACGAACGGGTTTTAGGCACCTTACCTCCGAGAAACGCCAGAATACCGATAACAAATATCGTTATATTATCGCCGAACGACCCTCCCTGAATACGTAGGGTACGTCGGTAGAATCGCTTTTGGAGAAAAAGTAGGGGGAATCGGAGCCCGGAATATCGAGTGTGAAACGAGGACGAAATATCGATGGGTACCCCACTCCGACGAAACCAAATGTTACGATACATTAAACATATGAAAAATACCTTCGACCGGTTCTTTTTAGCGTATCTCCCTGCAGCAGCACTGTTTTCAGGTTCTCCTTTCAGTTAATAATGGGAGTGGAACAATAGAACCCCATCTCGTGTACAAGTGTATGTCCGCAGAAGCAACTGTGCTCGACGAAGAGTTCACCGACATGATCAACTCGTTTTTCGAAGAAACCGATGCGGTACTCATCGTGAATCCCGCACACGACGTCTTTCGAACGGTGATGTTGACGGCATCTTCGTTCGATGGCGATCTCCCCGACATCCAGGTACTCGCCACGCCGGACGTGCTGAAAGACTCGCTGGACGACTTCATCCTCGCGAGTCACGTGGCAGATTTGATCGACCGTAGTTCCTTGGAACTCCGGACGACCACCGACATCGCGCGAAGTTCGCTGATCGTCAGCGACGACGAAGTCGTTACCGTCGTCACGCTGGATTCGAAAACCACCGGGATGCGCTCGGCGGACGACGAGTTGGTCGAAAACGTGCGGACGACGTTCATGGAGGACTGGGACGATGGGGACGCGTTCAATCTCCGAACGCCCCCGCTTTCGCGCGTTCAGGAAACGCTCCGCGAGGAAATCGGCGCCGACGCCGAGGACGACTTCATGATGATAGCCGAGTCGGTCGAAACGATTCCCGGCGAGGACGACGAACTGGACGAAGTCGCCATCGCGTTGTTGGTCGCGGCGAACAACGAAGTGTTGCTCTACGATATCAGCAAGTGGGGAGAAGATACGGGAGTGGCGAGTAAGGCAACCTTCTCGCGAACCAAGACCCGCCTCGAGGACCGGGGTCTGATAGAAACGGAGAAAGTTCCTATCGACGTGGGACGCCCACGACTCCGGTTGGTCTTGGTTCCGGACGACCTGGAGGATGTGGACGAGCTTGCTGACCAAGCTTCAGCATAATCTCTCGCGAGACCCATCCGGGACGTTCTCAGGGGGTAGCACCGTCGTGAGTCGTACCGTTCGACATTCTCGGAATTCTTTTACTCCGTCGAACTTCGGGTACGGCGTCCTTTAGATGGCGGATTCTCGTCGCTCGCCGGACATAACCGTCGACTGTGGTCGTACTTCGGTGTCCATTCCGACATCGTTCGAACCCGGTGTGGGAATCGTCATTCGTGTCGGCGGTGTGATTTCTGTGAGTACTATTCGGTCGTGGTAGCTTCAGACGCTGTACCGTCCGTTCGTGCATTGCCCGAGTGATAATTTTTGGAGACGCGGGACCAAATGCTACTTAAACTACCCACATCTGTGGGGAGAACGCTTAGCCATTCTCCGAGAATTTTGATTATTGTTATCGTATGACGCACAATTTGGGCGTTGATGTCGGCGGGACGTTCACCGACATCATCGTGTTCGACGACGAAACACACGAACTGACTATCGACAAGGTGCTTTCGACACCCGCGAATCCGTCCGAAGGCGTCCTCACCGGCGTCACGGAGGCGACGGAGAAGGCGGGCACGACGGTCGCCGACCTCGACCTGCTGTTCCACGGCACGACGGTCGTGACCAACATGCTCCTCGAAGAAACGGGGTCACGCGTGGGATTGCTCACTTCGGCCGGGCACGAACACGTCCTCCATCTCGCCAGAGCGTGGACACCGGGGCCGCTCTACGGATGGATGGGAATGGAGAAACCCGACCCACTCGCGGACTTGGTCGATACCCGCGGCGTCTCGGGGCGCATCTCCTCGCCCGACGGGAGGGAAATCGAACCCATCGACGAAGACGAGGTCCGTCGACAGGTCGACGAGTTGTACGATTCGGGCATCGAATCGCTCACCATCGCCCTTCTCAACTCGTATCTGAACCCGACACACGAGGAGACCATCCGGGACATCGTCGCCGATTCACATCCCGACCTTCCGGTGTCAATCTCCTCCGAAATCGTGCCCGAGTACGGGGAGTACGAACGGACGCTGACGACGGTCATCAACGATTACGCTCGTCCGAAAGTCATCTCGTATCTCGACGACCTCGACGCCTCGTTGGGGGACGCCGGGTCGGCGGCGACGATGAACATCGTTCGGTCGGACGGCGGACTGATGAGTTCGTCCGCGGCGAAGGGTCGTCCGGTCGATTTGGCGCTGTCCGGGCCGTCCGGCGGAGTCGTCGGTGCGGCGACCATCGCGAACAAGAAGGGAGTTCCGGACGTGATGACGCTCGACATGGGCGGCACGTCGACGGACGTTTCGCTCATCGAGAACGGCACGCCGGAGAGTACGCGCGAAACGAAGGTCGGCTATCGGGAGTTCAAATCGCGCGGCGTCGACGTCAACACGGTCGGCGCCGGTGGCGGGTCGATAGCGCGCGTACAACTCTCGGGTGCCATGCAGGTCGGTCCCGAAAGCGCAGGTGCGGACCCCGGTCCAGCCTGTTACGGCCAAGGTGGTACCGACCCGACCGTCACGGACGCGAACGTCGTCCTCGGTCGGATTCCACCGTCGGTGAAACTCGGTGGGCGCATGGAACTCGACCGGGAGGCCGCCCAGGACGCGATTCAGTCCATCGCCGAAGAGCGCGGGACATCGGTCGAGGAAGCAGCACAAGCCATCCTCGACATCGTCACCGAGAACATGCACGGGGCGCTCCGCGTCGTCTCCGTCGAACGAGGCTACGACCCCCGCGAGTTCGGCCTCGTCGCCTTCGGCGGTGCCGGGCCGATGCATGCCAACGCGCTCGCGGACGTGATGGACACCTATCCGCTCATCGTTCCGCCGGGGCCGGGCGTCATGAGCGCGTTCGGGTTCCTGACGAGCGACATTCAAAACGAGTTCTCCGAGACGTACTTGCGAACCGACGAGGACGTGGACGGCGAAGCGGTGTACGACAGTCTCCAAGTCATCAGGGACGAGGCCGCGACGTGGCTCGAATCCGAGGGTGTCGACGCCGATAACCGCTCGTTCGACTACTTCACCGACTGCCGCTACTACCGGCAGGACATCCAGATGTCGATTCCGGTCGACATCGAGAACTTGCGAGGTGAGAGGGGACTGGCCGAAATCAAGGCCGACTTCGAGTCGCGCCACGAACACCGCTTCGGTTTCTCGCTCGATGCACCCCTCGAAATCGCGAACCTCCGCGTCGTCGGTCGTGGAGAACTCGACGGCGTCCAACTCGTCTCCCGCGAACTGTCGGATGCGGACCCGAGTCACGCACGAACCGGGTCCCAATCAGTCTTTTTCGACGACGAGTACCACGATACCCCGATTTACGACCGAAGCGACCTCCTTCCGGGCAACCGGTTGGACGGCCCCGCAATCGTCGTCGACGACGATTCGACGGTCGTCATCCAACCCGACCATGTCGCACGCATCGATCAGTACGAGAACATCGAAATCAACCGAGGAGACTCCCAATGAGCAGCGAAACGACCGAGACACCCGACTTCGTCGGCGACCACGACATCGACGCGACGACCTTAGACATCATCGAGAACACCCTTTCGAACGCGCGACACGAGATGGACCGCGTCCTCGAAACGACGGCCATCAGCCCCGTCATCCGGGAGCAGTCCGACCAGTTCCCCCTCATCGCCGACGCGAAGGGACGAATGGTCATGGGCCAGTTCGGGAGCGCCATAGACACCATCATCGAGAACTCTCCCTTCGACTGGGACGACCTCGAAGACGGCGACGTCATCGCCACGAACGACCCGTACATGTGTGCTGGTGCTCTGTCGCACACGCCGGATATGCTTCTCTTGCGTCCCATCTTCTACGATGATCACCTTGTCGGGTTCTCCAGCCAGTGGGGGAACCTGATGGACGTCGGGGGCAAGACACCCGGTAGCATGCCCGTCACCGCCCGTACGATTTTCGAGGAGGGCGTTCGACTGCCGCCGGTCAAACTGTACAAGGGCGGCGAGTTGGACGAAGAACTGCTCGAAACGTTCGCACACAACACCCGACTGCCCGAACACGCGGAGGCGGATATAAAGGCTCTCGCCGCCGGAACGAAGGCTGCCGAAACGCGCGTTCAGGAGCTGTGTGACCGGTTCGGCCGCGAAACGTACGAGACGGCGACCGACGCGATTCTGGACCGAACCCGCGAGGGGATGATAAACCTGATTCGGGAGTTCGTCCCCGAGGGCGAACGCTACACCTTCGAGGATTACGTCGACGACGACGGCCTCGGGAACGGTCCCATCAAACTCCACCTCGAAATCTACCGGGAGGGGGATACGGTGTTCCTCGACTGGGAGGGGACGAACGACCAGGTCCCGGGAACGGTCAACTTCCTCCTCAACGAGAAGATGTTCAAGATGTTCGTCGGTGTCTTCCTCATCATGGCGTTCGACCCGCTGTTGACGTTCAACGACGGGTACTACGACCTCTTCGAGGTGAACCTGCCGAAGGGAAGCGTCATCCAACCGGAGTTCCCGGCGGCGCTCGGGAACCGGTTGCCGCTGATGGCGCGTCAGTTCGACGTGTTGCAGGCGACGTTCTCGAAGCTCATCGACGGCTTCAGCGTCGCCGGAAGTTACGGTACGTCGCCCAACATGGTCTACGCCGGAACCGACAACGACGGCAACGCATTCCAGATGTTGGAAATCCTGTATGGCGGCATTCCCGCCCGCCCCGGCGGCGACGGCCTCGACGGCCACTCGTGGTGGCCCCTCTTTCGGACGGTGCCCGCGGAGTATCAGGAAGCCTACTACCCGCTGACCATCACCGAATACAGCACCCGACGGGATACCGGCGGGTCCGGCGAGTTCCGCGGCGGCCACGGTATCACCAAGGTCTACACGTTCGAGGCCGACGGGTCGATAACCTTCCAAGACGACCGCGCTCACACCTATCCGTGGGGCGTCGACGGCGGCAAACACGGCGGGACCAGCGAGAAGATTCTCGTCCGAACGGACGGGACCAGAGAACACATCCCGTCTAAGGCCGAGAACGTCCCGGTGAGCGTCGGCGACAAGTTCATCTTCCGCACCGCCGGTGGCGGCGGTCTCGGCGACGCGCTCGACCGCGACCCCGAAACCGTCGCGACGGAAGTCCGTCGGGACCTCATCTCCGAGACAGTCGCACGGGATGAGTACGGCGTCGTGCTCTCCGATGAAGGTACCGTGGACGAGGAGGAAACCCAATCCCGCCGCGATGAACTCCGCGCTTCCCGCGAGGAACTGCCGGAGTTCGACTACGGACCGCTCCCGGAGGACGACGAATTAGCCGCCACCATCGCTGCCGAACGACGCGAGTTTGATGACCGTGACTGAACCGACTCGACTACGTTGGGACTTCCAACCTGTCGCGCTCTCAGCGACGGACTTCCCATGACGGACTGGCTCGACGAAACCGAGGCGCTGTACGACGACCGAGAGTTCGGCGAGGACGTCGGGTTCGGCACGCGTCCGGCCTTGGTCGTCATCGACCTCATCAACGCGTTCACCGACCCGGAGTCGAACCTCGGGATGGATGCCGCGCCCGTGCTGGACGCGACCGAACGCCTCCTCGAAGCGTTTCGCGTACGCGACCTGCCGCGATATTTCACGACCGTCGCGTTCGAGGAATCCTACGGCGACGCCGGACTGTTCATAGAGAAGGTCCCGGCGCTCGAAGAGTTACGACTGGGAACCGAACGCGTCGCCGTCGATGACCGAATCGAACCGCGTGACACTGAGCGCGTCGTCCTGAAGAAGTACGCGAGCGCGTTCTTCGGCACCGATTTACAAACGGAACTAACCACGAACGGGGTCGATACGCTCGTCCTCGCCGGGGTGACGACGAGTGGGTGCGTTCGTGCAACCGCCGTCGATAGCCTGCAACACGGCTATCGAACCGTCGTCCCGGCTGATGCAGTCGGCGATAGGGCCGAAGGCCCACACGAAGCGAATCTGTTTGACATCGACGCGAAGTACGGCGATGTCGTCACCACCGACGCAGTGGTGGCCCATCTGGACGAGGCGTCCGACCCAGTTACCGACCCTGATACGGAGCAACCATGATTACACTATTTCGACACCTCTATAGACGAATCGTCACTGAAACTCGCTCTTCCACCGTAACGGGGTGCTCCGGTCGATGACGGCACGGAACCGGAACGGACCGCTCGACGGCCTTCGAGTCATCGACATGTCGGGGATGATAAGCGGTGCGTTCGCCACGACGATGCTCGGCGACTTTGGTGCCGACGTCGTCATGATAGAACATCCGAAAGTGGGTGATCCCATCCGGGAGTGGCCACAGAAGACCGAGGACGGGACCTCGCTCTCGTGGAAATCGTTGGGGCGGAACAAACGTTGTGTCACGCTCGACCTCGGAAGTGACCGAGGGCGGGAGATAGCTTTCGAGTTGATAGCGGACGCCGATATGGTCTTCGAGAACTTCCGCCCGGGGACAATGGAGCGGTGGGGGCTCGGCCCCGACGACATCCACGAGGTGAACGAACAGGCCATTATGGTCCGCCTCTCGGGCTACGGACAGACCGGGCCGAAATCGCACAAGCCCGGTTTCGGAACGATTGCCGAGGGAATTTCGGGATGGGCACACGCCAACGGCTTCCCCGACAGGGAACCCCTGTTACCCCCCATCAGCCTCGCGGACCTCACTGCCGCGCAGTTTGCGCTCCAGTCGTCGTTGATGGCGCTCTACGAGCGCGACATCGGTCGCGGCGGGAGCGGCGAAGGCCAAGTCATCGACGTGTCGCTCACCGAACCGCTGTGGCGGTTGTTCTTCGGCGAAGTCGAGGCCTACGACCGACAGGGCCACATCCGTGAACGAACGGGTAATCGCCACCCGAACACCGCGCCGCGGAACATCTACGAAACCGCCGACGGCTACATGACGATGTCCGCCTCGAACCAGAAAATATTCGAGCGCGTCGCACACGCCATCGACAGACCCGAACTCATCGACGACGACCGGTTCGAGACGAACGCCACTCGCGTCGAACACGCTGACGCGCTCGATGCGGAAATCGAAGCGTGGACGAAACGGCGCTCGACAGACGAGGCGATAGCGACGCTCGAAGAGAACGACGCCATCGTCGGCCCGGTGTACGACATGGCGGACATCTTCGCGGACGAGCAGTTCCGAGCACGGAACGCGATAGTCGAAGTCGACGACCCCGACATCGGGCCGACGAAGACGTTCGCTCCCACACCGACGTTCTCCCGGACGCCCGGGGAGGTGGCCTTCCTCGGACCGAAGCACGGCGAACACAACGAGGAGGTCTACGGGGACGAACTCGGCTATTCGAACGAGGAACTCCACGAGTTGGCGTCGGAGGGAGTCATCTGAATGCGACTGAGCGACGTGACGCTTCGGGAGGGCGACCAGATGCCCGGTCGGGATTTCACCGCCGAACGGAAGATATGCGCGGCGCGAGAACTCGACGCGCTCGGCGTCCCTTACATCCAACCCGCCTTTCCCGCCACCGGCGAGAAGGACCGACGAGTCGTCGCCGAACTCGCGGGGACGACCGACGCCGAAGTAATTGCCCTCGCACGGGCGATTTCGAGCGACATCGACGTGGCGCTCGATGCGGACGCGGACGTCGTCGAGGTGTTTCTCTCCGTCTCGGACCGTCACTTGGAACATCTTCTCGGAAAATCGCGCTCGGAAATGCACGGAATGCTCTGCGACGCAGTCGAGTACGTCCTCGACCACGGCGGCGTGCCGCACGTCACGCTTGCGGACGCCTTCCGGACGGACGTCGATGCCATCGTCGACGTCTTCGAACTCCTCCCAGACGTCCCCGTGATTACGCTCGCCGATTCGGTGGGCGTGCGAACGCCGACGAGCGTTCGTTCGTTCCTGACCGAGTTGGACGCCGACGTTGATCTCGGAGACGTCGGCGTCCACTTCCACGACGATTTGGGCTGTGCGACTGCGAACACGTTGGCGGCTTACGAGATGGGCGTCGCGAAGGCGGACGTGAGCGTCGCGGGTCTCGGCGAACGCGCCGGAAACGGAGTCCTCGAAGAGGTCGTCGCGTCGTGTGACGTTGAGTTCGGCGACGACCTCGGAACGCGAACCGAGCGACTGGTTCCCACCTGTCGGTCAGTTCTCTCTACCCTCGACGAACCGTACGACGACCGGAAGGCGCTGTTGGGGGCGGAAATCGCAGAGCATGAATCGGGTATCCACACGGCGGCGATGTTGGCTGACCCTGCCACGCTCGAACCGTTCGACCCTGCACGCTTCGGCGGTGAACGCCGATTGCGATTTGGTGCCCCGACGGGTGCGGGCGCCGCACGGATACTCTTGGGCCGGGCGAATGTTCCGGCGGACGAGGGAACCATTGAAGCGTATCTAGACGCGCTTGCCGAGCGAGGACCACTTGACCTCGACGGAGCGATTGCACTGGCCGAAGAGCGATTCTCGGGGACGTAGTTCGAAGGTGACTCGGTCGGCTTCCTCGCTATTTTCGGTGTGTTTGGTGTCTCGAGAGAACTACGCAGGTTGAATAGGGTGCGTTTGTATTGGTAACACGGTTTATGCCATGTTCGAAGCACGGATTTACCTCCAACAGCACAAACGCTGTATTCTCACCGACGTCGCGACCCGGTTCGAGACGACGTTCGAAATCGCCATCGAGCGGCTTCACGACCATCAGGTGACGTTCGTCATCGAGTTCGCGGACAGTGCGAGCGAGATATACGATTTCATGGACGCTTCCTCGCAGGTTTCGCATATCGAACACCTCTCCGATACCAAGTACCTCGTCACGAAGCAGTCCTGCGGTGCCTACGACGCTATCGATCGCAATCACGGAATCATCCGGCGGCGAAACCGGATATCCCCCGATCAGCGTGTGTACACTGTGCTGTTGTTCAGGCGGGAGGACCTGAAGGCCATGATAGAGGAGTTCAAGCATATCGGCGTTCCCACGCTCGGGTCGATAACACGGTTCGACGAACCGTCATCGAAACTTACCGCACGGCAGCACGAAGTCGTGGAGCAGGCATTCGAACAGGGGTATTTCGATTGGCCGCGACGACACACCGCCGAAGAAATAGCTCGGACATTGGACATCGACCATTCGACCTTTCTCGAACACGTTCGGAAGGCACAACGAAAGATACTCTCGACGGCGCTCTCGCGCGACCAAACCGAGTCGGAGTTCCCCGGTTACGCGGATCTTTGAGTGGGAACCGTTACCCGACCGACTCGGTCGGTCAGCAGCTTCGACTCAATCGTCGCTCGTCGTCGGGTCTACGTCGTCCGTTCCGACGTCGTCCGCTTCGATTTCCTTCGAAGTCGGTGCCCCTCGAACGTCGCTATCGCGCCACGTTCCGCGTCGGAACCAGAGCCACGCGATACCCGCACCGGCCACGTTCGAGACGAAGAACGCTATCCAGATTCCCCTGACGCCGAAGATGTACTGGGCGTAGGGAACGTCGAATTGGAACTGTGAGGCGAGGTACGCCACCGGCAGTCGGATACCGGCAAGGGTGATGATGGAGATGGCGGCGGCGACCATCGTCTTGCCGGCACCGCGGAAGCCGCCGGTAAACGCCCGCATGATTCCGATGAATCCGAACGACAGTGCGACGTATCGGAGGAACGTGGTTCCCTCGGAAAGCACGGCGGGGTCGTCGGTGAACACGGCCACGATGGGCGTCGGGATGAGGAAGATGAGGACGCCGACAAGCGCGAGGACGACGAACAGTCCCTTGGCAGCGACGTAGTTCGCCTGCTCGGCGCGGTCGTACTTCCCGGCACCGATGTTCTGGCCGGACATGGTCTCGACACCGCGGGCGACGGCGATTGCGGGGAGGAAGATGACCGAGAAGACGCGAGTTCCGATACCGAACGCCGCGACGACCGACGTCGAGAACAGGCCGACGACGAGCAACAGCGCGTTTATCGACAGGGCACGGCCGGTCCCTTCGATGCTCGCCGGGACGCCGATGGAGAGGATTCTCCGCAGATACTGGATGTCGGGCTTCATATCCGTGAGATGGATCTGAATTCCCCGCGTCCCGGACTCCATGATGACGAGGCCGACGAGCATCGCGAGACTTCGGGAGAAGACCGTCGCGATTGCCGCTCCTTGGATTCCCATTTCGGGGAACGCGAGCGGTCCGACCGTCCAGCCATTGATGAGGAACGGGTCCAGAATCACGTTGATGACGACCGTTCCGAACATGACGATCATCGGCGTAATCGTGTCGCCCGCACCGCGCATCAGCGAGATGAAGACGAAAAAACCGAACATGAACGGCAGCCCGAGTGCGACGACTTGCATATACGCGGTCGCACCCGGAAGAACGCTCGGTGACGCCCCGAGGAATTTGAGGAAGGGGCGGACGAACGGATAGCCGACCGCTCCCAGTATCACCGACCCGAGGAAGGCGAACGTGACCGTTTGCGAGGCCGCGTACTCCGCCTGCTCGGTTTCGTCGGCCCCCGTATGCTGGGCGACGAGGACGCTCCCCGCAACGGACAGTCCCATACCCAGCGAGATGAGCAGGAACACCATCGGAAACCCGAACGAGATGGCCGCCAACGCCTCCGTCGAGTACTGGCCGAGCCAGAACGTGTCGGCGAGGTTGTAGGCGGTCTGCATCAGGTTCGTGATAACGATGGGGAGCGAGAGGTAGAGGAGCGGCCTGACGATACCGCCGTCGGTGAGGTCGAGTTCCTCTTGTCCCTTGAAGAGACTCATGCTACCATCTCCGGCGTCCACGCGAGTCGTATTTCCAGATATCGTTCGACCGCTCGGCGGGTCTCCTCGGGACCCTCGCCGAGTGCGACTTTGCGAACGTGACCGCCGTTGACTATCGTGCTGACGGTGCGAGCGACTTCGTCAGGGTCGGCGTCATCGAAATGGCCTTCCGCAATTCCCTCGCGGACTATCGTCGCGACGACGGTACGCATCGCGTCGTCCAGTTCGATGAACCGTTCCCGATACGCTTCGTGGTACGGTGCCTGCGATTTCAGTTCCATGACCGCGACCGGGAACTCGTCGGAGCGGTCGGTCGATGGAGCGAAAACCGCATCCAAGAACGCACTGAGGCGTTCTCGCGGGTTGCCACCGTCGCATGCCAATCGCTCTTCGAAATCGTCGACAACGTCGTCGAGGAGCGCGTTCAAGAGCTCTTCTTTTGTGTCGAAATGATAGTGTATCGCCGCCGTCGTCATCGACGACTCTTCCGCGATGCGTTGCATCGTGAGGTTGGCGTAGCCGTGTTCACAGAGGGCACGACCTGTCGCCCGTATTATCTCGGTAGACGTTTCCGTATTCATTCGTTACCGTACTTACTGACCAGTCAGTCAAAAGGGTTTTGACTAACTAGTCAGTCAATAGTTCACAAGCGGTACGAGGCGGATGCCCCGACCCTTGAGGTCGGGGAGGAAGCCGACAACCGATGGCACAAACCACGCTACGATGACAGGCCGAGTCCCGAACATATAAGTAACACCAGACGTTTATGTGAAAATTCAGTGGAATACCGTCGTACCGCCGTCATCAAACTCGACATTCCCGAAGGAGCCGACGCCCCCCTTCGAGAGACGGTCGAGCAGTTCAAACACTGCGCCAACACCGCAAGCGAATGGTGCTGGTACGGCGACGACGGTTACCACGTCACCTCAAAAGCCAAAGCCGAACGCGCCCTCTACGACCGACTCCGCGACGAAACCGACCTCACCGCGAATCTCGTCCAGAAAGGGATTCGTAGGGCGGTCGAAGCCGTCAAAAGCGGAGTCTCGCGTCTCGAACGTGGCGAGAACACGTCACAGCCACACTTCTCGACAGACAGCGCGGTGTACGACAAACGGAGTGCGACGTTCCACCGCGACCACGTTTCCCTCTCGACCGTAGACGGGCGCGTTGAGTGCGATTACATCCTTCCCGACGACTCGGAGACACCGCCGACCAAGTATGTCTCCGACGAGGGCTTCGAGTTTCGGATGGCCCACCTCCAGTACCACGACGGTGACTGGTATCTCCACGCCTCAATGCGGAAAGTCGAAGCAGACGAGAAACCGTCTGAATCCGAGTCCAAGCACAGAACAGTCCTTGGTGTGGATTTGGGCGTCAACAACCTCGCCGTCGCTTCGACAGGGCGATTCTGGTCGGCAGACGAGTTCAACCACTGGCGACGAGAGTACGAGAAACGCCGTGCATCACTCCAGCAGTGTGGGTCTCGCCACGCCCACGAGAACATCGAGTCAGTCGGGCAGCAAGAGTACGGGCGGTTCGAGATATACCTGCACACGGTGGCGAACGAACTTATCGAGGAGACCGTCGAGAACGACTGTTCGCACATCGTGTTCGAGGATTTGACTCACATTCGGGAGAACATTCCCGAGGCGACGTGGCAACACGTGTGGGCGTTTCGACGCCTCTACGAGTACGTCGAATACAAGGCCGAAGAACACGGCGTCGAGGCCGTGCAGGTTGACCCGCGAAATACGTCAAAGCGTTGTTCGACGTGTGGGTTTACCCACGACGACAATCGGTCAGGCGAGTCGTTCGAGTGTCAGCAGTGCAGGTATGAAAACCACGCCGACTACAACGCATCGAAGAATATCGGTTTGCAGTATCTCCGCCGCAGGCAAAATGCAGGCGACGGAGGCGCACCCGTAGATGTGCGCTTGAATCGCGGGACGCTGAACGTGAGTGGGGAGTACGTTTCCCCTGCCTCGGCTGAGGCATAGAACGGGAGTCCACGCGAAAGCCTCGGGGCTTGACCCCGAGGCGATTTACACGGTTCACTCTGTCGATGATGGGGCCGTCAGTCACGGCGCTATATTCGTGTCCCCCAATAGGTATCCGCCGAATCCGACTACCCAAAGCAGGAGCGGGTATGCCACCCATCGTTCGACACCCCCGGACCCGAGAGGATTGAGCGGGTTCGCCCCCTGCAAGATGAACACGCTCGCCAACGTCAACAACGATATCACGCCGAATATCAGACAGAGGTAGTTGAACGGACGCGAGACGACACGCGATGAGGAAACGACAGTAAGGCCACCGCTGGTGAATGTGAGGAGGGCAAAGAGTCCATGCCACGGGACGACGTTGCCGGGAAACACACCGACGCCGAAAATCCCGATTCCGAAGACGACGAAGAGTACTGTGAAAAAACGACGCCCCATTGAACGATAGAGGAGGGTCGCAGCGACCAATAGAAGCGCTCCCGTCACGAGCATCGTGCTATTGAAGATGGTCGCCGACGGTTGGTGAATGACTGGATTCGGGGGTATCGTTGACCCGAGGTCGCTGATGTCCTGTCTAGTCGAATACCCCGGATAGAGGACTTCTGCTGTGATTATTCCCATAAAAGCGATGCAGCCTGCGATGAACGTGGCGACCCCAGCGATGGACCGACTCGACCAGGGAGCGTTGGACTGCTCAGGTTTCCCCTTCGTCCCATTCATAGTTCGCGAAACAACGGGCAACAAGATAAATCATCGACATGAATATGCAGAGAGTATGGCTTCGGATCTAGAAAATTGTTCGATGGCTCTCAAGCGTTACGAACGACCGCAAAAGAAACCGTTTCCGTGTTCCAAAAACGCACTCCTCCGGTCACGCCTTCTTTCGAATCAGCTCGCGGACCGACTCCTCGACGGAGTGTTTGACTTCCCAGCCGAGTTCCTCGTGCGTTTTCGTCGTATCGACGGTGAAGTCACCCACGAGCGTCTCGCTCGAACGCGGATTCTCAACGAGGGTGACTTCCTTTTCGATGCCCGCCTCCTCGGATGCGACTCGCGCGACGAGTTCGCCGACCGTCATGACACTCGGGTCCTCGCTACTTGCGATTTCGTAGCGTTGAACGCCCGTTTCGCCCGCTTCAAGTTGTTGGGCCATCACTTCTACGCTCCGAACGTACGCACGTGCGACGTCCTTCACGTGGACGTAGTTCCGTGACTGGGTGCCCGGTTCGTAAACGGTCAGCGGGTGGTCCGAGAACACGCGATTGACGAAGAAGTTGATGACCGTCCCCTTTGAGATGGTTTGTCCATCGATTTCGTGTTCCCCGTACAGGTTGGACTTGAGATAGAGATGGGCCGGGAACGCATCGTGTGCCATGTCCTCGACAATGTGTTCTCCGAGGAGTTTCGTCCGACCGTACCAGTTCTTCGGGTCACGCGGCAGGCTGGCCGTGATGGGGAACTGTTCCGGGTCGCCGAGGACGGCCATGCTGAACGGGAATACGAGTCCAGCGCCGGTTTTTCGGCAGAACCACGCGACGTTTGCGGTTCCCTGTACGTTGACGTCGTACGCGAGGTCACGGTTGGTGTCACAATCGTTGACCCCGCTGATGGCCGCGAGGTGCAACACGATATCCGCGCCGTCGAGCGCCGCTTCGAGTCGGTCACGGTTTCGAACGTCGACGTGCTGGATACCGATGTCTCCAATTTTTCGAACCTGTCCCAAATAGAAGTTATCGAGCGCGACGATGTCCCACTCGGGATTGGCGGCTTGCAATCGATTCACGACACGACTGCCGATAAAGCCAGCAGCGCCAGTTACAGCAATCGTCGGGGTGTCAGTGATTGAATTACTCTGTGTCATAGCTACGTCCTTTGACTGTGTGTGCTCGATGTCCCATTCGAGGCGAGCGACGTGTTCGGCGACGTAAATTGCTGCATGAGGTCTCGAATTCCATCACGAACCGTCCATTCGAGTTCGAATCCGGTGTCGGCCACGCGGTCGAAGTTCACGTGATAGGACGGACCCGGATGCTCGTCTTCGAGGTAGGTGATGTCGAATGTGCCATCGACCTCCTCACGGACATTTTGAGCGATGTCCGATATCTGGTAATTTTCGTCGTTCGCACCGACGTTGTACTCCGTTTTGGTCCACGCTTTCGGGTTACAAGCCGCCTGCTTGAACGCTCGGGCGGCGTCGTTGACGTGGATGAACGGCCGCCAATTCGTCCCGTCGCCGTACACGGTGAGCGGACGGTTCGTCACCGCGCGGAAGACAAAGTGGTTGACGACGAGGTTGAACCGAATGCCGGGAGAGTAGCCGTAATTGGTACTCATCCGGAGCGCCGTCCCTCGAAAGTGGCCGTCGGAAACGTGGTCGGCGAGCGCCTGTTCGCCTTTGTACTTCGTTTCGGCGTACGGGTTCAACGGATTGGCCTCCGTCTCTTCGGTGATGTTCGTGCTGGTTGCTCGTCCGTAGTTGTTACACGAGGAGGCGAACACCACGTTGTCGATACCGAATTTTTTCGCCGCAGATAACACGTTCTTCGTTCCGTCGAGATTGACCGCGTACGTCTCCTCTTCGCGGTCGTGCGTACTCGATGCGCCCGTGATGCCGGCAAGATGGATGACGGTGTCCACATCACGCATGGCGTTTTCGACGTTGCCGTACTCACGAACGTCGCCCCGGCGAAACACGATATCGGTATCGTTCCCGATGTACGCTCCGAGGAGGTTTCGCGGCGACCCGTTGGAGAGGTTGTCAAGGACGGAGACGGTATCAATCCCTTTGTCGGCCTGCAACAGCGGGACGAGGACGCTGCCGATGTACCCACAGCCACCAGTGACGAGGACGTTCATGGATGGTCCTCAGTCGAGCTCCGAGACCGCTTCGTCTTCGTCTTCTTCCATCCGCTCTTCGAGGACGCCGGGCAGGAAGCGGTCCTCGTGCGTCGAGATGGTCTCTTCGTACTGGCTCAGCGTTTCGAAGATGTCACGAACGCCGTCCTCGAATGACTGGGCCTGCTCGCCGATGAGGTCCATGTAGTTGTCGTTCTCCATCTCCATTTTGTGTGTCTCGTCCTCGTCGCGCGGGTTCTCGAAGTGTTCCACTTCGACGTCGTAGTCGAACTCCGCGGCCACGTCGGCGATAGTGTTTGCGACTTCGACGATGCTGATCGGTCGCGTCACCTGGTTGTAGACGACGAACTCGTCATCACGCTCGGTGTGGTCGGACAGCGCGAGTTGTGCTAATCCTTCAACGGCATCTTCGAGGCTGATAAACGGCTTTCGCTGTTCGCCTTTGCCGTACACCGTCACAGGGTAGCCAGCGACCGCTTGAGCTGCGAATCGGTGGCTGACGGTTCCGAAGTAATAATCGAAATCAAACCGGGTCTTGAGGTGATACTGCCCCTCGCGAGTTTCCTCGGTTTCAGTTCCGTAGACGATTGCCGTTCGAACGTCGCTAATCGGAATCCCGAACTGCTTGTGCGCAAGTCGCATATTCGCCGCGTCGTAGGATTTGGTCAGATGATACCAACTGCCGGCCATCGCCGGGAACGGTACGTCATCGCGTTTACCCTGGTTCTCCATCGTGGCCCCGCCTTCTGGGATGGGGAATTCGGGGGCACCGTAGACGCCAGTCGTCGTCGTCTCGATGAAGTGTGTCTCGGTGAGGTCGTTCTCTTCGAGCCCCCAAAGGAGATTGCGCGTCGATTGCAGGTTGTTGTGTTGTGTGTAGTTCGCACGCTCCCCGTTTATTTGCGAGTACGGTGCGGAGGGTTGTGCGGCTGTATGAACGATGGTTTCTGGTTGGTGGACTGTAAGAAGCTCGTCCACGAACGTTTTCTCCGTGAGGTCGCCTTCGACGAACGAGAGGTTGTGCAGTCCTAATCGAGACTTCGCAGCGCCAATTCGTTCCTCTATCGATAGAATGGGAATTGCACTGGTACTTCCGACTTCACCAACCCATTCCCGTCGGCCGAAGTTATCGACGAGAATAACGCGTTCGTCTGTCCGGTCGGCAATCCGCAGTGCGGTGGGCCAACCGACGTATCCGTCGGCTCCCGTCACAAGAATCGACATAGTTACTCAGATATAGAGTAACTGGGGTTTGAAAAGTATTCCTATTGGGGTTTTGAATTTAACAGTAACAGACCAAGTGACATCCTACTGCGCCTGATGTTGCGGGCTTTCCACGCCCACTACTGGGTGGTTCGTTGGGATGTTTACGGCTCGCACTCGACGAGGTGCTGGCTATGCCATATAGCCATTACTAGACAAACTGTGATTTATCACCGTGAGTTGCGTTGAATGAGCTATGACGGCATCTCGTGATACGGGCTCCCTTCTGGAATTTCTCGATTTAAAGGAGTATGAATCGATCGCACTCAAGCAACTCTTCTCGATAGGGCGAACGACCGCACCGAACCTCGCGGAGGCGACCGGCATCCCGAAGGCCCGTATCTACGGGGTTCTCGATTCGCTCACCGACATGGGATACATCAAAACGATCCCCGGCCGTCCCAAGGAGTACCAACCCAAACCTCCCGCCGAAATCCTCAACCGGGCACAGGAAAACCAACGCCAAGCGTACGAATCCTTTCGACAAGACGTGGAGTCAGTCCGAGACGATTTCCTCGATGCGTTTCAACCGCTTTACGAACAATCGAGCGAACACATCACGCCCACGGAGGACCTCTTCTACGTCGTGGATGTCGGCGACCCGAGTGAAACGGAGACCCGTGAACTCTATTACACCGCTGACGACACCCTCTGTGTCATTACGAAGAGTTTCGAATACTTCAACGGTGTCGAACCTGCGTTCGAGGCGGCGGTGAACCGCGATGTCACCGTCAAAATCCTGTTTCTCGACCCGAAGCATCTGACCGAAGAGAACGAGGCAGTTCAGCGAGAGGTCGTCTCCTACGTCGACGAAACGTATCCGTGTGTGGACTACCGGTTCAGCGACGAAAAGCTCCCGTGGCGGGGAACATTGACCGACCCGAGCATAGAGTACGAGACGGGAAAAGCCATCTTCCTCGTCGAGGAAAAGAACGTTCCGCTCCATATGCGACAGGCCGCAGTCACTGAAAACGGGTCGTTCGTCGCGGGGATGAAGCGGTACTTCGATCTGATTTGGGAGTACGAGAGTCGAGAGACCGTTCGAGAGTGACGTGGCACAGAATCAATCGTGCACGAGCAACTATAGTAGCCGTTAGAAGTAGCTACTCACTTTTGGGACCGAAAGTTGCTCGAGAGCAGTGTCAATCGCTGTTGTTAACTCCTCAAGTGAGTCGAAGAACCGGTTGCTAAGAGCCGCTTGAAGCTGTCTCCAACACTCTTCGACCGGGTTTAGCTCCGGCGAGTACGATGGAAACGTCACGAACGCGAGGTCGTCACGGGCCGCTAGGTCCGTGACGGCTGACGCTTGAAAGTACGGCGCTCCATCCAGCACCACGAGCAAGTCATCCTCGAATTCTTCAC
>NZ_JBXGLH010000039.1:0-11569 GCF_056892285.1 Haladaptatus sp. HS23 | reverse complement strand
TCGGATTACACTACGAACTGCCCACAGATTTCATTGAGGGTGCCGGAGTGGGTGCACTTCCGCTTATGGATTTAACCAGAAGTACACAACACACCACTACTTCCAGTGTAATCTGCCGATACAACGCCCCTATTACCCGAAAACAACCTTTCCTATTCTTATAAATCATATGCCGCTACATCAAACAGCGCCAGATCGGGTTAGTATAGCCTACTAACGAACTTCCGTTGATTGTCAATCATCTCGATTCGAAGTGGCTGTTTTTTCTTTTCGACTGTCACATGTCTGACGCGCTTTGATGCAGGTCGTGCGTGTTCTCTGCGACATGGATCAGATCACACTCCGCCTCGATGAGGATGTCCTTGCATCTGTTGAAGAAGAGGCAGAGGAGTCAGATACAACACGGACAGAATTTCTCCGTGATGTGGTTGAATCACGGCACGAAGGCAAAAGGATCCGAGACAGCTACGAGGAGCAGCTAGAAAGCCTTCAAGTCGAACACGAACAGAAGCTGAGTGAACTAGAATCAGAACACGAGCAGGAGGTGAACCGATTGGAGGAGAAGGCCCGTGAACTTCGGGAAGAACACAAACAGGAGGTGAACGAATTAGAGGCAGAACACGAACAGGAAGTCTCGAAACTCCGCGACCGTATCGACGCGCTTCGTGAAGATCGTGAGGAGAAGATTCGGTTAGAGGCTCGGGTTGAACAATTGGAGCGTGATCTTGAGCGGGTGCGTGAGGAGCGAAACAGTGCAAAAGCGAGATACAACGAAGCTCAAGGGAAACTGAAGGTTCGGAACTCCTCCGATGGAGAGGACGACTCTCGCGGGCTACTCGCACGGCTCTTTGGCCGATGATCTACCACGGTTCTACTCACTCATACTCTCCCGATAGGAACCACCGGTGCTACCCACTGTGATCGCAGTTCCGAATATGGATGGGCCACTGATTCGCCGCAAATGACTCCTCGCAGAGCGGACACGGCCGCCTCCGTTGTCCCCCCTTATACTGTGTCCGGCAATTCTCACAGACCCGATCAACGTATGACCGTGCCTCTGATGTGGATATTGGTCGAAATGTGCCGGTGCTGAGACAGAGAGTCGATCGCGCATCCTCACCGACCAGGTGACAGACACGGTCCGTTGGGGGAGGATCAACCGACACGAGGACGGTATGCGTCCCCTCGGGTAACTCAAGATCGTCCGTCCGTTCAGCGACGATCTCGTTTCCATGCTCGCCACTCATCATTCACTCGTTCCCACGGCTGTCCTGAAATATCTTTCACACCCGACTGCAATGGAACGCAATTGACGATCTCCCCACCCGACAATGAGTAGTACTAGAATCACGGGAAATCTTCTCGGTGGGAGTCGCGGCTGAAACGTATGGGCGATCTCCCGGAAAACCCGCTGTTCTGGCAGGTTTTAATAACTCTTCCATGGAGAGTTATTAGGCTGTTATTCAATTAGTCTATTTTTATCGGAGTGACTAAACCAAAACTTTTTAAACTTATTTCACTGCGAGAAGTGTGTTTTTGAACGATGATCACGTGGGAGGGGAGGTGTCCGAAGATACAGTCCCGTTCTTCTCCGAGGTTGCCTGAATCGAGTCGGCCGCATCGTCAAACCGAGTTGTCTCCTTCAGCACTGTGAGAACCAGTTCGAGAGGCACCAAACGCTCATAGTGAGAATATCGGCCTGCGGAAATGGTGGAGTGGGCTACGGAACCTCCGGAAACGATGGTTCACATCGAACTGATTTCAGAGTACTGGCTGTCAACGAGGTGACGGACACTCTGGTGAATTCCTACGAACTGGAGTGTATCATCGATCGCACGGAGCACATCGGATGGAGTATAATTGAGAACGTGAACTTTGTATTGACCACCCGTTTCGTCATGGTCGGTGGTTGAATCGATGATATTGAGGTCATTAAGTCGACTGTAGTAATCCCGTGCACGCCGTTCTGAGACGGGATCATGGCCACAGATCTGAGCTAACTCACAATAGAGGTCATACGCCTGGGCGGAGGTGATCTCCTCGTTGCCCTGTTCTTCGAGAATGGCAAATGCATAGCAGTTCAGTTTGATATTCTCCGGAAGGTCGGTGAGGACAGACATCGACCGCTGTGTCTCATACTCTTCCATTGCTTCATCAACAAGATCCTCTGTCACCGTCTCCAAATCACGCTCGCGAGCAAAATCGCCAGCAATTCGGATCAGATCAAGCGCCATCCGTGCATCACCACTGTTCCGTGCCCCGAGAGCCGCAACGTACGTGATCGTACTGTTTGTAACGACATCGTCATAGAATGCAAGCTCGACTCGTTGTCGGAGAACTTGTTCAAGTTGACCAGCATCATAGGGCGGAAACTCAATCACTCGTTCACGGAGTGATGAGCGGACATCTGACGAGAGATTTTCACCAAATGCAGTATCGGTACTAATCCCAATAAGACCAAGTCGTGTATTCGAAAGATCGCCGTAGCTTCGCGCTCGCGTCGTTTTGTACAGGAATGTGTTGATATTATCGACGTGATCGATTTCGTCGAGAACGATGAGCGCGGTACCTTCTAATGCGTCGAGCTCACTGAACAATTCTGAGTACACCTTACTCTCTGGGTACCCAGTTGTCGGGAGATAGTTCTCAGATTGGGAGATGAGACGATTGGTGAGCTCAATTGCAAGCTGATACGAGGTATTAACACCTTCACAATTGAGGTGAATCACCTCTAGATCGGTCTCAATGTTATCGGAAAGCTGCAATTGGCCGAGGACCCAGTGTGTAACAGCAGTCTTTCCGACACCGTTCTGGCCGTAGAGAAAAATGTTGTCAGGGTTCTCGCCATTGTACACAGGGAGCAACGCATGCATGTACTCCTCTTTCTTTTCATCACGACCAACAATTTCGTCGGGGATATAATCATCCGAGAGTGCATCTCGGTTCTGGAAAATAGTGGCTTCAGTCAGGTTGTCGAATGCAGAGGTCATTGGTGAAAATACTCGATTATTTTGTGACTGCTTGCTCTATTCAGTCAATGATATAGCAACATCAAAAAGTTATCGACCAGTAGTTCCGGAGGTTCCGTAGGGTACCCCCACGTTTCCGAAGGCCCACCGCACTTCCTTACGGGTGGCGTTTCCGGAGGTTCCGCAGCCCACACCATTATTTCCGGAGGCGAGGGTGAATAAGCATCGAATCGACAACAGGCAACGGATTATGCCGAGTTTACATACACCCCCTCCATTGTTTCCGGAGGTTCATTGAACTAGTAGGAGAATATTTGAAGAAGCGTAAAACTAGACTATACACTAAATGGTAATGTACCCAGTACGGATATGGTTACTCGTTTATCTATATAAAACTATCGTCTGTAAAGACTAGATTCTAAATCATGGTCCTCTTTTTGGACTCACCTCCGGAAACAATGGAGGGGGAGAGGTTCAGTTTCGATCTACGTCTCGTCCTTCGATTTCCGAATTCACCCAACACCTACGGAAATGGTGGAGGGGTCTGCGGAACCTCCGGAAACGGTGGTGGGATTCGAGAATCTCACGCAAACATCAGCATCGTCCTGTTAGTATTATCTACTAACTCACGAATCGGTCTTCCTGTACACCACATTCACAAGAGAGTCACGTCCGTGGAATGGGTGTCAATCCGAGGGTAGCAAAGTCGTCTGGGTCATACGTCAGAATATGCTCGGCATTTTCACGGTGGGCCTGGATGCTGATCAGATGGTCAGTAAACGACAATGTGTGGTCATCGTACTCGCTGAATTGCTCGCCAGCTGCCCAAAAGAGGTCATCTGATACACTCAAGATCTGGATTGCTTCCGAGTCACGGAGCGTCTCGAACGCCCGTGTTGCGGTTGCATGGTTGACATGGGAGTCAAGCAGGGTGATCAGTTCGTCGACAACATACTGGTTTGTGAGTAGTGGTCGGTAGGGTAATTCCGGAAGTGCTTGCATAAACTGGGTCACTGCCTCTGCGACTGGCGATTGGGTATCAAAGTATGGGTACAAGCCGCTTGTATCAAGAAAGAGCGGTGTCGCGCCTTGCCCTGGTGGGCTAAACTCTGGTGGAACGGGTAGCGAGCCATTCTTGTCACTCATCGTCATCCCCATGCGGACGCTCGTAGAGTGCGTCGTCAAGCTCATCCGGGGCGAGCGGCTCACCACGTCGGCCTTCATTGAGTTCAGCCATCACATCAGCGACCGCAAAGAGCGGATCACTCGGATCTGGCTCATCATGCGCGTCAATGTATTCGGCAGCGGCTTCTCGCAATGCCTCTTTCAGTGATTTTCCTTCGTCTTGCGCGAGACGACGAAAGCGGGCGTATTCGGCGGGATTGAGTTCAGTTTGGACGACTTTTGTATCGCTGTTTGTGTTCGACATGTACATGGACACCTCCATGTCCATAAGTTACTACGTCGTCAGAATACAAAAACGTCCCTTCTCTCGCCCTCCTAGTCATTGGGAGAACAGTTCAGTGAGATCGGATCGACGGACGCTATTATGACCGGTATCCTCGCTACTGAGGAGGCCCTTTGTGATGCTTTCCTCTCGCTCATACCTTTCACTAGGGCAGTGTTTTGAAGTGGTACTAGACTCGCGGAAAATCTTCTCAGTAGAAAATTGCTTCGGAGGTGTAGGCAGGGTTCCAGAAATCTCGTCAGAATAGCGGAGTTGATGACTTTCCGCACGGTAATTATTAGAGTATATATGGTTAGTCCATTCATATTTCTTAACTAAATCAAAACATTTTTAACCCTGTTCCAATAACAAAATCCGTAGCAGCGAATGCGAAGCAACGGACGGACTCAGTCCGTCCGTAGCAGCGACAGACGTCGCTGCTCTTCCCGTTTTCCCGACCTGCGTCTCACAGCCCCGCTACCGCAGACAATCAACCGCCTTCGTACTTTTCGCGCCGTCTCTCCGACGAGAAGATTTCCCGTGATTCTAGTACTACTTCCGCCAATCAGCTCTCTAATCGCAACACGTGACGGGGATTTGTTCCATCCGATTCCCCATTACCCGCCAAAGTAGTACCACTCTCCGACCGAGATTGACCGACACCTACCTATTACACTCGTTGTCACTCGCCGCTAGTTGCGTTTGCGATACTTCGACGTGGTTGCTCCCGACTCAACAGCGATTCGTTCGACTCAGTGTCTACAGCTGGCGCGATCTCGGCGTGTAGCCCTGCATGATCGAAGTGAAAAGAGAGAGCTAGCGCTACGGACTAGACGGGCGTACGTGGGTGTTAAGGGGACTACAGTAGTTTGGCTACATCATAGGAGACGTGATGGTCTTCGACGCGCCTGCGATGATAGCTGCCGACTTGGTTCTGGTATGCGTTGATGGCCCGCTTTGCGAGCAGTGTCAAGTGATGACAGCCGTCCTTTGCGTCGTCTATCATCTCTATATCGAGTGTTCCAAAGTCACCCTCCTGGAGATCGACCGCCATTCGCCGAGCGGCCACCGCACTCTTCAGTAACGCACCGAGGTCGGCATGCCACTCCTGTTCAGGGATTTCAGTTCCGTTCGCGTGATTCCACGTTGTGTGGGCGAAGACCGCCGGAACGTCGTCCTGAAGAGGTCCGTGCAGTTCGTCGATGATTCCCGATGCGGCGGTGAGATATCGCGCTTTCGAGGTGAAATACAGGTCTTTTTCTGGGTGCGGGTGCCGCCAGAAATGCGACCGAACGAGGTCACCGTACGTCTCTCGAATGTGTTGCTCACCGCGTGTCTGGTCCATGCGCGAGGTCAGATGCAGCGCATAGTCCTCGACAAGCTTGTCTAGCATGTCACCGGACACAACACCGCTCGTCATCTTCGATCGTGCCATGCCAGCCAGCACCCGTGAGGTGATTTTGTGATTCTGCCGGAGGGTTGTTTCACCGACGCGACTCGGGTGGACTTCAAACGTTTCGCCCCAATACCCACTGTCAACGAGATCGCCAGCGGCCTCTCGAAGCGTGTCATAGCAACACTTCGCTCCTTCGCTCGCGAGTTGCTCCGGTGTGATCGTCGCCGAGTAGTGAGCGGGATCACGGTCGGTCGGATCGTGGGCGTCCTCGTTGTCAAGCTCAAGGTCGTCCACCGAGAGGTCGCCCTGAGCGAGTGCGTGCAGATCCTCTTCTGAAACACGCCCTTCGATGAAGTGCTCGATGTCGAACTCGGGCAAGAGGTCGGCGAACCGTTGTTCAATCGCGTCGCGACCAGCTGCAGACTGTGAACAGTCTAATCCCGCACTGATCGCTTCGAGCATTGCTTTGTGGCGCGTATCGCTGTAGATTTTGACTTGCTCGGTTTTCGCTCCATCGCTTGTACTCGTCGCTGCCTCACTCATACAAAATCACCTCTGTATCCGACTGCGAACGTGCGCGTAGCTGTCGCGTACAGCACTGCTGCTTACTCTCATTTCGATGCTGCTGGGTCGTACCGCGTGATAGTGAGTCGATCATTGGACGTGTCGTAGGACACGCTGACTCGTTTCAGAGTCACTCTGCCGGACACAGGTGAGATTGCTATCGCTAACGCAATCCGAACAATTATGCCGACTGAGCAAGAAACAACAGTTGTGTGTTCGTCGGTGGGAGCGGGTGTTGGGCCACCCATTGACCGCCGACGGGGCTGTTATTTCTTGGCGCTGTGATGTGGTTTGCGCAGTCGTACGTTTCTCAATATAGGTTATAAATGCTACGGACACACCCCCTGACAAAAAGGTATCGGTCACAGTGGAGTCCGTGCATTGACTGCAAGGGATGCCGGTCTGACGCACCCTCATGACTGATCACACCTCCGAACGTGCTGCGGCCAGCGGTTCACTGGAATTCGTTGCCGACACATCGGACAAGGACGTGTTCGCGGTTTGCCTGTCTGTTGGGTCTGACAGTTGTCGCAAACACGATCAACTTCCGAGTCTGCTTCGAGGGAGGTGATCCGCTGAAAGGTCCCCTCACTGCCACAGAGTGGGGAGTGACTCCTATCGATTAGATGGCAGACGCGATCATTCGATGGCCCTTTTGTTGGCACGAGGACGGTTCGTGTCCCGTCCGGCAAATCCAGCCCGATCGTTGCTGTGGACGAAGTTGTCCACTGTTGGAGATTGGATTGCGTCGATTCCTGTTGGTTCTGGGGAAAAGTCCTTGGGGGTGGCGTGGTTTGTGTCATATGCGGTTTGGAAGGCTTAACGCGGGCGTGTGCTTGTGACACACGTCCGTTTGAAATTTCGAACGCTGAGCGCCCGCGCTAAGCTTCTACCTCACACGTGTGGATTCGTCCCACTTAGTTTTAACTGCTATAGAGGACAAGGTTACATCCTATGGTCTTCAACATCAACTCGGATCGAACTCGTTTATGGTCCTTCGAGTTTGTTATTGACCCACATATGATTCCTCGGGTATCATGGTTCTCCAAGATTGATTATCCGATCTGGCAATTCCTTGACGAGTATGATCTTATTCTCTCTCGAAAAGTGATTGCTGCTAATATTGACTATGATGCGGATTATACAGGCAAACGACTACGAAAATTCCGTGATGCTGGTCTGCTGACTCAACGCGAAGATCGTCTCTATGAGATTTCTGATTTAGGCTATGAGCTGCTCGCTGGTAATCTCTCGAAAGAGGAACTCGAAGCACTTGACCCGGAGAAAGCTGAAAACAGAACTGACGAACACTAACGATTGATTCCCATTCTGTACTAGGGCGCTCGAACCCAGTCAGCAACAGCATCCCGCCACATCTCAAATAACTCTGGGTCAGCCTCTTGCATCCCAACTCGAACAAACATTCCTAACAGCTCCCCCCGTGTCATCTGTTCATCTTCGGATGTGGGTCGTCCAAGCTCATTTTCGAGCTCTGTTCCAACTCGATCCAACAACTCAGGATTCGCCTTCAGTACATCAGTGAGAGCGGCAAGTTCCTTGTCCCAAATTGAGACTGTTTGATTCGTTCCGCTTGCCGATCGGTTGTGCAAGCTCTCCACGACCGCCTCCTGAAATTCTCGATATGCGTCTTCTTTCGCTACGTCTTGGATTCGATTCCCGCCCTGTGTTTCTTCCTTCAGAGCCTTGAGATCGCTATCAAGATCGCTTTCATCTACCATCTATGGTCTCCTATGTGTGTTCCCATGTGTATCTCTAAGTGATTTCCTATGTGTGTTCCTATGTGGATTCATCTGTGTGTGTCTATGTGGTATCGATTATTTCACTGGACTGATGGAGTGTTGGCAGTGGACTTGCCGACACGTGTCTCGAGGAGTTCTGCGTTCGCTTCATACGCCTCTAACGCACGATGGGCTGTCTTGGATGGTTCTTCGAGTGCAAAGACTGTCTCACCCTGTTTCTGTTGATTCTGAATGTCCTGGCTTGACGGAATCTGCTCGCCGATTGCATTTGGGTACTCGTCGGCAAATGCCTCGACATAGTGCTTGCCGAGCTTCGTTCGGAGATCAACCTCGTTTGGAATGACAAGCGTGAGTTCAATAGCGAGGTCGAATTGGTCGTTGATCTCCGCAACATCATCTTGGAGTGCAGCGGCTTGTTCAGCTTCGAAGGGACCTGGACGGACAGGAACCATCACATTCTCGGCGGCCCACAACCCATTCAGTGTGACATTATTCGTCACTCCCGGTAGGTCGATCAGTACGAAATCATAGCGGCCGTCGATCGAGTTGGTGAGAAACTGATCGAATCGAGAATACCGCTCGCGAGCGTTGTCAACTGAGTTGAGTTCGGCATCAAGACCATCAAGTGCTTCTGTTGCGGGGATGAGATCGGGGCCTTCGCCGGTTGGGGTGACGAGTTCATCGACTACATCAGGAAGTTTCTCAGTGATCTCTTTCCACTTGTCGCGGAACACGGTGGAGATATCGGGCCACGCATCGGGATCTGGCGTGATCCCAAACTGCTTGCTCAAATCGCCTTGTTTTCCAGCAAGATCGATAAGCAGTACATCATACCCTCGCTGTGCGAGTGCGACGCCGAGATGAGCGGTGGTTGTGGTTTTTCCCACGCCGCCTTTGTCGACGAACGTTGCAATGGTGTGTGTCGGTTGAGAGTCTGTTTCTTCCGTCATTGGGATCACCATCTAAACATAGCTAACGCTCTGTGTATAAATTTATCTTAAGCATTGTGTATAGATATGTGGATACACATAGGCGTGATATGTGTGGATAGAGGGCCTAAAAACACGGAATATGGTTCAGAGAAA
Organism: Haladaptatus sp. HS23; assembly: GCF_056892285.1. Lineage (NCBI taxonomy): Archaea > Methanobacteriati > Methanobacteriota > Halobacteria > Halobacteriales > Haladaptataceae > Haladaptatus > Haladaptatus sp. HS23. The sequence goes on along the minus strand of NZ_JBXGLH010000039.1, from coordinate 2,348 downwards.
GTGGTGGCTTCCGCACTATCCAGCGTCGGTATGGGCGACACTGACGACTGATCTCCTGGCGATAATTAAACGGAAGGCGGGATGATGTGCCTCTGACTTGGTGGTGGTTCCCGCAAAAGTGAGAGACTTATTATTGTCCTACGCTCGTGACGAACGCGCGAGTAAGTCTCGCACATCGTCGCGGATACCGATTCCCGCGAGGACAATGAGCGCGATCCCAATCACGGCAGCAACCGTCTTGCCAGCCGTTGCGGCAAGCCAGTCATGGCCGAACAGGGCGAACGCGCCAAGCAAAATCAGCAACAGTTCATTGCTGTCTCGTATGTGAGTGATGACGTTCATGGCATGATCGGCTGAACCGCCTCAGTGCTCATCATGAACTTCCTCCGGGAGAGTCATCGGGAAGCCACCAGATGACAACTCGTGGTGTGAGCTTGGCCCGCTCAACTTTCCCCTCTTCATGGAGCCGAGTGAGCCGATTATGGACACCTGGCCGTTCGACATCAAGTGCATTTGCGATTGATGCGGCTGTCTGGGCAGGCACTGGCTCTTGCTGAATGACTGCTAGAACATCTTTGTCGGTTATTTTCTCCTCGAATTGTCCCTGTTCATTCCGGTCGCGTTCCATACTCTCAGTTGGCTCTCTGGACTAATAAAACCTCTTACCATGTAGTAAACCGGTGGTTTTATGACCCTTTACCACATAGTAAGAGGTGAGAAGGACGCTCCCCTCGGGGGAAATCAGAATTCCCCGCGCTGCTACAACAGCGCGGGAGTGGGCTTCTCACAAACCACGGTAGAAACCCATGAGTACGAAATCGCCTACGGAACTTGAATCTGACGAGAAGGCACAGAAACGCGCGCAGTGGGAACAGTTTGGCTTCCACCTCAAAGCCCCCGGCCAGGTCGAAGTGACCAACGAGAGCCACGACAACCCCGCTGAACACCAATACGTCGTGACGCTGGACGACGTAACGGGCGACGCAATGGCGTGTACTTGCCCGCATCACGTCCACCGGAGCGCGTTCTGCAAGCACATGACTGCCGTCGAGAACGCGACGGATGACGGGACGCTCACGGCGTTCCCATCGGACGACGAGACGGACGAAAACGACACTGAATCGGCAGACTGCGACTGTGACGGCCTGAATGGCTTCCCGTGCTGGCCGTGCGTTCGTACGGGTCGCAAAGAACTGCCGAACTAATTCCGTCTCACTTTTTCATTTATGTCACGCCAAACAACGCTGTCCGATGGTGCCCAGCGAACGCTGACCGAGTGCGCGGAGACGACCGAACGCAGCGACACACCGACGACAGAGCGCGGCCTGCTCGACCGAACGCAAGCACACGCGGCGGACGTTGCCGCTGAGCATTTCCCAGATTTGCCGGTTGAGGCGATTGCGTGGGAAGTGTCCCAGCGACGACAGCGGTCGGCAGGAGCGACGAAATACGACTCTGCGAACGGCGAGATAACGATCTCGCTCGCATGGGACGCATTCGAGCAACACGGCTGGGAGCAATTCAGTTCGACCGTGCGTCATGAACTGATCCACGCATGGCAGTATCACGAGTTCGGCAAAGCGAACCACGGGCGAACGTTCGCCCGCTGGACGGATGCACTCGACACCTCACAGTACTGCGAGCGATTCACATCGCCGAACTGGTGGGTGATTTGCGATGGGTGCGGTGGAAAACTTGCACGCTATCGCCGCTCGAAACTCGTCAAACAACCCGAGCAGTACAGCTGTGGCGACTGCGGTGGGTCGCTGCGCGTCGAGGAGGTCACCGAATGACGCAGAAGTACCGCTGTCCCCACTGTTTGGGAGTTATTGGGACGATGACGGTGGCGGGTCCGTCGCGGGTCCATGTGAGTCCGTGCGGCCATCGTCTCGCTGCACCGGATGCCGTGCTTGAGATGGGCGATTTACACCCTCCCCGTCCTGATGTGTGGGTGACGAATTTCCTCGCTGACTCTCACTAACTCTCGCGAACGCTTTCGGTCCTCCCTCATCCATTTATCCATCCGTTTTTCGGCGGTACAGGTGCTAACAGGCGTTAGTATGTTATACTAACTTTCGTGTATTCACTTCCGGTCTGGCTAGCAATGAACCCACCTAACAATTTGATTTAGGTCGGCGACAACGAGCGTGGGCATTGATGGCAGTAATCGCGACCAAGCTAGAAGTGCTATCCGGTAGTCTGCTCGATGCGATTGACAATGTCCTCACCGACGAGGACAAACAAGAAGACTGAACCTAATTTTCTGCTGGTTAAATCCATAAGCAGAAGTGGACAACCCACGGAAACCCTCGAATCGATCTGTGCGCAGTCCGTGGTGCAGATCTCCC
>NZ_JBXGLH010000038.1:0-13529 GCF_056892285.1 Haladaptatus sp. HS23 | reverse complement strand
TCCGCCGATCTCAAGATGCGTGATTGGTTCTATAACCGAAGTAGAACGTGCGACGGCAGCGAGGTCGACTCCTCGAACTTGGCCGATTTTGGCGATTGACTGGCTGTGGGAAGTATAAGCGGCAGTAGACTAATCTGGTATCGATCTCTATGCCTATAATCAAAAAAGCTATTTCCACCGACATATAGTTAAATATCATGGATAGTCGGCTTCAGCCATTTGTTGTCATTGTCATGTTTCTTTTTGTATTTGCTGCGCTCCTGTATCTCGTACCAGATCCAACTCACAAATCACTTCCCGAGAAACCAACTACGTTAACAAACGACACTATCCGGGATTATATAACGGAATATGAATCTGCATATGTAAATAATGAAATTCTTGAACAACGTGGCAATCTTGAAGCTTTAGATATGACTATTATGGGAATATCAGTAAATAAAACGAAATATGGATATCGAGTAGACGCTTCCTCATATCTCTCTACAGGTTCTACCTGGTATCGATACCCTCGAGATGAACACAGTTACAGAGTCACTTATTTTATTAATGCGTCTACTATCAAACGATCTTCAAACTTCCCTAAATAAGCGTGGTCTTGAGAACATCATTGGAACAACCTAGCGATAGCGAGCATGATGCTGAGAAGGCACGTAGATAATGCCAACTCCCATATTACACGTCGCTCATAGCAGGCGTGTCCACAACTGCTTAGTGCAACATGGAGAAGTGAGACAAATGGACGAGCATTCGGAAGAGTTCCGTGACGCTATCCCGGACGAATACCGGGAGAAAGTGGAGAAGCTCCAAGAACATCGACCATGGGAGGACGGTGAAGAGGAACAAGATGTTGACGACACAGAAACGACGACTGAATCCACCGATGAGAGTGACACTCTCGAATCAGTAGATGCTATCGAGGACCTCGAAGCGGAAGTTGAAGCGGAGGCGGAGGCGCTCTTAGACGAGATACAAACCGAGTACGACGACTGATTTTCCTCTGGTAACTGTACAACGAGACGGATCAAGAGTGATGTCTATGAGAAAGACACATATTGTAAGAGCTGTAAGGACAGCACATGAGCGCAGACAAGCGTATCCCAGTCAGCGAAGAACGCTGGAAAGAACTGGGAGACCTCAAGGAAGCGGGGCAAACCTACGACGACCTTCTGGACGACTTGATCCAGGAGCACAAAAACCACCGCCTGGCGGAAATGGTACGCGCAAAGCGTGAGAAGGACGACTTCGTCGAGGTCGATCTCGACGAATGGTGAGCATTGGACGGCTGAATAATTTGCAGCTAGATTACTAGGAGAACGTAATTATATGACAGAGTACCAACTATTGGTCGACCCGGACGAACTGGACTACATCGAGAACCTCGATGAGAAGAGCGCACGAATCATCAAATCTAACCTGAAGAAGCTCGCGGACACCCCTTATCCCGGCCGTGGGCAGGGAGATAAGGAGCGGCTAGTTGTGGATGGTGAGAAAATCTACCGGATGCACATCAGCCGGTCATACACCGCCTTCTACGACATCCTCGAAGACGAGAAGGTGGTTCAAGTCTTCGAGGTGCTGCCAATTGACGAGGCTCACAAACGATATGGACACTAACGGGTGGCGTCGTCTTTGTTTTCGTCTTCCCCAGTATCATTATCTCTTCCCATGAACAGAATATAACGGGAAAACGTCGAATATTTCAATACGATATTGAGAGTGCACAATCTCTCCCAGAGTAGAATTGTTTTGTGTACCGTGAATCAGAGACCTAGAGATTGACGTCGGGCGGCACTTCTCTCGAATGCCTGATCATGGTCTCTATCGATTCTTCCACAAGCTTAGGATAGTTATTAGATCTGCTATCATCAAGAATACCAATCATTCGAACCCATCGAGCGAATCCTGCATCATCGGATTTAATAAGCAAATTAGGATCGATTACCGGAGGATAATATCCCTCCTCGTGTGGTGAGACATCAACGACAGTCATGTTAGAGGTATCCGCACTAAGGATGTCATTTGATTCGTTAATCGAGAGCAGAATGAGCGCTTCATCGTACCCGTCAGTAGCCGGGTCAACAGACTCGGACTCACAAGCACGACAGCGGGCAGCGTCAAGTATCCACTCCTTAGGGGGGTCAATCAATGTTTCAAGGTTTGGCATATCCACGACACGCAGTGCGTCGTACATGACTGGTTCAGCGATGTCGATTTCAGTACTACAGAAATCACAAACGAGTGAATGTGGCGTGCCAACCTGCTCACCATGGAGCTTCCGTCTTAGCTCATCAGCATATGTTGAGGTAGATCCACTCATAAAATTGCCAAAGTAGAGGAGAGATAAATAGATGACCGTGGTGCGTAATTCTTGCGCAGACGCGACACCCGCTCGACCGCAGCTTGGGGAGCGCAAAGCACAGCGAGCGGAGGCCCGAATTGTGGGCGATGCGGCGGAGCGTCAACACACACTGGAAAATACAAACTTACGAAGAACAGCAACGAGCATCCCAAGCCGGAGAAGAGCGGAGCGCCGGCCACTGCCAAGCGGAGCGGACGGAAGCGGGGGCTTGCCCCCGACCCGTAGGCTCCGGCGCACAAGCGACGTAAGGAGCGCTAACGAGTGGCGGTTGGTGCGTCGTGCAGTACTGTCTCTCTGGATATTACTCATTCACAACGTTGAGGAGTGGTTTTGCCCCCGGACGATCGAGAGCAGCGATGTACCCGTACGCCCACGAGTTCCGCCTCACAACCACGCCATGCCCAGGTTCGAACTCAGTAAACTCACCCTTCGCGAAGGAGTGTTCCTCTTCGGTCGCCGTCTCTGTTTCCGTGACGGCACCCTCTTCGTCCCGTGATTCGTGTTTCGTGTACTCGTTGAACTCCGACCCGATGACCGTGCGGGCGTATTCGATACTTTCGGCATCCTGCAGTCGGAGAATGATCGACGTCACAAGGCCGGAGAGGATGGCGTTACCGCGGTCTCGTCCATAGTTATCGTACAGTTGCGAGACGGACTGCAGTGAGATGAGGAGCTGCACCTTCTGCCCACGACCAACGTTCACGAGTTCACCAATACGCCGGAGGCCATCGATCCGGGCGAACTCATCCAGGACGAAGTAACTCCACCGAGACGAGTCATCGAGGGCGTGCATTGCCGAGTGGTCGACGAGAAAGCGGAAGACGGGACGGACTTGCTCGGACTGCCGGATTGGATTGTCGAGAAGCAACACACGCCCCTGTGGGTCGTCCATGTACTCACGCACCGAGAAATCGCCTGCTTCCGCGAAGTCACCGACAAAGACGTCCTGAACCTTCTGTTGGAGCGTGGCGAACACACCGGCGGCCTGTCGGTCTGCTTCGGGATCAATGGCGCTAGCGGCAGCCATGAGATCATCGTGTTCCGAGAGGCGCTCGTACATTTCCACGCGATCACACCGTTTGAAGAAGTTGATGAGGGCTTTGTTGTGCTGTTCGGACGGGTCTAACTCCCGATGGAGGTACTTGAGAACTGCCGTGAACAGTTGTCTCGCGGCCGTATCGAAGAACTCGCTCCCTCCGTTGCTTGTCTGTGGGAACATCGCTCGGGATATCTCGTCAAAGCCGTCTTCGTCCTCAACCTCCCGGAAGAGGTTCCAGTAGTCGGTTGAGTTCTCACTCGAGATACGAATGATATCCCGGTCAGATTCGTACTCTTCGAAGTAGCGGCGGTAATCGTCTTTGTGGTCGTAGACGACAACTGGCTCGTCCTCGTCGGCGTTCATCTGATGGGTGAGGACTTTACCCGCTTCGGTTTTCCCGGAGCCTGTTGCGCCCAGCAGAAGCGCCGAGCCGGTCTGACTAATCGAGAGGCAGTTACCGAACTTCTCAGCAATGCCGACGTTTCTCGACTTCGTGCTATCATCGCCTATGATGATGCCGAGCAGCTGTGTCCCTGTATCGAACGGGAGTGCGTACCCATCATCGACTGCTCGAGCGTGTGCCTTCCGTGTCCACCATCGGCGTATCGGGGCGATGACGACCATGCTCACCGTGAAATAGACGGCGATAAGGCCGACAGGAAGCGTCAACCACCAAAAGTCGATGAGGACGTCGATGAGAGGATTCATCGGAACCTCTCGGCACTGTGCTGAGTGTCCTGTTCAAACTCGTGTTCTGGTAGTAGTGAAGGGGTGTTCTCTTGATGCTGTTCGACAAACTTCGTGTGGGCGTCCTCACGGACGCTCTCAATGTCTTCTGTGTTCATGTACAAATCGTCCTTTGTGCCGGTGAGGGCCACGTGCACGTGTGGATTCTCCGAGTCCCGATGCACAGCGTAACAGTAGTCCGCGGTCGGGCGGTCCTCCGTGAACTCCTGCATAGTCTTGCGAGCATAGAGCGACAGCTCGTCATCGGAGAGAGTGTGCCGATTCTCAGGTGAGACAATGATAGAGCGTTCGAACTCGTGAGCCTCGCTTTTCTCGACGAAGTGCTGAATCTCCGCGTTAGTCATCTCTTCGCCGTACCGATTGTGTAGGCCGTTGCCTTCCTCCTTGTTCATGTACGAGAGGAGGTTTGACGCACCTGATTCTCGGTAATCCGTGTGTAGGACTGTGACCATGGCTGTTCGTGGTTACTTCACGAGGTCGGAGAGGCCATCAGCGTCTTCTTCGGCTTCGATCGCGTTCAGTGCGTCCTCGAGTTCTTGCTGAAACTCGGGATGGCTGTCGAGGCGATCGTGTAGTCTGTCGGCGGCTGTCTGGAGTGCTTCTTTACGTTGCAGGTCCGTGTACTGGCGTTTCTGTAGTTCCCACAAGGCGATTGAGTAGACTGCTGACCGTGCCTGGACGTCCTCGGAGTGGCGGGCGACTTGTTTCAGTTCGTCTTTCCCGCTGGCGATGATATCGGTAATCCGCTTTTCGGCGTCAAGGTCGTCCACGGCGTTCTTTCGCTGTTCCTCGGCGCGTTGTTGTTCGACGAGCTTCTGGATGTACTTCGAGACCGACAGGTTGCGGTCTTTCGCCTCTTGCTTGTAGAGGTCTTTCGTTTCCTGATCGACGTATATCGTGATTTTTTTAGCACTTGTCATTGGGATGTCTGCTTGCTGTAGCGAGGTGATTATTCGAGTGTGTGGAGTTGCATGGCAGGTTAAAAACCTGCCCCCACAAGGGGGGAACCACACCGCTGTACCGCGGTTTATCGCACCGTGCCGCACGGTATATGCACCGTGTGCGGAGTACTTATTATTTGGGTCGAACCATCTCCAATATGACATCCTCTTATGCGTGAAAAAGAGGACATCCAGGGCATGCTGATACAGACCTGATTGATCGGTGAGACATGAGTTTACAAACTGCCACCGTACCGCACCGCCACTCGTTTCGGTCCCTCCGGTCCCTTCTGCGCCGGAGCCTACGGGTCGGGGGCAAGCCCCCGCTTCCGTCCGTTCCGCTCGGGGGTGCCCGTCGCTCCACTGTTCTCCGGCTTGGAGTGAGGGGTTAGTCATCCGCGATGACTGGTTTCGGAGCATACGACTGTGGTTCGGTTGGTTCGTCCTGCTCGCTCTCTTCTTCGTCCTCGACGTCTGCCTCATCAGTGCTGAGTTCACGAGCGAGGTAGGCGTCAAAGTCGCCATCGTCGCTTTCCCGATAGTCGAGGACGGCCTTCGCGAAGTCGCTCACACGCTTTCGGACACGGTAGACATCCCCGTCCACGTCGACGAGACACTCGCTGTAACTCGTCTCGTTATCGTCACCTGCAGCCAACCCACCCGAGAGTTGCGAGGCCTGCATCGCCGAGAGGCCGAACGGTTCGGGGTCGGACAGGCCCATCTTCCCCATGTTTTGCCACCCGCTGATGGCACACTGCTTAGCAATCCGCTTCGCTGCATCCTCGTTGAAATCGTCGTCAGCCTGTGAAATGAAGTCGAACATCAACCCGGCGTTCCGGCCGGCGCGGACCATCGACTCTAATCGGCCTGCCTGTGCCGCTTCGGCGAAGAGGTCGTGTGCTTCGTCAACCACGACGTCCACGTAGTTCTCTGTCTGCTTCGCGACCTCCGGCGCGATCGAGAGGATATACGCGAGTGCCATGCCCTTCTCGACCGCTGGTTTGCCTTCGAATTTCTGCATATCGAAGTAGAGGACACGACTGGAGAGGTCGACCTCCGACTCGCCATTCATCCACTCAAACGCACCGTCCGGTTCGTCGTCCGGTGTCGGCTTGAACGGCTTGAGGGCGGTAAGGAGAATTCCGGCGTGTTCTTTCATCTTTTCGACCTCGTAATCCGTGCCTTCGGCGGTGTACCCCCCGGGGTTGGTGGCCGCGTCAGCCATCACACCGAAGAAATCCTCCATCGTCGGCGACTTCTCGCGGGAGTGCGTCTGTGGGTCATCGGTGATACCGGCCTCCGAGAAGGTGTTGCGGATGAGTTCGGTCAGCGTTGCTCGCAGCTCCTCGGGCTCGCTGGCGTTCTTCTGCAGGTAGAGGTAGAACATATCGGCGATGAGGTTGATCTTCGAGGAGAGGTCAGCCGTGAACCCACCACCGTGTTCACCCGGAGCGCGGACTTCGAACGGGTTGATGTTCGTCTCGCCCACTTTGACCTTTCCACCGTTGAACGTCTCTACCACGCCATCGAACCCACGGGCAATGTCGACGATAATCGTCCGAAGGTTCAGTGTCTGCAGCATATCGGAGATAATCAGGTCCTTGATGTTGAACGACTTGCCGGACCCGGAGCGGCCAACCCAGAAGCGATGCGGGACAGCGAGTGACCGCCGGTCGACCTGCAGTAACCCGAGCGGAGTACCGGAGCGGGCAAGTGCCATTCCGTAGATCGTCCCGGACTCATGCGTCTGATAGCCGCCGGCCATCGGGAACATTGCCCCGAGGGTATCACTCGGCATTTCGAACCGTGTATCGTTGTGTGAAGCGTCTTCGAATGCGTCCCCGGGAGTCGGTGCCGCCGTCTTCATTGCCGAGAGTTGCCGGTCATCCGCGCCGGTTGCGACGATATCGTTCGTCGCGAGGAACTCGTTTTTCACCTTCTTACGGAGCTTGAGCGCCTGCTTCCGGGAGTCTGCACGGATAGTGACGACCATCGACACTTCCGACGCTTCAACGCCGTTGTCTCGCATGTGGTCTCGGAGGATAATCTTCTGCGTGGCGGCCACGTTCGCGTCGTCTGACTTGGCCTGCTTTCCAGCCTTCTCGATGCCCATCGCGCTGAGCCACTCTTGATCGGTGGCGAGCTCGTCCATCTTCTCGCGGTACTCCGTTGCGTGCACGTAGAGCGCGGTATCCATCCGAACACCCGGCACCGAGAGGGCGTCAGTGAGAAAGCCGGGTTCGGGCGAAGACGGCCACCCAACGACCCACAGACTCGTCGTGTAGTGGTCGTTCACGTCCACCGTTTTCACCCCTTCGTCGATGTGTGCCGGACCATAGATAGCTTGTTCACGTGCGCTCGTGGACGTCTGTTGCGTGACCCACTCGCGGACAGCAGCGAGTCGGCTATCCACGTCCTCCTGGGCGTCCTCGTGCTCGACGTCGTCGCGATCGTCACTCACGTACGCGGCCGTGGGAACAGGAGCGTCAGTCGTGATATCCGAGAAGTCGAACGGAGTTGATTCGTCCAGCCAGAAGCGACGAAGGTAGGCTATGCTCTCGTCCGACGTCAGTCGGCGACTTCCTGCGACACTCACCACGGCTTTCTGTACCGTCTGCACACGGTTGTCGAGGGCTTCGGCTTGCTTCTCCTTGGTTGCATCACCGGAGCCGAACACACCGATCGCATCGGCAGCATGTGCTAGATACCCGCTATCCTCGGTTGGTGTGTCGACCTCGTGAGGCTCAATCCACACGACAACAGTGCACGTCTTATCCATCACGCCGGACCCGGCCAACCAGTCGATGTAGTGTTCTGCTTGCGAGTCAGCGTACGCACGTGCTGGGTGCGGGAGGTCATCGTTAAACGCAGCCTCGTCGAGGTCATCCGTCTGCGAGATATCGTTCGGGAGTGTTTGCGGCAGGTGAACCTTCACGTCAAATCCCTCCGATTCGGCCTGTGCGATGTGCTTGTTGATCCCGTTCGCGAGGTCTGCCGCGTCGAGAATCCAGTCGTTGCGGTCGTGTTCCGAGACGTTCTGCAGGTCGACCGTGACGTGCGTGAAGAGCGTCCCGTCGTCAGTCTCCAGGGCATCATACTCGGGGTGCACATCCGTCACACCGGGGACGTCCGCCGCGTCCGGACCAACCAACGGCATTCGGAAGCGTGAGCGGAGATAGTCGGCCTTCTTGCTAATCGTCTCTATCGGCGTTGCGTACCACGGTGTTCGTTTCACGGCGTAGTAGAGCCCGCCGGCGAGACTGCCAACGGACACGAAGAACCACATTAGCGGCACCGAGATGTACGTCAGTTCGACATACGCGAGGGCGGCTGTCGGGACCGTGATGATCGTGAGTTCGCCGAGAGACAGCCCTAATCCAAGGTCGAAGACGCTGCCAGTCGTCTCTTGTGGGATGGTTGTTTCGAGGCCAATGCTTCGCCCGGAATTGTTGTCGTCAGTCATCGTTGTTTTGTTGTTCGAGGTGGTCGAGTCGCTGTTCACGCAATTGTTCTAACGAAGATGATCCACCGTCTGTGGCCACTGTCTCGTCCCCGCCGTGGAAATGATGGACACGTTCGCGGAGTGTCGTAGAGTACGTCTGCACCGTCTGTCTGCCGGCCTCTCCGGTTGCGTACGCGCTTCCTCCTTCGCCCACGGGGTTGTGACCACGGATTCCTCGGTGGAGGTCACGGGCACCAGTAACCCGCTGGTGGGTTGTTGCTTTGACCTCGCTGGCGCGTTCGCGTTGGTTCTGGTAGGCCTGTTGCATCCCATCAGCCGTGGGTGCCGTGCCGATAACACCGACTGAGGCAAGCGCTGCACCTCCCTTGCTAAGCATCACGTACGGGAAGACGAGACAGGCCAGCGACGTCCCGAGTTGCATCGCGATGAGTTGGATACCGGCCAGGCCGTACTGTCCGAAGATATCCGACGTCATCGGCGAGAACCCCACTGAGATCGCGATCGAGATGGGGAGCGCCACGAGGATGAGCATCAACCACAACTTCGTGAGGCCATCGCCAATCATGCCGAGACCCCGGACGGGTACCGACTTGAGTGCGTAGAAAAATGGAATCCATGGGGCGAGTGCTGTCAGGCCGATAGTCCGAAGACTGACAAGGCTGATGACAGCGAGAACAATCCAGATATTCCAGAACGCGATCGCGATTAACCCGACGAGGAGCAATCCCTTGAGGCCGTTCGTCGCAATCGTGCTTTGCGTGACGTCACCGACGATGCCGAGCGTAAGGGCGTTGCCGATGTTTAACGCGAAGCCAACGAATTGCCAGCCCCAGAAGGCCATCAACCACGCGATGACTACATTCTTCGTCCCTGCTCGCTCGTAGCGGGCGGGAAGGATACCGAGACCTCGACGTCCTAGTGCGAGGTAAAGGCACGTCGAGGAGATGGCAATGAAGAACGTCCACGGTTGGCCGGTCGTCTTCCAGTCGTGGTACTTCTCCGGCCAGACCATGTTACCCGGGCTTTGGTACCAGCCACTTCCCCAGCTCGGCGCCGGCGTGAACGTCACCATCTTGATCGCGGCGTTGAGAGTGGCGTTGATGAAGCGAAACAGGCCGCTGACGAAGTATCCAAGGACAGCCAGGAATGCGTCGAGGATGGCGTTATAGAACATCCCGCCACCACTACCCTGCATCCCCGTCGAGTTGTTGTAGACGCCGAGTGTGCTGTTATTCGAATTGTATTTGCCCGTCTCGTTGAGATAGCCCGACCCGTACGGGTTGACCGTCGGGCGAGTCGTTGCCGCTGTCTGATTTGTGCTCGAGTTGTTCGCTGTCGTGTTGTCCCCCGTGGACGTCGGTGTCGACTGTGCGGCGGTTACACCAGTGACGACGACACCCACGAGGAAGAGACAGCAGAGCACTCGAAACAACGTGGTTCGGTGGTTCATTCGTATGAGGAAAGAAACGTGGTTAGTTCGCCTATCGGCGGTTAGAACATGCAGCTGAGGCCGACGTCGCCAAGCGAACTCCCAAACATGCCGAGAACCCACCCGACGAGTTGTGGAAGCGCTGCCCCGGCGAACAGGAGACCAACAGCCGACAAATATGCTTTACGCGACCCTGCTTTGCCGTGACTTCCGCCTGAGCGAGAGGACATCATTGTTTTCCCCCCGACGAAGAGGCCGGCTAGGACGAGCACAGAGCGCATGAGGTCGCCGAATTGTCCGATGCCGTTCGAAGCGTTCGGCACACTGCACGCCCCGGCTGCAGCGGCGGGGTCGGTGGCGAGGAGGAGTGCGGCCACCCCCGCGCCTGCGATGAGTTTGGTTTTCCGTCCTGTTCGACTGAGGGTGTTGTTTTCGAACTTCATTCCATCCAATACAACCCTCTCCGATAACAAATAGTTTACGGACCCTATGTTGATATCGATCGTTGGGTCCGTAACATACATGATGGATGAGGAAGAAGGTTTACGCATGCACAACAACAATGCGATAATAATGGTTCGACTCAAAGATGTAGATCATGACATTATTAACCAACTCCGGGAAGGAGACCGGACCCAGTCGTTTCTTGTCGACGAAACAGGTTACTCTCGACAATACATTCACCAACGGCTTGAGGTCCTTGAGGCCGCTGGATACATCGAGAATATCCACGCGAAATCAGCACTGTATCATCTTATCAAGGACCCAGAGGAAGATGAGTCATGAGCACTGACACCCAAGCGACGATGTTTCAGAAAGTCGTATGGACGACAAAAGCGCTCCCTGTCGCTCTGTTGCTCACGGTGGCGATCTTTGCGATACTTCGCCCATTCATTGGCGATGTTGGGGCGATCATCGGCTTTGTAATCGGTCCAGTCCTCACTCGGTTGTATTTCCCTGCGCCCTGACTGACGGCCTTCTCTTCTTGCTCACACAAAAAGACCTCGTCGCCGCACTTCCAGTTACTGCTATACACCTCACTCATTTATAATTGCGCACATGCGCAATGGTTGCGCATTTGCGGAACTTTAAGAGGTTGCAGATACTCGGAATATTTGTAATGGGCGCAATCAACACGGACTGTATGACCCGCTCCCGCGGACTCATTACATTTACTGAACGCGAACGTATCGCTGACAGCGACACCGTAGAAGATTCAAAACGGTATCAGGCGATCTCCCGTGTTCGCAGACGCATCAACGAGGAACTGACTGAAGAAGTGAAACTGCTGGATGAGCATCACCCCGCTCTGCTTGACGAACTCCGAAATGTCGTCTGCGAGGAACGTGACAAATGAAGAGCGTCAGCCATGCGTCAGACGCCCATCACTCAAACAGTAATAGGGTTTAAATAAAGAGCATACGAATCCCACAGCTATGTAACGAATTTCGACTGCGGCAGAAGGGATCGGGGAGGTCAATTCCTCCCCTAAAGCTTGAACACCTATCCCTTCTGTCGCGACCGTAAAATAGTTTGCCCCTCGTGAGTGGCGAAACTATCACTCGGTCGTGACAGCGTTTCTCTCCCGTCCGCTGCCGTCCCCCAACGGGACAATCACAAAACCACACGAATGAGCGAGAACGCTGTCAGCACAGCAGTAGCACAGTTTACGGAGAGTGTGACGAACGCTTTCGACGAATATACAGACGCGCCGACGACCGTCGTCGACGAAATCGAAACAGCAGGCGAGCAGCTCGCAGAGCAAGTCGACGAGCTCGAATCATCCCACAAGTTCACCAAACGGTCACTGTGGGATCTCGAAGACTGTGTACTGGGGGATTGGGATCCGACCCGTCCGCGCTTCGAGGAGCGATCTATTGTAGACCAACTGGATGAGGTAGAGGAAGATGTTGAGGACGTAGCTGTGGGGGTCGAAGCGCCAAAGACCACCCTGCAGAACACGCTGCTCGCCGAAAGTCCGCTGGAGCAAGTCTGTGGAATGACCGACGATGAGGCCAAGGAGCACCTCCACGAAAATCAGTATCGAGCGACCCGAGTTGCGTTGACCGCCAAGATCATAGGGAAGAAAACGCCCAAGGGATACGTTGTCTCGAACAAGAAGCTCCGCGAGGAGCTTGCCTCAATGCTTGGTGAGTATCCGAACGATGGGACTGTGAAGCGCGTCAGGGACTTTCTGGACGACATGGGGAAAGAGCATGTCCGGATCATCGACCACCGAGGATCGAAAAAGGTCGTCTTTGACAAAGCGTTCGCGAAGCGTCTCGGGACTGACTACGTTGCGCCCGAAGAGTGCCTTGTCGTCCAGCACAAGAAATCGTGGAGAGACATTCTCGACTCACATGTGTCCCGTAAGGAGGATGCTGAGGCGTCTGTAGCAACGTAAGCAAACGCCAAATATCACGGCCGAACAGTCAGACAAATAACCGGTTGGACGTTCCCCAACGTGTCCTTGGGTGACTGACGCCTACTCTACTACTTACTAGTCTAGTATAGTTATAATAATAAAACAAGTTTGTTTATAAAGGGTCATACGAGACAGTGTTTTACTCTCGTCGAGAGATTACGCGACAGGTGTAATCCAACCGTCGTCTAACAGTCGTTCCGATGTGTGCCCAAACGTGGGGGTGAAATGGCGCACGTCAATCCCCACGTTTGTCGGGTGGCACGTCAGTGGTTGGTGTTGTTGTGACGAGGTTGGTCTTTCCCACCCGACAGTGCATGCTAGCCATTCACAACCACATAATTCCTC
This sequence comes from Haladaptatus sp. HS23, assembly GCF_056892285.1. Taxonomy (NCBI): domain Archaea; kingdom Methanobacteriati; phylum Methanobacteriota; class Halobacteria; order Halobacteriales; family Haladaptataceae; genus Haladaptatus; species Haladaptatus sp. HS23. The sequence continues at coordinate 778 of NZ_JBXGLH010000038.1, read as the reverse complement.
TGGATAGATTAGACAGTCCCTTGTTGTTAGTCGCTACCTTTTCCGAATACCCACCATTTCAGACGCGTTCCGAGTGACTGTTCGCGCCAGCTCCGTTCTTCCTCTACGTACTCCACGAGTTCTTGTTTCTCCTGCCGATCGGCGATGAGTGTCTGCTTCTCGTTGCGTAGTCGGTCGATATCGGTTTGTGCTTGGTCGAGTTCGTCGCGTAATTGGTCTAGTTTTGCTTCGTATTCGGATCGAATCTCCTCCGATTCGTGGCGACTACGGACCAGTGTTCGGATGTATTCGGCACGTGATTGCCCCGATTCGTCCGCCTCTTCGTCTAGCGATTCGATTGTATCCGATTCGAACCGTAGTGTAACGGGTTCCATTACGAAGCGCATACGCCCGTAGTGACTTAGGAGTCAGTCAGACGTGCGTGCGACGCATTTCGGGTGGAAATCGTTGTTAGTATAGCCTACTAACCTGCGCGATCAGCGCACCTACAGATAATATAGCTACATTTAGTTTATCGGATCCCAATCGGCTCTAATCGGACTTGTGAGTCGATTTACTTCGGATATACACAGGAAGTGGTGGTGTGTGAGTTACTTCTGGTTAAATCCATAAGCGGAAGTAACACCACCCCGGGACCCCCGTCTCAATCTGTGCGCAGTCTAGGCTACAAACTCCTCACGGTTAAAGAGCTAAGCATATCTACCGTAACGCATTCTGCAAGCACATGGCTCTATAGTGAGAGATTGTGGTAAGACACATGTTTTTATAAAATGCATTC
>NZ_JBXGLH010000037.1:0-14424 GCF_056892285.1 Haladaptatus sp. HS23 | reverse complement strand
TCGTCCGTCTTTTACAACGGACATGCGGAGGGTTTTCACGGCAATAGTATAAAACAGGGGCAGACGCTAGTTAGTATTTCATACTAACGGTTGATACTCGATTTTTGACATCCAACGGTATCGTGTTCAAACAGAGTTGACTAAAACGATACAAAGAGCTTATGCGAGCAGGAAAACGAGCCAAAATTAGATCCAGAGGTGACTCAGTATGTACCGACACGGCCATATCGGCATTACACTCCTTACTCTCGTGCCAATCTCCTATGCACTCATCCAAAATGGTCAGTTCGCATTTGCTGGATTGCTCGCTCTTGGCCTACTCTTCGTTGAACCTCTTCCTGACAATGACCACTGGATACCTGGACTCTCACACCGTGGGGTGAGTCACTCGTTGCTGACCGCTGGCATTGTCGGACTCTTGTGTGCCGGTTGTGGCTGGCTTCTTGGACGGTATCTTACTGTCCCACTTGCGCACTGGCTGCAGACGACTGTCCTCCCAGCGACCAATATCACGGCAGTCGCAATTGCGACCGAGCAACTTGCCGCACTCACTCCCGAGCCACTCGCCGGACTTGGGTTTGTCATCGGAGTTCTCGGCATCTGCGTGCATCTCGCTGGCGACATCATTACGGTCAGTGGTATCCAGCCGTTCCTCCCATTCTCTCGGCGGCGGATCTCACTGTCACGCCTTCGTGCGGCGAGCACACTCGCAAACACTGGCTTCTTGGTACTTGGCGTGCTTGCGATGGGGACAGTCATTTTCGCACTCTCTCCGCTTGCAGGAGCGTTCCCGTGAGAAAATCAGACCCGAATCAAGTTCTATTTTTGATGACTACTCCGGCGTCACAATATCGTGCATGAATCGGTGATACTCTTCGACTGCCCAGTCGCCACGACCGACAGTCGCATACGCATTCCGTCGCTTATCGCTCGCTTTCGTCTGCTTCGAGATCAGCCCTTTCTCAACGAGTCGGTCGAGGCCAGGATATAATCGGCCGTGGTTGATCGGCTCTGGATAGATGTCTTCCAACGCCTCCTGCAGATCGACACCCTCAGCGGGCCCTAAGCGGTAAATGAGACACAAGAGGTGTGCCTGAAAGGCGGTGAGATCGGTCGGGAGATTATAGGACGCAAAATCAAGACCGGATTTGTTCTCGTGTGTGTCAGCAGCGTTGTCCTGGTCGGCTTCTGAATTAGTCATACTGGAGTGACTAATCTCCGCTACTTAAATCCTACTATAATATATAGTGAATAATCAATGCGAAACGCGTGGAAGAATACGGGATCAATGCTCGTCTTTGCTGGGAGAAGATGAGTATCGACTATCTTGATTGTCCGAAACCATCTTCAAATTGAGCCCAGATTGCTCCTTCACGCCAGCTAAAATTCAGTATATTATTCATAAGGGCTAAAGTTTTTATCACGGGGAAAAGAATAAAATCGTGTATGCACTCCCCATTCCGCCATCGAATTACGTATCTGGTCACTGCTCTACTTGCATTCAGTGTCAGTACTGGTATCGCCGCCGCGCAACAAAGCGAGATCAACAACTCGCTCAGTGAGATCGAACAGTTCGTCGCAACCACGTTGGGCCAAATCGGGGTCATTGTCTTCCTCGTTGGCGCAGCGCTATGGTTCGTCTCCGGACGCAACGCAAGTCGCACACAGTGGGGCTGGCGTGCGCTCTGGGGCGGCGCTGGGATGATCGTGCTCTCGGTCAGCTATAATGTGTTCGTCACGCTCTTTGAAAACCTCGCTCCGGGGATGATCGTCCCACCGTTCTTCTAACGACGGTGGGCTAGTTTCGTCTCCTGTATCTCGTTAGCTGACCATCGCCCTATACACGCTTTCCCCACGAATGCCACCACTCTCGGACACACGTCTTCGACCACTCATTCTTGGACTCGTTGTCCTGCTTCTGCTACTCAGTTCGTTTGCAACTGGCGTCAGCACCACCCGATTCGCGAACGCCACTGACGTCTTCGTCTCTGATGACCCAGACCCCACCATCGGTGCGCTGCCACCGTTCATTCAACCAGACCTCCGTACAATTCTCCAGTCCCCGAATATTTCGGCAGCAAATGCCAGTCGAGCTCGTGATTTTACGTATGCAACGTCCCAGCCGTCCCACGAAGTCGGGCCTCGCAATCAGACGCTTGCCGAGTACCGTCGTAACAACCTCCAGACCCTGCCGCACAATCGCTCGACGAGCGTGTGGTTTCCTGATTCGAATCGTTCGAACGGCACGGTCGTCACAAATGCGCATGTGACGATCCTTGGGACACAGAACGGAACGCAAACCCGTCTGGGACGAACAAACACATCGTCACAAAATCTCTTCTTGCTTCCCCGAAACGGGTCTATTCTCTCCTCGCTCGATTACTCGACAGTACTTCCAAATCAGACCTGTACAGTCACGAATGGCACCAAGACCTGCATCAACTATTCTCTCACGAGCCAGTCTATCAATCGGTCACTCAGAATTGGCTCCCAAACATGGGCTTCCGAGGATGCCTCACAGGAAGCCAAAGCATCGCGGCCCCTCACATACACGAACGCACAGGCGACCGGCCGAACGACAATGGTCGTGAACGGAACGATCACAACGCAGTTGACCATTCACAAGACCGTCTCAATCCGGACGAGCTCGGGGTGGCAGCAAACGAACGTGAGTTCGAATACGACTCTCCTTTCGCATACTGTTCGCGATGCAGCACCCGTCGTGATCACACCGAACCAGCAGCTCAACGCAACGCAAACACTCGTTACTGACAACGGTGACCTCAAACGGATAATTCTCCGTCTGGACGGACCCACGACAGTCACCAATCGTCGACAATGGAGTTACGCGGCATTCAAATCCGGGCAGATACGCCTCGAGAACGTATGGGGCGTCTACTCCCAGCATCGGTACCAGAATGCAACGATCGGCACCCAGCGCCCCAACACGACGCTCTCACTCAATGCATCACAACCGTTAGTTCCGCTCAACAGGTCGGCCAATCGCTCCTCGCCACTCAGCACGACTTCACAGAGAACAGTCCCACCGCCGAACGTCCTCGAAAAACAGCTGATCGCCGTTCGAAGCAAGCCAGCGATTGCTCGTGAGAATTCACAGGCAGCGTCGATGGCAACCGTTAGTCGCGTTCGTACTGTTCCGCTCGCTCCAGATGCTGCACCGCTCAAGCCGACCGTCAACCTCTCATCGGTTCCACCACGGGCGTCCACTCGTGTGGTTATTACGAACGTCGATCAGCCACTCACCACGCTCTACGACATTCATGGCGATGCAATTCCACTGAAAACGAGGACTGTCTCCGAACACCCGGTTTCGCTAACACTAACGAAGCAGGATAAGAGACACGTTCGGATTGAACTCACTGACGCACAGACTGGGAGCCCGGTCCCTAACCAATCGATCTATCTCCACGGGGCCGTCCAGGGGCGTGTTGCCACCAACAGTGATGGTGTTGCGATCGTCACGCGTGATGAAAGTGCTATCGAGGCCACGTTCCGCGGCGTCGCCAACGATTCACGAGGACTCTACTACGCCCCATCGCACAATCAGATTCGATTTGCGCCTACACCGTTCAACATCTATAGTGCACTGGTGGCACTGAGTAAGGGGTTCGTGGCTGTCATCGCATTCGTGCTATTCTATCTCCCATTTCACTATCTCCGTCGATAATAATTCAGAATATCTAAGAAAATATTTTTACGCGATGGTATTGATATACAAGCAAACACCATCTTTTTGACACCCAATGATCCCCACCCTCCAATCACACGGCACAACCATCGTTCACAGTGTTCCCAAGCTCACAGTCGGAACAATCCACCTCCCCGCAGAGATGACGTCATTCGTTCTTGCCGCCGGGTTCACGGGATGGATCGCAGACCTGTTCACCTGGCTCATGACGAAACTCATGGGCTTTGTGGGCCTGTTGATGTCGGGCGGTGTGTACACCTTCCTAGTGTTCGATAGCCCCTATACCGATCCGCAGTACCTCCAGGCGTTTGACCACCTGTTGGGTATCTTTCCCCAATTGCTGGTGGTCGTGGTGATGGCTGGCTTTGCCTCACAGCCATTTTCAAAGAAAGCCGACGTGGATAGTGTCATCCTGGTTTGGAAGGCGCTCAAGGCGATTATCTTCGTTGCCGTTGGTCGCCAGCTCATGCATTTCGGCCTGCTGCTCGTGAACGCGGTCATCGCCTACATTTACCCCGAGAGCTATGGCGCATTCGGGACGCAAGTGCTCAAAACCGGGATGGAAGGCGCAGCCGCCTCAGCGGGCGTCGTCGCAGTCGGCATGGTGATTTTGAGTGTAACCTCCATTGCTGGGATTCTCCTGTTGTTTGCGATGCTGGTGATTCGGGAGTTCCTCTTTGTAGCGATGTTTGTGACGCTGCCGATTCTAGCGGTGATGCTCTATCTCGACTTCGGGCCATTCGAGGATTCAGCGAAAGCGGCGAAGATGTTCATCAACGCGACGCTCTCGCTGTTTCTCGCAGGGATCTTCATGGCTGCACTCATGTATGTTGGCGCTGCTGCGATTGGTGCCACTGGATCCGGCACAGCTACACATGCAGCGGCCACTGCAGGGTCGGATCCTGGTTCGTTCAATGATGTTCTCGAGTCGTTCCTCTTCTGGTTGATCGGCTTGGTCGCACCTGCCGTCTATGGGCTGAAAACAGCCATGTCCTCCGGTTTTGTCCCTGGTCGGATACGCAGTCGGCGGAAGCGGACATCTCGAAGTCGGTCGTCGGCATCAGCAGGTGGGTCACAAGAGTCGAGCCGTGCGAGCATCATGAAGCAGGCTCGGTTTGGTGGGAAACGTGCCGGCAGCGCTGCAACAACAGCGAGCGCTGCAGCGGGATCCGCGATTAGCAAGGCCGATAATCGCGCTACTGGAGGAAAGGTCACAGGGTCCATCAACTCGGCAAGTTCCGCTGTTGGAAAAACAAAAGAAGGTATTGGATCTACCGCTTCATCGATCACTCCGGAATGGGCGAAGAAAAAGGGGATGAGTGAATATGGGAAAAAAGCTGGAAAACGTACAGTGAAAGACGCCCGTGCAGGAACCAACTTCACTTTGCGGAATCTCGATCGCTCACCTCTCGATTGGGCAGAGGCAGGTCTGGAACATTATCGCGAAGACCCAATCATCGGTGTGAACGATGATAAAACGAAAGCAAACCAATACACCTTGGACGAATGGTCTGGCTCATCTACTAGTAAAGATCGGTCAAAGTAGATCTTGTTGACAGAATATATTTAAGAGCTAAAAAGAAGAGATGAACTGAACTATGGACGGCCAGGAAAACACTACGTCCACCACAGGAAAGAACTCCGCAACTAAGAGACGATTTTTTAGCGCTCTCAACACGATCCTTCCATTTTTGCTGATGGTTACTTTGACATCAGTATGCTATCTCTTTATTCCGGTTGGTGTGTTCATTGTTGCTGGAAAATCAACAAGTCGAATAGGGGTTGTCATTCCAGCGGTTCTTAGCGTCCTTGGTATTTGGTATCTGCCAACGATGATCTCAGGTGCGATAGCAGAGGCTATAGACATTCTTACTGGAAAGAATAATCGTGGTCAGGTGGGCGATCTCTTTGGGATGATAATTGGGACATCTTTGTTAACCATACTCTGGTTTCTCCCGCTTTGGAATCACGTTTTTCCTGCGTTTGCAGCAATTTTGCAGCCGTTTCACGTTGCCTCTATGTTCGATAACCCATGGTTGGTAGGACTTAGCTGGCTCGTGTGTATACCAATTCCAGTGTATGCGACGCTTTCAGCAATTGAAGATCTGGAAAGAAACAATTCCACAAACGCAACAAAGAGTCAGCAGGTGAGTTTAACAGAGAGCGAGTCTGGTCAGGAGACACACGGAGAATTTCAAAAAAACCAATCCTCTACTGATAATCCCGATGAGAGTCGTCGAGCGACCAGTAATCAGCCACCTTCAGCACTCACCTTTGACTGGCGGTCAGCTCCCACCACGACGTTTCGCGATGTCGGTGGCATGGACTCCCTCAAACGCAATATTATGCGATCAGTCCTTCGCCCGCTCTCACATACCGATGCCGCCTACGAACGATTCAACGTCTCGCCACCAAACGGCATCCTCTTACATGGCCCTCCCGGTACCGGGAAAACACACTTCGCTCGAGCGATTGCTGGCGAACTCGGCCATCCATACCTCGAGCTGAGCGCTGGCGATATCAAAAGCCGATGGGTGAATGAGTCCACCGAGCAAGTCAACCAGTTGTTCAATGAGGCCGAGCAATTCGACCGATGTGTGATCTTCGTCGACGAGATTGACGCACTCCTCGCGGGTCGCGGAAACGATCTTCATCGTGAGCATGCTCAAGTCGTCAACGAGTTTCTCGCACACTTGGACGATGAAGACCCGAGCTTTCTGCTTATTGCAGCAACGAACCGTGCGGACCTATTGGATGAAGCTGCGACTCGCCGTGGTCGCTTTGACCAGCAGTACGAGGTTGATCTGCCCGACAAGGAGTCACGCGAGAAAATCTTCAAAGTGCGATTGCAAACGCTCCCGACCGAGCTCGATCAAGACGAGTATGAGGAGCTCGCCGAGCTATCTACCGAGCTCAGTAGTGCGGATATTGTTGGGATTGTCGATGACGCCGCAATGAAGGCTGCTGAACGAGATGCGCAAGCAATCACGTACGAGGATCTCGCCAAGTCGTTTCCTGATTCTACAGCGATTGAGTAGCAACTCAAACAGCCTGAAAACTAAAGTTGCGCGGATTGTGGTAGATCACCTCGATCCAGATGATATCAATTAATAGTTGGCTTGTACGGACCTGATCATATATATTACAATATATTTTTGCATGCAAATATAGGTTGTCAACGTCGCTATCACTTCTGCTACCAAGGCATGCAGAGATAGCCAATAGGCCAGTACCCGGACGCTTACTTAGGTTGAATCGTCATTATCACCATCTGTTAATCGATAAAGTGCATAGAGACCCCCACTAATCAGACTCCCAAATGTTCCAAGAACACTGAATCCAGGTTGGCCATCACTAACCGTTGTTTGAACCGATGTCTTCTTGGAAACTGTGCTGGTTATTGAAGTGCTCGTTTGCGACCGTTGTCTGCTCGTAGTTGATTTCGTGGTTGACGAGTGATTCGTAATCGGGTCGCTTATAGTCGTTTGTACTTTGTCCGTAGTTTCTGCTGGTGACACTGTGTTAATTTCTTCTTCGACAGTCGTTTCTGACGATGATGAAGTGGTCGTTGTTTCTCTTTTAGAGGTTTCCGATGATGGGGTTATCTCAGGCTCGTCAGTAGTCTGGGTTCTTGTCTGTCTTTTTCCATCATCGACAAATTGGTTACTGCAGTGTGGTGAGCACTCACACCCTCTAAATGCATACATGATTGTAACACCCATCGGAAGTCCATTGGTTGCAAGAAATATCTGGTTCTCCGAAAGGGCCGGAGAAAAAACAGAGTATAGATTCTTAATTGCATATGTCCAGCGCTTAACACCGGTTTGCTTGTCAAACGAATAGATTCCTGCTCTTACTGGCCGATTTGAGTATACAGAACACGCATGGTAGCGAGCAGCACCATATACTGAATCGGAACCGACGGTTGGATTGCCCGCAAATGCAGCAGGTGTCTCATACCGCCATTGTTCAGTACCAGTCTCCCGATTAAGTGCAAATGCAGTTCCAACTCCTTCAACCGGCGTATCGGCGTCAACAGACATATAGGTGTCATCTGTCCCTCTAGTGAATAGATAGAGGCTATTATTATCGACTGCAGGCGCACTCACATCGGTTGTCCCCTCCCGGACTGAGAGGGTTGTCTTCCACTCCACTTGTCCGTTCGTGGTGGAAAGTGCATAGACTAGCGGCGTATCATCTTCATGTGGGACAAGATATAGGAAATCTTCATCGACAGCCTTTGAAAAATTACCTGTATTAAATGGTGAAAGAGCACGCCAGCGTTCATCCCCGGTACGTGCATTACGTGCTATGAATATGGCTATCTCCTCATTCGGTCGATCAACGATAGCAGATGTGTAGAGCGTGTCATCGACGACACCGATCACGCGTTCATCTGCGGATGTTCCCCAGGCAGTGTCTCCAGTTTTTGCATCAAGTGCAAGTCCAGAAAGGTATACTAGTCCATTCGCAACTTCGAGAGTAGAATAATCAACAAGGTCAGTTCGTGCCCAAATTTCTTCGCCTGATTTCGCATCGAGCGCGTACACACCCTGTGCAACGTAATAGTTCCCATCACCCGATGAGCGTCCGATTGCATATATCACTCCATTTTCGACGACAGGAGAATGGGTGAGGAATCCGTATGGTGCGCTGGACTCCTTGAGAAGCTGTTTAGAACTTTGTTCTACCCTTTCCTTTTCTTTTTCAGTTACTGGATGTTTACGTACACTCCACAGTTGATTTCCTGATTTTGCATCGTACGCACTGATAGATCCTGTAGAGTAGATATCATCTGTGAGTTCGCCAACATAGAGAATACCATCGCTCACTGTCGGTGTTCCCGACCAATTCCCTCCACGGCTTTCCCAGTCGAGTTGACCATTAGGATCGGTAAAATTGTGTGATTCACTAAAGCGTGTTTGACCAGTGGAACCCCATGGACGCGTCCAGCTCGTTTCAGTAGGTTCAGTGGCTTCGACAGTATCGCGTGCAAATTGGCTACCGGCAAGTGCGGTGGTAGTTCCAATTCCAACAGTTTGAAGAAACGCTCTGCGGTCCATGAGAGAGTTCTTCATTTTTTAGATCTTGTAATAAGTTTTGTGTTCTATGAGATATGTAGATAATTATCGCAGTATTTTTATCCTCTTTCTGTATTGTGGAATGAATAATTTTACAAGAGCAAATAATTGAGTACAACTAAATCGATTCACTTCTCTCGCAGTCAAGCTTCGAGAGCGTCTAATACTTCCCAGAGCACCCCAACGACCGAAGTCGCGGTAAGCGTGAACTCGTCATAGGCGTAGCTTTCGACCGATGAATTCCGTTCTTGGAAATGGAGATGACCGCTAACATGCGGATTTGGTTCGAGATGCCATCCGCAATCAAATCCCGAGGACTTGCTGTATTGAAAGGCGAAGGTAGCAGTCAGCGATATGTGTTTGCGGTCCTCAAGCCCAGTTTCCGGTGGAAACGTCGAATTTGGATGCCATGTCACCCGAAACGTTGCAGTGTCCGCGTCGCATCCAAAATACCGAGGATCAACCTCTACTTGCCTTCGGCGTAGTACCCCTCTGGAATGCCATGCGCATTTGTAATCGCCGGATGTCGGTCGAGCTGTTCTTAGACGATGACGACCCGAGTTTCGCTTGTCACGGCAACGAACCGTGCGGATCTGCTTGATGAAGCCGCGACTCGTCGAGGTTGCTTGGACCAACAGTACGAGGTGGGTCTCCCCGACAAGGAGGCACGGAAACTGATTTTCCGCGTGCGACTCCGTGAACTCCCATCGGATCTCGATGAGGACGATTATGAGACGCTTGCTGAACAGACAGCGGATCGCAGCGCGGCGGATATCGTTGGGATGGTCGATGATGCAGCGATGCGTGCGGCCGAACGTGACGCCGAGGCAATCACGAAAGACGATCTCCTTGAGTATCGGTGAAAAAACAGGAATACTCTATCTCAGCCTTGGTAGAAACCCTCATGCGGCGATGAGCTCCGGTGATTCTGCTGAATAGAGAGTGCATATTCAGAATTAGCCTCCTCGCATCGATCGGACAAGGTAGACGATATGCAATAATATGTGAATTTGCTTAGTATCCATACTGCCGCTACTCCACACTACAACACACTACTGACGCTACTGGCAGTATAGAAAGTATTAAGGGGTAGTGTGGAATATGTGGTAGTACGGAGGATGACAGTGCAAATGACGATAACGGGAGAAGGGATCTCCGTCAATCGCAAGATATCGGAAGGTACAGCTCTCAAAATAATGGAAATCGCTCTCAACGATGAGGTGAGAAGTGGAGAGGAAACAGTAACTGTTTCTTTAGAGGGCAAGGGAATAGGACTTGATAGAAGTGTATCGGAGACGACTGGCGTCAAACTGATTGACGTCGGCGTCCACAACGGCAGTCAATCGATTACTGGAACCGACGATAGGGAAACAGAGCGAACAGAGGAGAACGGCCTCCCAGAGGACTTCTTCGACCGCCTCTCCGAGAAGCAGCGCGTGATGATCGAGATCCTCCTCAAGAACAATGGGGAGTGGATGCGTGGAAGAGAGATTCGGCAGACGATGCGCGATGAGTACGGAATCGACGTACCGGATAGCGGACGAGCCACAGCTGGGGTTATTGCTGGATTAACTCGCAAGTACGACGAGGACTTCCGGCGTGACGTAATTGATGGACAGTGGGCTGATGAGACTCAACAAAATGCGGAGTTCAGGATTGGCGACAAGTATCGCGAGGAGATCGAGGAGGTGCTCGGCAGCGATGAGTGATTCAAATAAGAGCCATGGCCTGCCGAGCGATTTTTTCGAGCGTCTGACGGAGAAGCAGGAAGGGATGATTCGTGTCCGGCTCGACGCCGAGGGGGAATGGATTCGTGGGAGTGAAATTCGCCAGCAGATGCGTGAAAACTACGGAATTGATATCGCGAAGAATGGTCGCTCGACGGCGGGCGTCATGGCCGGATTGACCCGGAAGTACGGCAAGGGGTTCCGACGTGATGTCATCGAAGGACGCTGGGGAGACGATGCTCGGCGGTATACGGAGCATCGAGTTGGCGATAAGTACAAGAAAAAGCTCGAGCAGCGTCTTGGTTAACAATTCCGTCCAGATTGGATGACCATAGACCGTATTGGTATTTTCGAAGTCGTAATGCATACATTCACATGTTTAGCACACAATTCTTCTCAGTCGCTGAAATATTCAATAAATTAGACTAATCAAATTGTTTCGTCCCAGCGGTTCGACTGACCAAATTGATCGGCGGAGGGCAGGCAACAAATCGTCAGTGCAGGCTAGCAAATGTGGTTGACCAAACTCACCGACGCTGGAGTACCGTCTCTAACCGATCAAGAATCTCCCACAGTACCCGCATAGGATGTTCACTTCCAAACGACACTGACTCATACGTATACTCCTCAGCAGGTGCCTCTCGCTCTTGATAGTGTTCCCACCCATCCACATGCGGATTTGGCTCGCAATGCCACCCGCAATCAAACCCCGACGGATCACTATAATGAAATGAAAACTCGGCTCGTGCGGTTGGAGTCTCTCCGGCAAACCATCGGATCGTGAGCGACCCTGACTGAGCCGATCCACCAAACACCGTTGGATCAAGCGTTGCTTGGACACGAGTGAATTGTCCATCCGGAACGCCGCGTGCCTCAGTCACGCCTGGGTGTCTCCCAGCGTTTCTTCGCAGTTCGAGCAGTATGTTATGTGACGCCTCTCCAGCATCATAGCCCCCGTCAGCAGCAAACATTGGCGATCACGTTAGGAAGGTGCAGGCGCTGTACCCGAGTAATCCGAGTAGTGTTCGATTGCATCCTCGATAAGGCGCAGTCGGTACCGAACGATATCCCAGTCACTTGCGACCTGCCGCACTTCTCGTGTCTCGGCAGCCGTCTTTACCTGAGCAGCCCGTTCACGCAGATTATCTGGGGAGTCGGCATCGTACTCATTTTGCCAGGCTTCGATTTGCTCTTGGAGGTCAGCACGCAACTGGATGAGATCATCGCGATCGCGGTCATCCAGCAAGTCACGGAGCGCCCGCATCCGCGTGTAAAGCGGGTCAGGCTGATAGAGCGTTGCCTGCTCACCCGAGACAGTCTGGAGGACGTTCATATCGACGAGTCGCTGGAGATGGTCACGGGCAGTATTTCCAGCGACCAGTGCTTCATCGGCGATCCAGTCGGCGGTGCGTGGTTGGGAGAGTGTCACGGCGATCGAGCGAACACGGTCGAACGCACTCGTGTTTTCTCTCCACACGTTGGCTCCCGGTGCATCAGTCATACTCGGTAATTGGTTGTGGAGTGCAATAATTCTATCGAGAGTGCAACTATTTGCATCTTCTGTCGATCAACTAGATGTCTTCGGTACGGATAATGAAGTGAGAATCAATAGCTCACCGACCGCTCGGTGCCCGATGAGTCCGCTTCCGTCCGAAGTTTTTCAGAGTTGAAGATGTTACAGCCTTCGGATCGCGCTGATTCGTCGTTTGGACAGGAGAGAACGCGCGGGCACAGGTTTATGAGAGAGATGGGTTTACAATCGTCTAACCCGGTGAAAACGAAGCATGACCGCAACGAGTCGCGATCGGCCAGAATTTGACACAGTACAGCTCACAATCGAGTTAACAGAAGCCCAAGAACTCATCGAGCAGTCATTGAAGGGATTGCGATCGTCAGTCACAAGGGACGGTATCCTCTTGCGCTCGTCTGATGGAATGTTGGTCGCGATTCTTCGTGGCGACTCATCGACCGATGAGCAGCATCGAACAGAACTTGCGTATCGCGTTGCACCACCGTCGGAACTCGCAACACGAAGAGGAAAGAAGGTATTCGAGAGTCTCGAATCACACCGTGCGTGATAACGGGGTAGCGGCGGGAATGAGCGGCAGCGGATCGCAGCGCAGCGGATATCGTTGGAATGGTCGATGATGCTACGATGCGTGCGGCCGAGTGTGACGCCAAGGCGATCACGACAGACGATCTCCTCACCGACAATGACAAACAAGAAGACTGAACCTGCTTTCCTGCCAGTTAATTTGATAATCAGAAGTAGAACCACCCCGGGAGTGCCGCTGTAATCTATGCACGACAGCTACTAAGAACTCTACTCGTCTTTGCCCTCTACATCCCCGTCACAGTAAGGGCAAAAGCGATATCTCTCTTCTCGTGGCACAGTCGTCCCTTTTTCGGGATCATATCGCATCTGATTGTAGTTGGTTCGGGTACCTACTTCTGTCACGAATCGACGACCACACCGTTCGCAGGTTGTGGAAAATCTCACCCATGGATATACACCGACAACAACAGCGAAAGCGGCTACAATCCACCCTACTCCCGAAGAGAAAGCCATGTCCCATAATGGTGTGAGTGGTTGTGCGAAGGTGAGAAACATACGCGCGGGCATGACGAGTAGAGGAATGCCGAAGAATGAGCCGAAGAGTGCGCTCAGTATCCCAATTAAACACACAACCAATATAATGAATTCACCAATTCCTGTCACAGCCAGTGGCTTATCCAGCCGCTGTCCGACTGACGTTTTGTAGAAAATTCTACAGAGTAGTCGGAATGCATCCCCGACGATATCAAACCCACTGCTGCTGTCGACTGTGTTATCTTCTGGGGCATTGATGTTGACATCACCAGTGCCATTGTTGACTGTATTGTTGACGTCCCCACCAGCCTCGATATGCGAATATTGCTCGTACTTTCTGCCCCCATCTGGTCGGGTATCCTGTGGTTCTTCCTCAGCTGTTTCTTTTTTGTGTCTTCTGCCTCATTTGAATCATTTGACATGAGGATAGTAAAGGTATGGTATGTTAATAAACTAACCGGTGAGGCGAAGTGAAAGTGGTCGTTCGGATCTATACGCTTGCACAGATACGGGAAAAACTGATGTGTATCCGCATACAACTGTATACTGTCGACCCACACTGGTCGGCGTCGCAGAAAACAAAATAAATGCGACGTGTGGGCGAGTGTCGCCTTGGACTGCATCACTCGCCCAGTTTCCTTCGCGCCCACAAGACACCGACAGCGACGAGTATCCATCCAGCGGGTTGCTGGCTGGCGATAATCGTCGCTCCGGAACCAATGAGCGCGACGGAAACACCATGCGGCGGTGTTTCTGTCGTCATTTTTCAGTCCGCGTTTTTCAGCGGACGTCGCGGTGTTCTCACGGGGAGAGTATAAAACAGCGGCAGACACATGAGCAACTCGGGATCGAGGACAGCGCCCGCTCAAGAACTTCTCGAAGAAGGTAAAACCTAAACAGGCAGACTTGCATACATGCGAATGGTCCCTTAATTACGCACCCGGACACCCACCCCTCCCTCCATTCCCCTTTGACGATTGTGCCACTGCAAGCGAACGTCGAGCGTGCACTCCGCACTCCCATAACCCGACGCCCGCTATTATTCATAACGAGCGGACCGTATATTATTATCCACTTCATTAAGAAAATCTGCAACTGCTTGTGACCGGAGCAAGGTCAGCAATCGATGACCTAGTTCCCGAACAAATGATTTGGGTGGGAGCATGTTTCCACTGCCAACTACCCTGCTTAGCGGCGGTGAATTAGCACGTTGTTCAAAGCATTCCCCGCACTTCCGTTGAAATCCATAAGCGGAAGTGCACCCACTCCGGCACCCTCAATGAAATCTGTGGGCAGTTCGTAGTGTAATCCGA
Source organism: Haladaptatus sp. HS23 (assembly GCF_056892285.1). Lineage (NCBI taxonomy): Archaea > Methanobacteriati > Methanobacteriota > Halobacteria > Halobacteriales > Haladaptataceae > Haladaptatus > Haladaptatus sp. HS23. Next base: position 4 of record NZ_JBXGLH010000037.1, on the reverse strand, counting down.
TCAT